>JAIRTO010000142.1 GCA_031254895.1 Deltaproteobacteria bacterium
AACCCCAAAAATTAGGGGAAAGTAATGTAGCCGAATCAGCCAATTTCCCAGAAAGCCAAAGTATGAAGGCATAGTAGTAAAATTGAATCCTATTTTTTTATGTCAATACAATCGTGACATTACCCGCTCTCCAGTCTTTCAATCAATGCCGCTGACAGGACCCCGGAGCCGGCGCCTGGGTCAAGTATGCGGATTGCGCTCTGACAGGGAATTGTGAATAAACTCGCCATAAATCTGGCGGCAGATTTTGACGTGAAGAACTGCCCGAGGCTTTTGCGCTCCGCTTTTGACTTGGAAGCCATATATTCTTCTGTGCGTTCGTCGACTGCATTTAACATGGAATCATCCTAATCGAGTTTTTGCCGCTTTATGTTTAGGGGGCGTCAAAAAATAACTTAGCGCTAAAACACAGAACATATTCACAGCCAAAAAAATATGCGTCACGCCATATCAAAAATATCCGGCTTTTCATGACATCAAAAATGTCCGGTCGACCGATAACAGTTCCGGCTGCTGTCCTGACAGGGGAGGGGCCTACGCCAGAGAGGGGGCGCCGTTCGGCAAGGCTATCACCTCGTCTTCGTCCTCGTCAGACGCCTTTCCACTGTCCACGCGCTTCGCTGGTTGCCTTTTTCATGGCTTCAACCTGTATGTGCGGTTGCGGTTGGCTCCCTCGGACAGTATTGCGCCTACATTTGTCAACTCCTTCAAGTACGCCCTCGCTCGGCCAGCGCTAATGCCAACGGCATCCGCCACATCGCCCGCAGAGCAGGACTCATGATCCGTCAGAAAAGCAATGATGGCTTGCTTGCGAGCTTCGCCTTTTTGCCCCTCCGCTTTATCGCTCGTTTTTATAGCTCGTTTTTTATCGATTGTTTCCGCTTTATCGCTCGTTTTTTATCGCTCGTTTTCTCGTTATCGCTCGGTTTTATCGCTCGGTTTTATCGCTCGTTTTCTCGTTATCGCTCGTTTTTATCGCTCGTTTTTGCGTTATCGCTCGGTTTTATCGCTCGTTTTCGCGCTATCGCTTGTTTTACGCAAAACAAGCGATAAAACCGTACGATCAGGGTTGAACTGCTCCTCCAGCGCCGGCTCAGGCCACTTCATGTCTTTCCAGACGGCGAAGATTCCAGGCAGGCCGCTACCTGACCTCTCGCCAATCTCCATCAGGTTGAAGAGCTTGATGAGCGTCTGGTTGCGCGGGTCGGAGATGCCTCCGAGCACAGCCTCGTCAATGCTGATGCGCAAGCCGCCTGGATTGGCGATGGTTATATGGCTTGGCCGCCTATGGATGACTATGCCGCGGCGCCCATAGTGATTGGCGTGGATCAGGCAATTTGCGATGGCTTCCCTCAGAGCCTTGTGCACAGGAGTATCGTCGATGCAGGCGCCGCCCGCCAACTTGAAAGGAGTCTTGATCTCCTGCGCGATGCGGTTGTAGACCCGGTAGTAGAAGTCATAGACGTTGCCGCTCCAATCGCCTGAGCTGGATATGATGCGATCCGTCCAGCGGGCGCTTTCGTCTTCATGCTCCTGATATTCCAAGAAGTAGTTGGGGAACTCTTTGACTATCTCGTGCTCGTAGCCGAACATCAGGACGCCGGCCCCCGTGGGATGGAGCGTTCCGTTCTCGGCGCGGTCTACGCAGCCGAGCTTGAAGAGGAACTCCGCATCCCATTGGCTGCCTTTTTCAAGGCTTCAACCTATATGTGCGGTTGCGGTTGGCGCCCTCGGACAGTATTGTGCCTACATTTGTCAGCTCCTTCAAGTACACCCTCATTCGGCCGGCGCTAATGCCAACGGCATCCGCTACATCGCCCGCAGAGCAGGACTCATGATCCGTCAGAAAAGCAATGATGGCTTGCTTGCGGGCTTCGCCTTTTTGCCCCTCCGCTTTATCGCTCGTTTTCATCGCTCGTTTTTTATCGCTCGTTTCCGCTTTATCGCTCGTTTTACGCAAAACAAGCGATAAAACCGTGCGATCAGGGTTGAACTGCTCCTCCAGTGCCGGCTCAGGCCACTTCATGTCTTTCCAGACGGCGAAGATTCCAGGCAGGCCGCTACCTGACCTCTCGCCAATCTCCACCAGGTTGAAGAGCTTGATGAGCGTCTGGTTGCGCGGGTCGGAGATGCCTCCGAGCACAGCCTCGTCAATGCTGATGCGCATGCCGCCGGGATTGGCGATGGTTATCTGGCCTGGGCGCCTATGAATGACTATGCCGCGGCGCCCATAGTGATTGGCGTGGATCAGGCAATTTGCGATGGCTTCCCTCAAAGCCTTGTGCACAGGAGTGTCGTCGATGCGGGTGTCGCCCACCAACTTGAAAGGAGTCTTAATCTCCTGCGCGATGCGGTTGTAGACCCGGTAGTAGAAGTCATAGACGTTGCCGCTCCAATCGCCTGAGCTGGATATGATGCGATCCGTCCAGCGGGTGGTCTCGTCCCCATGCTCCTGATAGTCCAAGAAGTAGTTGGGGAACTCTTTGACTATCTCGTGCTCGTAGCCGAACATCAGGATGCCGGCCCCCGTAGGATGGAGCGTTCCGTCCTCGGCGCGGTCTACGCAGCCGAGCTTGAAGAGGAACTCCGCATCCCCAAGGCTCTCCCAGACGTGCTTGGGGCGGGCGCTGAAGAAGATAATGCGGTAGCGGCGCACCGTTTCGTAGTCGAACGCGTCAAGTCCGAGCCGCTCCAGCGCCCTTGTGTCCTGTGTTGTGGTAGCTTGGTCTGCAAACATAGCCCGCACCTCTTCCTCGGTGCAGTGGTAATCGCCCTCCCAATTGCGGCGGTATGAGCCTCTGATGGGGTTGTTGTTGATGTAGACCGGCTTGTCCCGGCGGTCGGCGCGTGGGATGTCGATTGCTACGATGTGCTTGCCTTCGATCTCCTCGATCCGGACGTGCCTGTCGGCGAGGATGTTGACGCTGACCTTTTGGCGGTTGTTGATGGTGTCCCAAAACTCCTTGACCAGTCTCTCGGGATCAGGCGCGCCGACTATGTTGAGAGCCTTGTCCTCCTGCTCCTCCGCGCCAAGCAGGATATAACCGCCCTGCGTGTTGGCGAAGGCGGAATAAGTTTCCCAAAGGCTCTTCGGCAGTCCGCCCGCAGCCCGCTTTGCCTCGATTCGATTGTCCTCCTTATATTTATTCAGTTCGTTTAAATTGAGCATATTGTATCTCCTGTTGTTCCATACTGGCATAATACCTGTCGGAACGCGCGACTTCAATGTCGCCTGGGGGCAAAACCAGGGAAAAATAAAGCCAAATGACATCAATGGACTCAAATATACCACAGTCCATATATTGCGCGCCAACTAAAAAAGTCGATAGCGGCGATAATTTTCGCGGCTCTTCTTCCAATTCTAGGCGGCCTGTCTCGGGCGGTTTTTATGCTCCGGCAAAGGCGCCGGTCAACCTCGGGACAGATAAGCAAGAAGATCAGTTTCATCCAGATCAAATTTTTCAAATATCAATTTTTGCGTCTTTGTCATCGGGTTCATCTCTCTTCGGTTTTCAGAAGCCGTGATCAGTCTGATCTTCTCTAATTCGGAAATCACGTCATCTTTGCTCCAGGACTTTTCCGCCATCGTCTCTCTCAGCGTTTCGCCAATCTCGGCGGCGACAATGAGAGAAATGAAAGAGCAAAATAGTTTGCCTTCGACAGCGGCCGCATAATCGGTTCGCGCTAGTTTCACGTCGTCATAGTTCTTTATGTCGACAAAATTGTTTTCAATGACGTCTTTTCGCCGATAGATTGAAAGGATTTCCTTGCCGTCAAGATCCGCGTTGGAAAGGAGGCAAAAAAAGCCGAAGCGCTTTGCCGCCTCGTCAATTTTATTGAAATTTTTTGAGTAAATGAAAGCGTCGTCGCCGTTAAGATCAAGGTCAAAATAATGGCGATGACGCTTGGCCGTTTTCTCCGTCAGTTCTTTTTTTCTGGAAAGTTCCGTCTCCATAATTTCGACGGCCCTGAGCAGTTCGCTGGTTTGGCGTTCCGCCAAGTCCGGATCGAAGTACACATGAACAGTCGAATAGACGCCAAGGAATCGTCCATGGACAGGCTTGGCGTAAAGGCTATATTTTATTCGGAAGCGCGTTGACTTGATGCCGGGCCAAGAAGAATCGACAGCGGATAAAATCGTCTTTTGGCTCAATTTCCCGCCTAATACATAAGAATAGCCGTTTTCGTTCATAAATTTCAGATTGTCAGTCGCGCCAAAATCTCGGTCTAGTGCGAACAAGAGATTTTTCGCGTTGAACTCCGCATTATGAGACGTCATGTCGGGAAGTTGAGATTTGTCCGTTATGGGACCAGGATAAGTCGCGTAGTAGACTGGAAGGCCTGAATCTTGCGATATAAAGCAACCAAGGTTGATTTGAGCTAATTTTTCGTTCCGCCTGTCGTCGTCCATTACGGCGTCTTGGATTTTTTCCGAGTCTGTCGAGAATGACCTTACGTCACAAGCCCAATAATAATCTGCCTTGTGTTTGGCGATCCATTTTTTGAAAAATCTCATCCGCTCGTCATAAGTAATTGAAGCAAACAAGGCTGAAGCTTTCGGCGAGTCGAGCGGAGGTTCATAAAGAGAATATTCTTCGAAAAAGTCCGATATTTTCGTGAAACCGTTGCCTCTGGACGTCATGTGCAGAACGGCCGCATGAATATGTTCGGCGCGTGATTCTCCAAAGGTGTTCAGAAGCATTTTTTTCAACCCAAGATATTCCAATATATGATCGACCAGAAATGCGACTCCGACGGATCGAATGGAATTGTGTCGCGGCAGAATTTCAATATTGCCGTTGGGGTAAAAACTCCAGTAATTTTTGTTGGGCACAAGCATGGAGCCGGTTTCGTCCAGCCTTCCGATGGCCACCCTTTCGTTGGTCGGCGTTCCCTTTTCATTTTTGGCGACGCGGACAACTTTAAATACTGTGGCATATTTTTGGTTTTTGCGAATGGCGACGCCTTTCGTCGGCAAAGCCACCTTCATTTTTGAGCCAGATGACATATGAGACTCCAAGCCGCAGCGGGCGTTGTTTTGCGCCTAGTTTTGCGCCTATCCTGCAATCACGTTTTAGCGTCCAAAGGCGCCGGCTTTTTTTGCGCGCCTGCATAAATCGAATAATATCATTTTGCTCGCGGCAAAAAAAACTGCGGCCCTATTATGGCCATTTGCCGTCTATTTAGCGTTTCGGCCGATATGCCTCCAGTCTTCTTTCAAAACCAGGGCGCAGAGCCAATATGCCGCCAATCGTTCGCGACGAAAGTTCAAATTGACGCTTGCTTTTTCAAATAAGCCTCCAATGTGCTTTCCGATTTCAAACAGGCGGGAGTTGCCGGTCTGGGAGAGATGGTTCGGCGAACAGACGCGTTTTCGCCTTAATTCGTCGACGATGGTTTTAGCGGGCGCTTCAGTTTTGGTTTATTTTTGCAAAGGACGTGGCCAGCAGCCTCCAAAAAAGGGCCTTCTGGAATAGTTTTTGAATCGTGGGGCTATATTTTGGGCGAACGCCATCGAGACGTCAATTTTGTCCCTTCGACCGTCTCCGCTGGACTTTTTGTCTCCTTTCCGCCGCTTCCGCTGCACAGTTCTTCATTTTCTGCTATCATGACCTTCATGAAAGGCTTCATTTTCACATTGCGCCAAGCCGGAAGGTCAGGGGCGCCGCACCTCAAGCTTCTATTTTCCTCCATCGCGCCGACGGTCTTTCTTTTGGCTCTGTTTCTGGCCGTTCCCGTTTCGGTCAAAAGCCAGGAGACTCCGCTGGTCGGCGAGCAGGGCCAAGGGATCGATTCCTCTTCCGACGGCTATGCCGATTCGAACGGCCCAGTCGGCGCGGTCGAGTCGAACGGCCCGGTCGGCGCGGTCGACTCTAACGGCCAGGTCGGCGCGGTCGAGTCGAACGGCCAGGTCGGCAAAACCGAGCCAAGCGGTTGGGCGCTCGCGAATCTTTCTCCTCAAGCCTGGACCCTCATCGGCCTTTCGGCTCTTCTGGCCATCGTCGCCGTCCTTTTCGCTTCTGGCTTGTCGGTCAGGAAACGGCTGACCGAACTTGCGGACGAGGAATCGCCCCCCATCGCTCCTCCCCTCCGCGAATCCCAGGCCAGGGAGGCTTCTTTGCCTTCGGCCATTTTTCCAGGCAGCTGGTTCGAAGGTCTGGATCAAGAGCGACTGGAAGATTTTTTCCGTCGAACCAGACGTTCGGCGACGTCCGTTTTTTTCGAAGCTTTGGAGATCGACGACAAGGCCGGGGCTTCGCGAAGCTCGCCGACAGAGGCCAAGCTGACGGCGGCTGGGGAAAAAACGAACTATTTTTTGAATCAAGCCCTGAGCTCGGAGGCGTTCGTCGACCTCGCCTCCGGCGAGGTCGTTCTCTCCGTCTCGCAAAGGGCGCTTCTGAAGATTCATCTCGAAGCCCTCGTTCCTCCGCTGCGAACTCCCCGACCGCAAACTCTGACCGGCGAGGTCAGACCGGCCGTCTTGGCCGTCTTGGCGTCCGTCGGCGCCATAGCCGGAAATGTCCTTGGGGCCGGGCTGTTGGGCTGGCTGAAGCAACCCCCCGAAACTGGCGCTTTGCTCGGTTCGCTCGTCGGGGCGGCTTTGAGCGTCCGCCTGTCTCTGTTCCTGGCCCAGAACGAGCGGCTGCGCCGCCTTCTGCTGGCTTCGGTTGGCGGAATGGCTCTCCTGGACGTCTTGTCTTCTTTCTTCGCCGGGGCCATGGGGCCAATTTTCGCCGGGAGTTCGGCCTTTTCTCCGCTTAGGCGGCTTTTGTTTTACGGCGGGGCGATCGCCGCCTTGATCCTGGTCAAAAGCCGGGAACTTTTCGACGTCGAGCTCTTCCGACGGCAGACGGACGAGGCCGTTGACGCGCGTCTCTCCATCTCTCTTCCCTTGGCCGTCGTGCTTATCCATCGGATCAGAAAAGGCGAAATCACTCAAAAAGGCGTTTATTTGAAGCCGTCAGAGGACGTCTCTCTGATTCAGGACGTCGCCGCCGTCGTGAAGAGACTTCGGGCCAAGGAGGGCCTGGAAGACGATCCCGTCTTCAGCGAGCTCTGCCGGAAGCTGAACAACGCCGGCTACGAGACGGACGGCCTCGCCTCCGCCGGGCGTCAGATCCTTTGGGACGAGGAAGCGGCCTTGAAATACGACAGCTTCGGGCTGGTTCGAAAGGGTCAGGCTCTGGCCGTGGAAGAGGAGCCGATCGTCAAAGACGGCCAGGTGGTCAAAAAAGGTCTCGCCGTCCCCAAATAGTTTCGCCTGTCGTCGTCGAAGGAACGTCCCCCCCCGCCCCGAGGGCGTTCCGCCGGACTGGCCAGAAACGCTTTTTTTTAGGAGCTTTTTCCCGATTCTCCGCCCCCTCCCGGGACGCGTCGGCTAATTCTTGTCAAAAACGGCCTCATTTCGAGGCGGAAGAGAAGGGCGATGGACGATCGTTCGAAAGACAAACTTGCCGGTTCCAAGGCCGACGTCATCGGAGTGGACTTTGGGACCACCAACACTTATCTGACGATCTGTCCCTACGGAACCAAAAACAAGTTTCCTTTGCACTTGAGCGGACGTTCTCCGGCCATAGACACGGCCGTTTTGTACGCGGACAAGGCCGGAGAAGAGGAGAAGGCTCTTTTCCCTCTGATCGGCGAAAGAGCCACCGCGACCTACGGTCAAGCCGACGCGGAAACGAAGGAAAGGCTCGGCTACCGCTATTACGCCAATTTCAAGCCGGAGATCGCCGGACGAAAGCAAGCCCGGGAGTGCGCCGTCGATTTTTTCAAAGCCGTCAAAAGAGAAGCCGCGGAAGTGGGCGTTTTGCTGAACCCGGGAAACGACTTGATCATCATCGGGGCGCCCAGCGAAGCTTCTCCTTCTTTCCGTTCGACCTTGCAGGATTTGGCGGTCGAGGCGGGGCTTGGCCAAGCGGAGGTGGTTGACGAGCCCAAAGGCGTTCTTCTGACCGATTTGGGCTACAACCGCTTCCCCCTGGCCGACATTTTGGACGGATATCTGATCGTGGACTTCGGCGGCGGCACCTGCGACTTCGCCCTCATGCGTCGAGGCGAGGTGGCGGCCAGCTGGGGAGACATGGAGTTGGGAGGCCGACTCTTCGACGATCTGTTCTACCAGTGGTTTTTGGAGCAGAATCCGGAAGCGGAAAAAGAGCTCGCCAGTCAAAAGCGGGAGTTCTACGTCTGGTCCTACTGTTGTCGGCGTCTGAAAGAGGATTTCTCGGAGACGGTCGCTCGCGACCCGAAAGCTTCCGTCTCGGCGGAGGTGGGACGCTTCGGGATAGTCAGAAATTTGACCGTCGACGGCTTTCTGCAGAGAGCGGCCCATTACTCGCCTTCCCGGGCCTTCGTCGAATTTGGCTCCGCCGTCGGCTCCCCCGGTTTGGAAAGGCTCAAAAGCGGGCCGGTCGATCTGCTTCAATGGTTTGAGGATCTTCTTCTGGAAGGCGCCAAGGGGACGAAAGTCAGAGCCGTTTCCCTCTCCGGAGGAAGCTCCAAATGGTTTTTCGTCAAAGAGACGTGCGCCCGACTTCTCAATCTGGAAGGCGGAGCCATATTGGGCAGTCCCAATCCCTTCGGGGCCATATCCGAAGGCTTGGCCATTCTGCCGGCCGTGAAAATGGAATTGGAGACGGCGAAAAGTCGGATGACGCGGGATAAAGACGATTTCGTCAAGTCCCGGCTCATGCCGGAGGCGGAAAAAAACCTGTCCGAGTTCGCTCGCGGACTGGCCGGCCGGATCACTTCGGAATTTTACGACGACAAGGTCGTCCCCATTTTGACCGAAGCCGTCGAGACGGGATTCAAGATAAGCGAGACGGAAAAAAAGATTCTCGACGTCATCGACGACTATCAGCCCATTTTGGCGAAACTGGCGGACACGGAGTTGAGCGGGCGGATTGGAGCCGTCAACGCCGTTTTGCAGTCTCAGATCCAGGCCTGGCTGGACGCCTTCGGCCTGCGCTTGGAAGGGAGATTGCCTTCGGACGCCAAAAGTCTGGGACTGGTCGAAATAGACCGGCTTCTGGTCGGCGAGCATTTGACGAAACCCTTGCTCAGACTGGTCAACGGTCTGGTGGCGGCCTGGACGACCGTCATTGCGGCCAGCCTCTGCGGCGGAAGCGGTTTGGCTCTTCTGGCGGCCGGGCCTTTAGGGTTGATCATGGGCGCGTTAGGGGGGATAGGTCTGAGTCAGGTGGGACTGAAGCTTGGACGGGAAAAGTTGGAGAAGATGGCCCGAGAACAAAACGTGCCGGCCCTGCTGGCCAAAACCGTCATCACCGAGAAGAACCGAAGAAAAACCCGCGAAGATTTTTCTTCGGATCTGATCGGCAAGATAGAATCGTCATACAGAGAAGCGCTGAACGATTTGCCTGGCGAACTGGATAAGGTCATTATCCGGGAAATTAACCAGTTGGGAATAATCAACGTGTTTTAGATTTTTTCGATTGAAGAAAGAAAAAAACGGACAAAAATCATCCAAATTCGAAGGGCGCAATTAACCTAAGCACAGGAAGCGACGAATTAAAGCCTCCTGATGAAGAAAGACAATATTTAATTGAAAAGCAAAGGCTAATGGAACGATTATGTTGGTAAAAAAATGCAGGAAAATATCTGGAACTAAATAAGTCTAATTTTTAGTTAAATTTCTTAAAAGATTAATTAAAATGACATTCAAACAATAATATAAGCTATATTAGATTCAGATATTACGTGTAAACAGTAAAACTATAAGCAAGCAAAAGGCCGAAAGTCGCGGTTCGAGGCGTCGTCTGTCTGAGCCAAATTTCCTTTACAGGGGCTTCTTGACGAAGTCTTTTCGACAGATCCGCCAAAACCGCTGACGCGGCGCCAAAACTGGCCGCTTAAACTGGACGTCCAAACCGACAAGGCGGACGTCAAGGATCGCCGTCCGGCTCTTGGGCTGGAGACGGACGGCGAAGGATCGATTATAGGGTCGCAAAAAAATCAAAGCTGGCGGCTGTGATTCAAAAAGCGCCTGCACACCGGTATTTAGTCAGTCAGTTGCGATTACTCGCGACGGAAAGAAGAGCGATTGTTTCTTTCTTCTCGGCCGCGGGCCTCATTCACTCTGAGACTGCGTCCGCCCAGTTCGCTGCCGTTGAGGGCTTCAATGGCGGCTTGAGCTTGATCAGGATCCATTTCCACGAATCCGAAACCGCGGGGACGGCCAGTCTCCCTGTCGCTGATCAGATTGACGGAATGAACGGTTCCAAACCGGCCGAAAAGATCGCTGATTTCGGCTTGCGTGGAACTGAAAGGTAAATTCCCAACATAAATCGTTTTCATAAGAACACTTCTCCGTGAAGCGGTCGCGCCTTTGATGAAGGCGCAAGAAATCAAATTGGTCCTGTCAGGTCGGACCAGAAACACCTATATGGTAAAGGCAATTTTGACGCAATCTATTTGCTCCGAACCATGGTTTGATGGAAAAAGGGCGTTCGGATAGAGTCGCCAAAATTTGTCGAAGTTGATGGAAATAAGGCGGCTGGGATATTTGATCTTGTTTGGGAAAAAACGTGTAGTTGTCCAACTAGGGCGCCCCGGAATTGGTCAGTAGCTGGAATCCCGGGTTTGTTCTAGGCGGGATAAACGCTTGAAACTGACTAGACTAAGAACAAATGAACCGTTAACAAACGTAATCAAAGGCTTTTGCTGCCATATGGCCAGAACAGAATTCGGCGACAAGCCCAATTCTGCAATCGCTATCGCACTCTACCACAAGACGAGCATCAATAGCAAGAAAAAAATTAAAAAATCGATCTCTCTTTCAGAAGATTCCGCCGTCGCTATCTAGTCGAAACTAACGGCAAATCCATAGCGAATAGTTGGCAATATCCTTGCTTGCAATTTTCATTAATTAGTTGTTATAGGGAGCATTAAGCTGTTTAGCGTTTTTGCTTGAGTATAAATATGTTAAATATAAATAATTATGTTTAATTGTTTTAGAATATTTGTAAAAGATTTATATCCGTCGACAATGTCATTCAAGTCCTTTCGCGAACATGACGTCTCATTTTCGTCATCAAAAAACAATAAGCCAATAATGAAGCCGTTAATGACCATGGCCGGACGAAGAAAAAGAAACCTGCGGCCGGATTCGCCAAGGCTCGCAGGAGGGCGGGCCTTGGCCGCCTTTGGGAGGTTCAAGACGAAGGGGCAGGCTTTTCGCCGCCTTTTTCGCGAAACGAAGGGACGCGGCAATTCAGAGGCGGCGGACGGGAAGCCCCTTGGACGCCAGATAGTCTTTGATCGTCTTTATCGGATACTGGTTGTAGTGGACTATGGAGGCGACCAGAACAGCCGAGGCCTGACCCCGACTTAAGGCCTCGTGGAGATGTTCCGGGCGTCCGGCTCCTCCGGAAGCGATGACGGGTATGCCGACCGAGCCGGCTATCAGGCTGGTCAGGTTTATTTCATAGCCGTCCAAGGTTCCGTCGGCGTCGATGGAATTGAGGCAGATTTCTCCCGCGCCCAGTTCTTCCGCTTTCCTGGCCCAGGCGAGAACGTCCAGGCCGACGGGCGTCCGTCCCCCGTTTATGACCACCTCGTAGCCGCAGGGAATCGAGGCGGAGACGGGGACTTTTTTGGCGTCCAGGCCCAGAACGATCGCCTGGGAACCGAAGGCTTCGGCCCCTTTGGCTATGAGCCAAGGGTCTTTGACGGCCGCCGAATTGATCGATATTTTTTCGGCGCCGGCCAAAAGGACGTCCCTCATGTGAGTTACGGAAGACAAGCCTCCGCCCACGCTGAACGGAATGAAGATGGCTTCGGCCACCCTTTCCACGACGCCCAGAAAAATGCCCCTGCCTTCGGCCGAGGCCGTGATGTCGTAAAAGACGATTTCGTCGGCCCCTTCCTCATAGTAGCGGCGAGCGGCTTCGACCGGGTCTCCCAAATCCAGGTTCTGCTGAAATTTCACCCCTTTGGTCAGAAGACCGTTGCGGACGTCCAAGCAGGGTATGACTCGTTTGCTGAGCATTCACTTGACCTCCCGGCAATAGTCGTCGAAATTCTTGAGGATGGTCAGTCCAGGAGGGCCGCTCTTTTCCGGGTGAAATTGGAGAGCCCACAGGCCTTCTCGGCCAAAGACGGAACAAAATTCCAGGCCGTGCCAGGTCAGGCCCATGACCAGCTCCTTGGCCGGAGAGGGGTAATAGCCGTGCACGAAATAGAACTGATCGGACGGCTGAAGACCGGCCCATAAGGGACTTTTCTTGATGAACTTGACGGTGTTCCAACCCATATGAGGAATGCGGACAGGGCGCCCGTCGCAATCTTCGAGCTCCTTTCGGAAGCGCAGGTTTTCGCCGGGAAGAAGACCAAGAGTTTCCGTCTCGTTTTCCTCGCTTCTGTCCAGCATGATCTGACAGCCCAAACAGATGCCCAGAAGAGGCCGACCGGCTTTGGTCAGAGTTTTTATCCTCTCGGCGAGTCCGCCCTCGCGCAGAGCCTTCATGGCTTGCCCTGCGGCCCCCACGCCCGGAAAGATCAGTCCGTCGGCTCTCTCCAGCGCCTCCGGCGAAGAGGTCACCTCCGATTCGATCTGCAAATGATCCAAGGCTCTCTTGACGCTCGTCTGGTTGCCTGCCTGATAGTCGATGATGGCCAGCATGAAATGCCTCAATCTTTTGCCCCCCCTTTTTTTTGGTCGTTTTTGTCGAAAAACGACGGCCTTGAGGGGGGGGACTTGAATGATGACGAAAAAGCGAACGACGACGGGGCGTCGGCGAAAAAAAACGGAATCGGCCGAAGGATTTTCGGCGAATTGGCCTGCCTAAAGCTTGGGCTTTTTAAGGACGACGCCGTTTTTGCCCATTAAAACCGTCAGATAAATCCAGCCTAAAACTCCGGTGACGGTCAGCATGGCCACGGCGGTGAGGCGGCTTAAGGCCTGGGCGGACAGAGCCTCGGCGGAAGTGAAATCCAGAACCTGTCCGGCGTAGGCGCTGAAAGCTTCCACGAACCCCAAGCCGCCTGGGGTCAGATTGATCAAAGTGGCGTGGATCTGGCCGGCGGTGTAGAAAAAAGCTTCCGAGGGCTTAAGATGGATGCTGAAAGCGGCCAAAGACAGCCAGTTGACCATGGCCCAGCACAGAAAATAGGCGACCTGCCACAAGCAGAGACGCCGCCAGAGTCCCGGAGTAGAGCGCAGACTGTCCCAAGCTTGGGCCAGGTCTTTTATTCTCTGGGGCAGCCGAAAGGGCAGTCGGCCCAGAAATAGAGCCGCCCCTAGTCCTCCAAGGGCCGTCCCCCCGAAGTAGAACATCAAGAGCGGAGCGGGGTTGTGACCGCGAAGCCACAAAGCCAAAAGGCCTCCCAAGCCGAAGAAGGACGCCGTGGTGAGGGTCATGGCGCTGACGGAAAAGAGCATGGAGATGTAGCTGGTGATGGGCAGCCTGCGGCCGGAGGTCAAATAGAGTCCCCTCAGTCCCGAGCCGCTTTTGAAGGGGATGACGTAATTGATGGCCGTGGAGAGCGTCGTCAGAGAGAGCCCTTCGAAAAAGGTCAGCTTTAGTTTGTAAGCCAGAAGGGGATGACGCAGGAGTTCGCTGTTGCTGACCGTCATCAACGCCCAGGCCAAGGGCAGGAGATACAGCGTATGCCTGGGGATCGGCTGGCGGGTCCATAGAGATTTGAAATCGTCCAGATGCGCGTTGACGAACCAGATGATGGCGCCAAGACAGAATAAAGTCAGCGCCAGGCTAAAAGCCTTCATCGCCAATTGGCCGCGGCTTTTCGGCTGCTTCGGGGGTTCGCTCGGGTTTTGATCCGCTTCTCCCGACTGGTCGAGCTCTTGAAGCGGACGGGACTCGTCAGGCATGGCGGCTAAGGGATCGGGCTTGTTCATAAACGACGGGTCGTCGGCGACAAAGGCCGGCGGAAAAAAAATCAGAAGAGCCGGAGGCGTTTTCGAGGCGGCCTTTTTTTGGCTCTCCCGCTTCGGCGCTAATCCAGACTGGTCATGTGCGGGCCGTCCTGGCTCAATTCCAGCTCTATGCGTTTGAAAAGCTCTTTGGCGACCGGACCGGCTTTGCCGTCGCCGACCGGCTTTCCGTCCCAAGAGGAAACGCCCATCACGTCCAAGGAAGTGGTGGTCAAAATCATTTCCGAGGCATCTTTGAGGATTTCCTCTTTGGTCAAGTCGCGATTGCTCACGCTTTTCAGAACCCCCTCCGAGACGAGTTCGCGGGCTTTGTCCATGACCCGCAGAAGAGTCACGCCTTTCAAGATTCGATGAAAAGACGGGACGCACAAATCGCCGGATTTGGTGATCACGGCCACGTTCTCCGTGGCTCCTTCAGTCATGAAGCCCTCGCCGTCGAAGCTGACGACGTAGTTGGCTCCGGCGTCCACGGCGGCTTTTTTGGCCAGAACGTTGTGGAGATAGTCGCAGGTCTTCAGAACGGCGTATTGGCTTTTGGCCGGGAAAGGGGCCGTGCCGAGGCTGACTCCGCGCTCGTAGACTTCGGGGGCGGGGCGTTTGAATTTGGAGACGATCAGATAGAGCTGACTGCCTCCGACGGAATCGTAAGGATTGACCGAAAAGCTGCCCGGCCCTCTGGATACGGTCAGCCTGACCGTGAAGTCGTCATGGCCGCTCAGACGGCGAGCTTGTTTGAGAATGTCCAGAACGTGCTCGAAATCGGGGGGCATTTTTAGATCCAGAGCTTGGGCGGAAAAGGCCAGACGCTCCAGATGCTCCTTAAAGCAATAGGCTCGGCCGCCAATGCATTTGAAGGATTCGAAGACGGCGTCGCCTCGGTGGACCATGTGATCGTCGGGGGGAATGCCCCAAACGGCCGGATCGGCGGAAAAGCCTCCCCAAAGGGACGAGTACATGACGTAATAGCCGTCGTGCCAGGGCGATTTTTTGCTTAATTGCACGTCAAGCAGTTCTTGAGGCGTGAAAGAGGGCCAGTTTTTCGTCATCTTGAACGACTCCTTCAAGGGATCGCAGGGTATTTTTCGGCGAAGGAAAAAATGCGCAAAGAGAAAAAAACGAGCAAATCGGTCGGCGCCAGGGCGTTCAACCAGGGAGGGTCGTCCGCGAAGACGAACAAGCTCGCGACCGACCAAGGCCAGGGCGGATCAGACGATCCCGCTCGCTTCGGCCCGCAATCGGCCGATGGCGGCTTTATAGTCCTTTTCCTGAAACAAAACTGAGCCGCTGACGAGGACATCCGCTCCGGCGGAGGTCAGCGAAAAGGCGTTTTTGTAGTTGACGCCGCCGTCGACGGAGACGAGAGGGGACAGATCGCGGCTTTCCAGCAAGGCGCGAAGTCTTCGCGCCTTGTCGGCCGTCGAGGGTATGTAGGGTTGACCGCTGAAGCCGGGGTTCACCCCCATGATCAGAAACAGCTGGGGAAGACTGAGGCAGCTGTCAAGAAGACTTACGGCCGTGGCCGGATTCAGGGCCACTCCCGGTTTCGCCCCCGCTTCGGCGATGGCGTTTAGACAACGATCCAAGTGCGGGGTCGCCTCGATATGAACCGTGACGTAGTCGGCGCCGGCTTTGGCGAAAACGGGGCCATATTTCAGAGGGTCGCTGGTCATCAGGTGGGCGTCCAGCGGCAGGCTGGTCGCCTTTTTGGCCATTTCCAGCATCCAGGGGCCGAAGGTCAGATTTGGCGCGAAGTGTCCGTCCATGACGTCGATATGCAGCCAATCGGCTCCGGCGGCTTCCATGGCTTGGATCTCTTCGCGGAAGCGACCTGGGTCGGCCGACAGGAGAGATGGGGCGATAATGGTCATTTTGGCAAAATCCGTCGCCGGCGGCAATGAGTCGCCTGGAGGTTGATGGCCGCCATAAAACGAAAAAGCGGCTGCCTTCGATCAGACGTTCGTCGGCTTGGGGCAATATTATAGAAATGTCTTATAAAAAACAAGACGCGCATAATCCGCGAAGAATCCGCGAACATGCGGACCATTTTGAAAAATGAAGGCTCGTCCGCTTCGACTCTTCCCGCGAAGACGCCCTCAAGGAAAATTCGTTTGGTCGTCCGCCTTGCCCCCCCCTTCGACGCGGCTGACGCCGCGCGTTTCGGCGTTTCTCGGCATTCTACAGCGCTTTTCTGCGAATTTATGGAAATGTCGCGGAAAGAACATGGAATTTTCGCGAAATGACGATGGAATGAAGATGGAGTCGTCTCGGCTTTTTGGATTCTTTGATTCTTGAATTCTTGGATTTTTGGATTCTTGGATTTTTGGATTCTATGGGAGGGGGCCGCTTCGGACGGCCGCCTTGGGACTTGACAATATAGTCGCGCGCGGAGGCCAGGGCCCGCGCGCGACTTATGGCCATATCTCGCGAAGGGGCCCCATACGCCAAAGACCCTGCCTGTCGCCGTCTCATGAAGGACATCGTCGCGCCGAAAGTTCTCCAGAACCGAAAAGGAGCGGAGACGAGTCGGGGAAGATTGTTCCTTCTCGATGACCTTTTGGTCTCTTTTAGGAGAAATTTTTTGGAGGAAAGCGGCATTATCAACGGTTTATTTTCTTAATGAAGAAAAAAGATGGCACAGATTATGCTTCGTCCATGGGCGGAGCTAGTTGACTAGCCTAAAAAGAGAGGTCGTCATGTCAGTCACGAAGGTTTTGGTCATGGACAAGTACGGGCCAGATTTCAACGTCATAGCCAGAGCTCTTCGCCCCTACGGGGTCGGGCTGATGTGGACCGAGTCGTTGTCGGACGGCTTGAGCCTCTTGACTCGCGCCAAGCCGGCCTTGGTTTTGGTGGGCCGGAACCTGCCCGGCTTGAACGATCCGACCGATTTGCTGGGCGTCATTCAGGCTGAACGGCTGCCTACTCAAGTGGTGGTTCTGGACGAAAACCCCGATTTCGACGAGTCCATGGACCTGGTCGCCGACGGCGTCTTCTCCGTTTTGGCCAGCCCCGTCTCCATGGAGCGGCTGCGGCGGACGGCCGGGCGGGTTTTGGAAAATCACGCGCTTTTTCAGACTCTCCTAAGTTCAGGGGCGGCGGATCACGACCCTGGAGATCTGTATATTTACAAGAATTTGGCTGGGCATATGGAGATTCGTCCCCTTCTGGAGGCCTTCTGCGCCACGGCGATGAAGATTTCCGGAGCCGTCGGGGTCGAAGTCAGGACGATGGCGGAATTGGGCGACATGTCCCAAGTGACCGTCGCTTTGGGCCGGACGAAGCGGGACGTTCAGCGCGAACATAACGTCGACCTGGCTTGGCTGGGACGTCATCTGGCCGCGGCGACCCTCTATTTCGACGAAGCCGCGCCGTCGGCCAGCCTCGCGCTAAGATCCTTCGACGAGCTCGTCTTCGCGGGATCCCTGTTTTTGGGACAGGCGGTCAGATTTGAAGAGACCATAAAGATGGCCTCCCGGGATCCTCTTACCGGTCTATGCAATCGCCGAGTGTATTTGGAGGCCATCGCCCGGGAATACCAGCAGGCCAGGCGTCATAATTCGCCTTTGAGCCTGTTGACCTTAGATCTCGATCATTTCAAGCGCATCAACGACACTTACGGCCATCAGACCGGAGACGAGGTTCTCAAGTGGCTGGCCGGAGTCGTCAAGAGCGTGATTCGCTCAGGCGATTTGGCGGCCAGAACCGGGGGAGAGGAATTTTCCATAATCCTGCCCAGAACCAATCTGGAGCAGGCGTCCGTCATGGCCGAGCGTCTCAAGCAAGCCCTGGCCGTCAGCCCCATGCCTCCGCAACTGGCGGCCATGAGACCCACCATCAGCCAAGGGTTGGCAAGCTTGGAGCATTTTCTGGTCAATTCCTCTCAAGATTTGATATACTGGTCCGACCAAGCCATGTATCTGGCCAAGAGAGAGGGACGGGATACCATCAGACAGATAGCGGATCTGTCCATGAACTCCAACTATCAGGATGTCCAGTATGTCTTTCAATGAAGAGCGTCGCAAGGGACTTAGGGCCACCCTGCCCACCCAAATGCTTTTTAACGTCCTCGACAAGCCCATCGAATACATCAGGGGTCAGGATTCGACCGTAAAACGGCTGGCTTCCATGGATTCGGAGCCCTTGCCTCAGCTGACGTCAGCTTCCCAGATTCTTCTCAGCCGCATCGATCGGAAGCTGTCTCTGATTCTGAGCATTATGGCCGAAACCAGCTCAAGAAAGAACTACATGAATCAGGCCATGGTGCAGGACATCTCCGAGTTCGGCCTCTCCTTCGGTCACAACAGCGAGTTTCCCATCGGCATGTATTTGGAAATCGGCTTGATTCTGCCCTACACCGATGGGCGTCTGATGGACATTATGGGGCGCATCGTCCGCATTTTGGACAAGGAAGAAAATCTCACCGGAGATCCTTACGTCTACGGCTTTGAATTCACGGACGTGCTGAGCAGCGATCAAAACGAAATCGTGCAATGGATCTTCACTAAACAACGCGAAGAAATTCGTCGCCGCCGGGAAAGAGGCTGACGAAGCCTAAAATTTTAGACTCGTCTTTTTCGCCAAATTGCCTCTGGCCAAAGATGTTCTTCCCGGTCGCTCTCCGCGCTTTTGGCCCGGATCTGACGCTTTTTTTGGCGCAATCTTATTGATTTGCGGCTGAATTATGGTTCAAGCGCCGTCGATTGGCTGATCGACGGCTCTTTTTTTTGCCCGACAAGTTAGGTTCCATAAAAAAAGCTCCAAGACGGATCTTCGGCGGGGCGCGAAGAAAAGAGCCTCTTTCGTCCAAAGGACGCCAAAGGACGTCAAAGGACGCCGGAGGAGCGCCGAAAAGGCGGCTTGGCTCCAAATCCCTTCCGAGCTTGCATTTGGGTCGGCCAAGTCGTAGAATAAAAAAATCTAGAATTGATTTGCTCATAGACCATATAAAAGATTACGCAAAACTAGCTTATTGAATGGCGCATATGTTTATGCTTACTATAACTAGCATATTAAAGATTATGCATTGCAATTAATGCGCTGATTATATAATTTCAAATTTATGGCTTCTGGAAATTATCGAATAGATGATAAAAGACAGGGAAATTTATTTATGGGTTTTCCTTTCCAGGTCAGCCATGATAGGTTGATTTGATGTCCTCCGCCGCTTTAGACAAATCGGCAAAAGATGTTTCGTCTACAGTCGGGACAGCGGGAAACGCGCCCAAGCCGCTAGGGGCCGACGGGTCTCCTGTCCCTCAGTCCGCCGATCGAAGCTCTTCCCTTCAGGAGGCCGAGGCCCGGTATCTCACGCTGGAAGAGCTGGTCGAGCAGATCGCCGCCGGTTTGCAGATTTTTATGGTGGCCATCAAAAACAACTCCCTCTATCCGGAAAATTCTTCGATTCGTCAAGATTCTTTAACCAAACTGCATCAATGGCTCGGAGCTTTCGTCAACGAGCACGAGTCCGTTCGACTCTTCATCGATCCTGATTCTCTTCTTTTCCAAGGGGCAGTGGTTCATAAAGACAGACCAAACGAGCCCAACCTCATCTTTCCTCTTTTCCGCGACGGCTTGCAATGGATAGAATTTCAGGACGGCCTGAGTTCGGACGAGCTGCACACCTTCATTTCTCTTCTAAATCGCTTCCGTCAGCTCAAGGAAGACGACGAGGACGACATAGTCACGGCCATGTGGGGGGCTGGACTGGAATTCATTCGCTACAAGACGGCCAACGAATTTTGGGACATAGACCCCTTGACGGAGATAGCCTCGTTTTCCGCCGGGCCGGGGGAAGGGGAAGGAGGAGGAACTTCTCTGGCGGAAAAGGGAGCGAAAGAAGGCCGCAAAAGCGTCGTCGGGCTCTTCCGGCAAATTGACGAAATAGATCCGGCCGAAGATCTGAAGCGTCGCGAATCTTCCGCGGCCAAACTGCCCGACAGCCTGAAGAGACTCGGAGCGGGCGGATTTTCCGGAGGCGGTCAGGAAGACGATCTTGAAGCCTTCGACAAAATTTCCCTTAGTCCGGAAGAAAAAGAATATTTGAACGAGCTTCTCCTGTACGAGACCAGACCCAAACCTCTTCTGGAAACGGTCGAGCCGGCCATGGATCTTCTGTGGCGTCTGCCTTCTCTCAGCCAGGCCATCCCGGTCTTGAACTTTCTGGCTGAAGCCGTCAAGTTCAGCCTGGCTGCGGGGAATTTCGATCAGATCCTCCATCTGCACAGCAGTCTGGCCAATCTGGTCGCCCAAGCCGGCCCTCGGCTGGAAGGCTCCATGACCTATTTCCAAAAACGCGTTTCCAGCCGGGAAATTTTGGAAGGGCTTTCCATTTATCGCCCTCCGGAGAACATGTCCGAAGAAGTCTTGGAAAAAAAGGGGCAGGAGCTGGAGGCGGCTCTGCTGTCGCTCTCGCCGACGGCGGCCAAGGAACTGGTCTTGGTCTGTCTGTCCGTCCAGACTCAACGGCTAGTCGACGCCATTTTGCGAGTCGTGGCCGCCATGTCTCCCGAGGGGGGATCCGAGCTGGTCTCCATGATAAACAGCGCTCTGCCCTCGGCGAAAATTTTGCGGCTCATCGAGCATTTGAAATGGTCCGGCAAAGGTCAGGCCATGCTCAGCGGCTTGACCCGTCATACCGAGCCGCAGATCAGAGAAGCGGCGGCCGCGCCGCTTTTGGCCGAAAATCCTGAACACATCGCCACCATGACCCATCTTTTGAACGAGCCTGACCCCGGTCTGAACAGGATCGTCCATCATCACATCAGTCAACAGCGCAACAAGACCGTCGAGAAAATCGTTTTGTCCTTTCTGCGTCAGAGTTACGAAACGAACACTTTGAAGAGCCCCTCCATTTTGTTCAACGCCTATCGCAGTTTGGGCAAGACGGCCTTGTCGCCCGCAGCCTCCGAATTCGCCGAAGGCGTGTTGAACAAAAAAAGCGCCAGGGCGCTGTTGGGCTTGGAAATCGAATACGAGGTGAATCATCGGGCGGGCGCGGCCCTGGCTCTGAGCTTGATGGGGTCGAGGGAAGCGGTCGAAAAGGCCGCTCACAGCATGTACAAGGACATTCGGAGAGCCTGCCGCCTGGCCGAGGAAGAGCTGGCCAGAAGCGGAAGGAAAGGGTGAATTTGCGGCCCTGGCCGGAGAGTTCCTTCTCTCCGCCGACAAGCTTGGAATAGTTTCGCGTTTTAGCGACTTCATTTCGAACGAGACCAGGGCGTTTTGGCCGACCATGTTTTGGCCGACCATGTTTTGGCCGACCATGTTTTGGCCGACCATGTTTTGACCGACCATGTTTTGTCCAACATGTTCGATCTGCTTTGATCTGTTGGTCATGAGCTGTGTTGTTCATGGGCTGTGTGGTCATGGGCTGCGTGGTCATGACGGAGTCGAAGCCTTGGCGCTTCAACGAATTTTTACTGAAAAAGGCGGAAAAATGGCCGAGAGCGAGTCAGGCAGAAAAGTTCATTCTGGCGAAATCTTGCTGCAAGGACTATTTAGAATTCTGCAGGTGGTGAAGATTCACCAGGCCAACAATCGCCTTTTTTCCGACATCGTCCAGCGATTTCGCCAAGGTCTCGATCGCTTGTGGTCCCAAGACAAGCCGGTGATTCTCACCGTGTACCGGGGCCGGTTTTTTCTGAACGACGAACGGATAGTCTATTCGCCGTCGATGTGGGCGACCTCCGTGAAAATGGCCGAATTTTTTCAAGAGAGGGGGATAAACGGACTGAAGTTCGACCCCAAGTCGGACTTGACCGACGACGAAATAGTTCAGGTCGTCTCCAATTTGAACATAGCCAAGCGTTTTCCTGATCCCTTCAAATGGCTGACCGAAAATTTGTCCTCCGCCGAAGGGTGGCAGGTCACTCCCTTCAAGGATGAAGACAGCTCCACCGGCCAAGGGGGACAGCATTCGGCCGACGGAGGCCGCATGGCCGTCTTGCGGTCCGAAGGCGAGGGAGAGATCCGTCGTCAGGCGGGACAGATTTATTCTCAGGCTTTGACGGTTCTCCGCAATCTGGTCGAACGCCTCATCAGCGGCAAGACGGCCAGCGTTCAGAAAAGCAAGCGTTGCGTGGAGGAGCTCATCGATCTGATGCGGGACGACTTCGAAGCCTTCATGGCTTTAAGCACCGTCAAAGATCACGGCGATCAAATGTACACCCACAGCGCCAACGTCACCATACTGTCCTTGGCTCTGGGTCAACGGCTGGGTTATTCAAGAAGCAACTTGGAACATCTGGGGCTGACCGCCTTTTTGCATGATCTTGGCAAAGCCGGCCATTTTCAGGCGCTGGCTGACAAAAGCGAGGCTCTGGACGACAACGACCGATACGCCGTTCAAAACCTGACTTTAAGCAGCGTGGCCAGAGTAATCCGCTTAAACGCCGGCTATGGCCTCAAGCTGGCCATGCTCCTGCCCATAGGCGAACACCATCTGGGAGTGAACCTCACCGGCTGGCCGGCCACCAACCGACGGAGGCCCCTGTCTCTAACCGGCCGAATTCTGGCCATCGCCGATCATTACGACGCCGTCACCAGCTTTCGGCCCTACCGGCCGCAGCCCTTGAGCCCTTCCCAGGCCTTGCGGGAGATGCTGGACAACAAAAAAGGCCTTCTCGACCCTCTGGTCACCAGGGTCTTCGCCCAAATGATGGGGCCATGGCCGGTCGGCAGCCTTTTGATTCTAGATACCCGAGAACTGGCCATCGCCAACGCTCTCGGGCAAGATCAGATCCTTCCCGCCGTCGTCATCTTGAACAGGAAAGAAGACGGGACTGCGGAAAAGGGAGAGACGGCCTATTTGTCGGAATTGTCCGAAGACGGCGTCACTCTGAAACGTCGCATCGTCAGTTGTCTCAATCCCTCCATCTATGGTCTGCAACCAAGCGAATACTTGATTTAGGCCATTGGCGTTTCCGACGCGCTTTTTTTAGCGTCTTTTTTGACAATTCGGGGTTCTTTTTTGCGGAGGCGGGGCGGAGCTTGACGAAAGCTCCTCCTCATGTCTAAACTGGCCGCGCGGCCGGAGGTCGGCCAGGCCTTGAAAACGTCTCGACGAACCTCCGGACGACGGATAGAGCCGCGCGGACTTTTCGGCCAACGGCTGTTTTTTCGTTTGGAGCAATATTTTGGCTTGATTGCTTCAACAAAAAATGTTTCGCGAAAATAGGCTTCATCGGGAGCGTTTTTCGGGAGCGTTTTTCGGGAGCTGTTTTCGGTGGCGGTTCTCGGGAAAGGTTTTCGGGAGCAGTTCTGAAGCGCGGTTCTCGAGAGCGGTTCTGGCCAGGACGCCAATTTCCGAAAAAGGCTGGACAATTGCCGAACATGGCTGGAATTGTCCGCCCGCTCGCCGCCCTTTTTCTTCTGTCGTCGCGAAGTCGGCTCCGTCGGCGAGCAAACTTTTCGTTCGCCCTTCGCCTGGCCGATTTCTTTCCCGGCAAGATTGGGCGCCGCATTGCGGCCCACATTGCGATCCCCTGACGTCGGCCTGCGGCGAAATAAGACCAAAAAAAACGCAAAGCGGGAGGCTCTTCAGACTTTGGCCTTCGGCGACAAATGACAAAAAAACTAAGCGGGAGGCTCTCCATGCCCAAGAAAACTGCGGACCCGAAAACCCCCAATGCGGTCAAGGCTCCGAAACGATCCCAGACGGCGACCGACGCCAAGGCCGCTCCAAAGGCGGTCAAAGAAAAGAAAGTTTCCGTCGAGAGCTGTTCCGACTGCTCTTCCAGAAACTGCTATCGCAACGAAGACAAGTATCCGAATTATTGCCTGACTTTGGGCGACCGCCGGGGCGCCAAAGACGCTCTGACTCTGTACAACTCCGGCGGCGTGGAAGGCAAGATCCTAAGCGTCGCCGGCCAAGTCGAGGCCGAATTCTACGGCCGCATGACCAGAGTGGAAGAGACGGTCACCTTCGCCAAAAGGATGGGCTTCGCCAAAGTCGGCGTCGCCTCCTGCTTCGCTTTGATGAACGAGTCCCAGATCTTGGCCCAGTGTCTCCGTTCGGCGGATCTGGAAGTCAGGACCGTCATCTGCAAAGTTGGCTCCATAGACAAAGGAGAACTGGGGGTTCCCGACGAAATGAAGCTCCTTCCCGGCCATAAGGAGGCTTCCTGCAATCCTGTCCTGCAAGCCAAGATTCTGAACGAGTGGGGCTCCGAGTTGAACGTGATTATGGGACTTTGCGTCGGTCATGACTGCTTGTTCAATCAAAACAGCCAGGCCCCGGTCACCACTTTGGTGGCGAAAGACAGAGTCCTGGGGCATAACCCGGCGGCGGCCTTCTACCTTTCCAAAACCTTCTACGGACGGATCTTGGATTTCAACAAATACCCCAAATCCAGACTGGCCAAGAAAAAATAAAAAAAATAAATTTTCCCCGCCGAAAAACAGAAAAGCTTTCAAAGAAAACGCCCTGGCCAGGGATTCTCTTTGAAAGCTTTCGTTTTTGAGGACTCGTCTATTCCGTCGCCGCGGCAAGGCGAAGATCCGCTCCAATGTCCGGCTCCGCCAAAAAGGCCGTCTTGGTCGGACAGATCGCTTCGGATCAAGTCGTCTTGCTTCTTCGAGCCGACTACAGGCGTCTTCTCGGGGGAGCGGGCTAAAGTTCGGCGGCCAAGGCGGCCACGTCTTTGAGGAACTGCGGGTTTGATTCGTTGACGTCGGCGTTGGTCAAGCCGGGCGCGACGAAAGAACTCACTTTGAAGCCCTGATTGGCGAAGTAGCCGCTGTAGGCGGCGATGTTCGGAGCGTAGGCTTTCGGATCAGGGTTCCCTTGAGTGATGACCAGGAGAAGCTTTTTGCCCGAGGGCAGGCGGCCTGGAACCGAATTGGTCATGAAATCCGGCTTGAACCAGGAGTAGGTTCTGTCGATGAAGCATTTCAATTGTCCCGTGATCTCGCCGATGTATATCGGGCTGCACAGGATCGTCAGATCCGCGCCGGCGGCCGAAGCCAGGACTTTGGTCAGATCGTCTTTCAGCACGCAGAACTCCGTCTTGGTCTTGCAGCTGTAGCAGCCCTGGCAGCCTCTGAAGCGCAGCTGGTTCAAAAAATGCTTTTCGATCTGATGGGCGTTCCCCGGCAAAGCGGCTATGGCCGCTTCGGCCAGTTTGACTGAATTGGCCTCCAGTCTGGGACTGCCTGAGATGATGGCTATCTTCATGATTGATCTCCCACTTTTCGCCCTTTTTTTAGGGCTGTTTTTTTTTCTCGACGTCGAGGATTTCGATCGAGGTTTTTTGGCCAACCTGTCAGATCCGGCTTGGCCGGCCGTCCTGTCGGCTGGCCAGACAGGCAAAATTTTCGGGTTTCAGTTTTTTGGCTTCAGACCCCGGAAATTTAAATAACCCTTAGTTCCTAGGGAAAAATTCTATCTGCATTCCCGGGAACGACAGCTGACGGGACCTTTCGGACTCTGGCTCCGTTCGCTCTCGGGAACATGCCGATTGCGATCGGGCCCTATTTCCAAGGAGTCGAAGACTACGCGTCCCCAGTGGTGCAGCTGACCTGGAGCTATGACCGGGGGAATGGGATTGTCGCCAAGATCGGCGATGAAAGGTCTCCAGGCGTCGATGGCCAATTCGGCGCAGTAAAACGAGCCAGGGAGATTCAGTCCGATCAGTCCTGTGTAGTCGTACGGCCGGCCAAGCCTGGAACGAGCTCTGTTGACGGCCTGGGGACGTCTCTCCGGGCTGGCCCAAATAGGCTTGATGACCCAGATGCGGGAGCTTAAGGCCAACAGGTCGACCAGAGGCGATAGATGAACCCCGTGCCGGTCGGCTTCGACCACCTCGTCCGTCTCCGCGTCGTATATGGCCGCATGAGTGAAGGGCATGTTGGTGACGGAACTGAAGAAATTCCCCGGCGCCGTCACTCCTCTGATGACCACCCAATCGCCTGTCTCCAAAACCGCTCTGACCGCCTCGATGTTCGCCTCGACCGGAACAGGCGTTTTTTGCACGGCCTTGACGGCGCAACCGACGCAGAGGCAAAAAGAAAAGACGACGGCCGCCGAAAAAAAGAGACAGGCTAAGAGTTTCGACCGAATCATTGTTCGCCTCTGTCCGAAATTGAATAAAGATTGGCAGTTTCCCGCCTTTATGACCGTTCCGGAGACGAAGGCTGGCTTCTCTCGTCCCGCGATGACGTCGCCTTGAGGCTGACGACCGCATCGCCGGCCAGCCAAACCCCAAGCTTCCGCTTGCCGTCAAGTTCTTGTTTGACCTTAAAGTTCCCGCTTGGCGAAGTCAGTCAGGGCGGACTTCTCCCTCAGTTTTCAATCAAGGCCATCCGCATAAGCCGCAAGATCCCCCTGGCTGTTTTCGCGAAAAAGCGGCAGACGATAAAGGCGAAAAAGGGCGGATCGTCTGGCGAGCCCGCAAAATCTTCGGTTCGCGAGGGGCTGATCCAAAAGCCGACATCGCTCGGCTAACGGACTCGCTCCTTCGGAAGCGAGCGTCTCGCCAAGCGGACAGTCAAAACCGGTCTTGAACGGCCGCCTGTCTTTTTTCAGATGAGCTGCGGGTTTTGGACGACGAAGTCTCTTTCGTCGTTTTCTTCATTCAGCTTCCGGCGGGACGTCATAAAATCGCGGCAAGGGCGTTTCTCACATGCTCCTGTTGTTCCAGAGTCATGCCCGGCCACAGAGGCAGACATATCTGACGCCTGGCGCAGTCCTCGGCGTTGGGCAGAGGGCCGACGGGAGCGGCCAGGTATTCCGGATGATTGGCCCAGAGGGGCTGCCTGTGGCCGGGCAAGGCGTAGACTTCTCCGGCCAAGGCGACGTCGAATTCTTTTCTCAGTCTCTCTTTTATCTTGTCTCTGTCCGAGCCTGTCGGCAGCATGGCCATGTATTTGTAGTAGGCCGGTTTGTGGCCGATCGGCGGCGATGCCGGCGCGAGGGGCAGATCCTTCAAAAGGTCGTCGTAGACGGAGGCCAATCTGCGTCTTTCCGCCAAAATCCAGTCGGCTTTGGCCATCATGCGCAAACCCAGAAGAGCGTGAATTTCAGAAGGACGCTGGTTCAAGCCGAAGTTCTGATGGACGTTCGAACCGGGCTTCTCTTGACCATGTTGCCGAAGGGACAGAAGTTTATGAAAAAGTTCGGCGTCCGAAGTCGTGACCATTCCTCCTTCCGCAGTAGTCAGAACTTTGGTGGGATAAAAGGAAAAGGCTCCGGCCAGTCCCAAAGTCCCCGCTCTGGCTCCGTCGGCCTCCGCTCCATGGGCATGAGCGGCGTCTTCAATGAAGGCGGAGCCGTTTTGTTCGGCGATCGCCTTTATTTCCCGCCAATTTGGAGAGATGAACCCGCCGAGGTGAACCAAAACTACGGCTTTGGTGTCAGGTTGGATTTTTCTGGCCAAATCTTTTGGGCACATCTGAAAATAAACGGGATCGTTGTCCACCAGAATTATTTTGTAGCCGGCGGCCAGAGGGGCCATGGCCGTAGCCATGAAGGTCAGGGCCGGAATGGCCACGGAGCCTCGGGAACAGCGAGCGTCGTCGCCAAGGCCGCGAAAAATCAGCTCTAGAGCGGCTGTGCCGTTGGCGCAAGCCAAGGCGTGATTCGAGCCGACGAATCGGCTGAACAGTTTCTCGAAGTCTTCGACGTTTCGGCCGACGGCCAAACGGCCTTCCAGCAGCATGGCCGTCAATTCTTGACAGATCTGGGCGGCGTCTTCGGAGTCGAAGGGGATTTTCAAAATCGGCACTTTCATGGATGCATTTTATCGTCAATCCCTTTCCCGAGGCAAGAGCAAATCTTTATCAAGGCCATTGGATGTCCGGCCGAAGTCTCGCGTCGCCGCCCAGCTCGAGGCAGCGGGCGGATAGGGAAAGGCGTTTCCGGTCAACTTTGTCGCCCAGTAACTTGAGACATGCTCCGCTCCAGGCGCTTTTTTCCAGGCGTTCCTTTCGCGCCAAAAAAAGGATGACGTCTCCAGCTCGTTTCACGAGTTCGAGGCTCCACTCTCAGCCGTCATGACGGTTTGACGGTTTTGCGGCTGGCCGACGTCAATTGTCCGCTCGAAGACCTCGCCAGGGCCGGCCGTCTGCACGTCCGCGTTTACGGCCATACCGACGACGGTTTCGTCATTAAAGGAAAAGGCGTCTTTAGCGACAGGGAATCCGAGATATAGCGACGCGGAAATTTTGTGGCCGGCGCCGACAAGGCCTGTCAGGCGGCTCTAGTTTTGGGCGATTTGAACGCCGCGCCGGCGGCAATGGATGGAGGAAAAAAATGATGAGAAGCTCAGCCCGAGAGAGACTCAGGTCTGGCGAAGAGGAGAATTCGCTCCGGGAAAACTTGTCAGCGCGGAGTTTTTCTTTGAAAACTTTTTCGCGGTATGGAAAAATTATCTAACTGCGCCATGATAGTTAAGGGCTGATTTTGACGTCGAGGCTAATTTTGCCGTTAGGATTTTCAATTGATCTGTATGCGGCATTTTCAGCTCCCAAAATAGCAATTCTTTCATGATAATAATCATTATTATTATTATTTAGCTTGTCCACTCATGTAATTCGTTGTATTTCACTTACTATTATTTAATTTGTTTAAAGAATTGCAAATATATCTAATTAAATATAAAGTTTTTCTAAATATGAGTATAGTAATTCTGTATTGAGAGTAGTTAATTTTTTTAAAAAAGCAGTAATTTATGTAATCATATGATTTGGAAAATATTATAATATTGTTAATGGAAAGTCTTGTTTATAAAGTATAGTTAATACAGTAATAAATTATCAAAATATTAATTTTTATGGGCATAGCTGAATAAAATAGCCATGACGCATATAAGTGGTACGACGAAATAATATAGGACAAGATAAATAGCATTATTTGAGATGCAAAAAGTCTTGATGGGGCGAGACAAGTTTAACTTAAAAGAAATCTAAGATTTTTCCTTAGATTTTAATGCAGCATTTTCAGCTTCCAAGATAGCAATTCTTTCAGCGTAATTGTTTATTAGCTTCTCGTTTTCTTCAGCAGCAGCAACAGCTTGCCTTAGTTTTTCGTTTACTTCAGCAACAGCAGCAGCTTGCTTTACGTCATCATTAGCAAGAGCCTGCAGGTTCATATCACTAATTCGCTTTCTTAAAGCGTAAAATTTAGTGTAAAGACTTTCTTCTTCACGTGCAAAAGTATTTAAATTATCGCTTACCATTCTTAACACCTCATTATGTTTTATAATATCTGAGATTATAGATGAATATTTTGATGAATTTAAATATTTAATAAATAAACTAGCTTTATCAACCTCGGTTAGTTCAGAATAATCTTTTGACGTTAAAGGAGCAAGTTTTGAAAGTTCAACAATTCCAATGTTAAGATGTTCAAGACAACGATTAGGATGAGGGAAATAAAGTTGTGCTGTATTCCAATATTCTTGGCAATTAGCAAATACAGTAAAATCGCCAAACCATAAATTATAAACATTTGGTAGTGTTAGGGAATCATATTTGCATGATTTTGATCCTCTTACATTTTCTACAGGAGTAGCATACAGATTTGTAATATATAGAACAGCTCTATTAAAAAGTTGCATATGATTATTTGCGATATTATCACCTTTCATGTGATTTGCTTGCATTTCAATTACTATTTTTTCTCCTGTGCGAAGAGTTGCAAAAACGTCAAATCTAACCGAAAGCTTGTCATGAAACGAGTATAAAAAATTTGGATCTTTTATAGCTATGTCAGGATGTAACCCTTTATCAATTGTTTTAGTAATTTCTTCGAGAAATGAATTATAATCTTTGTCCACCAAAAGATTTATTTCTGAAACATTCAAATAAGGGAAAAATGCTTAAACTAGATATTTTAAAATTTAAGGTTGTTACCATATAGTACCATCAATTTATAAGAAAAATCTGAACATAAGGATAGTAATTCTGTCATAGTTATTCGAATTTCAGATTAAATTTATTTGCTAAGTAAATTCTTATTTAACATAATTAGCAATATTTTTGTTTTTTTTATATATACTGTATGGTGTTTTTGTTGGATTAAAAGACATTAAAATAGCATTCGGCATAAGGCGAGTTTTCTAGTAGCCAAACAGCCATAACAGATTTTGAGGCGGCAATTTAATTTCTTTTCGGCCTGTTCCGACAGCCGAAGCGCTTAGTATATTTGGCCTTAAAAGCAACTCCGCAATAGACAGGACATTTCAAACTTTCCGCTTCGACGGAGAGCGCTCTTCGCGGAGCTTCCCTTTTTTTGAGTATATCACAACAACGGCCAAGCATAAATATAGCCAGAGTCCTCTAACCTTTGACTATTGAGCTTGGCTCTCTGTTTGGCCGCATCAGACCTGGATTCCGCCTCCGCCGAAGGTGTCATGATTTCCTTGCGGCCATGTCTGGGCGACGGCTATCCGAAACTAGTTCAGGCAGGATGACGAGGGAATGGGCGGAAGAATTGGCTGAAGGCGCGGCCATCTGCCCAGCCGTTTGAATGTCCGCGAGAAATCGTCTCGCCGCCGAAGGAGACGACGCCTTAGTGAAGTCCCAGAGCGGGGGAACCAAACCTTGGCTGTTAATGGCCGTTCGAACTCCGAAATGGCGCAGGATCTGAGCAACAGCCCTTCGTCTCTAGAGAAATAGATCTGAGTGGGGGGGACCGACGTTTTGCCATGGATCGTTGGAGCCGGACAAGGGGGAACCAGAAGAGCCGGAATCAGGAGAGCCGGGATCAGAAGAACCAGAATCAGGGGGAGGCAGAAAACCTGCAGTTTGGGTGGCCAAAAATCAGTCGCAGAGCTTTCAATGCGGAATATGCGAAAGGAATTTTGAAAATTGAGTTTTTTTTAAAGATGAAATATGCGCCTGACTTTTATTCTGGCGACGCGACTGAAAACCCGCCAAGATGTTTTGGGAAGACCGCTCTATTTACGGACGGAAGCGATTCCGCGAATGAGGAAATCATGGGCGCTGGCCCAAGACGGCTGGCGCGTCGAGAGCGGCTTCGGCTGGCTGAAGGAGGCGAAGCTGCTGACGTTTTGGCCAACTCCGTTGGACGGACAAAATGATTTGAATGCGTCCCTTGGCCCATCTCTTGGCTAGTCTCTTGGTCCGTCTCTTGGCCCGCGTCCTGGCTTCGCCCAGGACTTGTTTCCCAGAGCCTTCGTTTTGGGACGGCGGGCGACGAATTGGACGGAGGCGTCGCCTGAACTGCGACCATTTCTGGGGCCATGATTTTTTTTCGGGAATTTCCTCAAGTCGAGGCTTGGCTGATCCGGCCATTCGAGCCATCGCCCCGCGACTTTTTTCGCGACGCTCTCGTCTCGACGCCAAAGCCGAAATAGACCTAGGCGGCCGACGAGAAGGCCGCCTTTCTTAGCCAAAGGAGTCGACTTCTACATCTGCATGCGCATGACTTCCTGATAAGCGTTTAAGACTTTGTTTCTGACTTGCATGACCATCTTGAAGGAAGTCTCCGCCTTGCTCATCGAGAGCAGAGTTTCATGGATGTTGCCGTTTCGGCCCGTGGCCAATTCTTCCATGGCCGTCTTGGCCTGATGCTGCAGATCGTTGGTGTTGGTCAGCGTGGCTTTGAGGTGATCGACGAAGCCTGGTCTGGAGTCGCCGCCAGCGCGCGGGACTCCTTTCATGACGATGTCTTGAGTTCCGCCCATGCCTGTAATAAGGGAAGTTATCGGCCTCATGTCGTTTCCTCCGCCCGCGGCGAGCCGGGCGCGTTTGTTGGTTGGTCGAAAAAAGCCTGGGCGGTCAGTTTTTTGACCGCCGGAAACCTGGCTTCGTTCAGCGAGATCGGCCTCTTTTGACGAACGATTCCCAAAGAGGCGTCAAAAATTTGTCCTAAAAAAATAAGGCGAAGCCTTTCCGCCAGGGTTTTTCGAAACTAGCGTCATCTCAGCAGATCCAGGGATTTCAAAGCCATGTTTTGCGCGGCCGTGGCGGCGGTGATGTTGGCTTCATAGCTCCTTTTGGCGGAAAGCATGTCCACCATTTCCTGAACCACGTTGACGTTGGGAGTCAGGACATAACCGAATTCGTCGGCGTCCGGATGGCTCGGATCGAAGATTAGCCGGAAATCGCGGCGGTCTTCCATGATCTCGCGAACTTGGCAATCTTGAAGTTCTCTGTCCAGCCTGGGCATGGCGCCTCGAGAACCGCTGAAATAAGGCGCGGTCTCGAATATGGGCACTTTGCGGCGATATGGTCCTCCGTCCGGGGTTCTGGTGGTGTTGATGTGGCTGAGGTTCATGGCCACCATGTTCATGCGTTGACGCTGACTGGTCAGACCGGATTGACTGAGATCCATCGAATTCAAAAAATCCATGATTACCTTGCTCCGCCTTCGCCAATGGCGTATTTAAGATTGTCGAATTCCTTGGCCAGCATCTGGACGGTGGTGTTGTAGATGAGCTGGTTTTTGGTCAGAAGCGTCATTTCCTGGTCGATGGCCACATCCATGACGTCGTCGTCGAATTCGTTCCAGCCGTATGGAGCCCGTCTGACCGCCCTGGCCGCTCGACTGAAAGCCGTGTTTTCGTCTTTGGAAGGAATGTGACGGGAATTGGTCTGTCGGACGTCCAGTTCGTTGAGGCCGCTGCCCAGGTTTTGAGCCAGAACCTTTTCGAAATCGATATGCTTGGCTCTGAATCCCGGCGTTTGCATGTTGGCCAAGTTGTTGGCGGTGAAGCTGTGCCGGGTCAGCCGCAAGCCCAGAGTCCCGCCCATGACGTCGAATTGACTGCTGAAGAGGTTTTTGTTGAGATTGTTGACCACTATGTCCTCCTGCCTCCAGGAGAAGACTCCTGGACAGACAAGGAAGAAAGCAATTAACAGGCCAAGTTTTTTTTCGGCGAAAGGAGGTTCGACGAGAAGATCGTCCGTCTGCGGCTTCGCCGGCGAGGCTGACTTTGCCGCAGAGGCCGGGTTTCGTCGGCGAAAGAGGCCGCAGTCGTTTTCATTGACGGCTTTCCCGGCGAGATGGAGGGAAGACGGATGGACGGACGAACGGATGGATGGACGGCGGACGGCGCTATGGCTTAGAGAAATAATTTATTGACTAACATGTAGGCTATGAAGCCTAAAACAATGGCCGTAAAATCTCTTTTGAAACGAAGGGAAATAAGGACGGCGGTCAGGCCGGCGGCCAGGGCGGCGGGATCCGGACTGGAAAAGTTCAGAAACTCAGGAGCGATCAGAGCGGCCAGAACAGCCGGCGGGATGTAGTCCAGAGACCGGATGACGAGCCAGGGCAGTTCCGGGCGGCGACGTCCGCCAAGAAACATGAGTCTGAAGACCAAGGTGCCGCCCGCGACCAGAGCGACGGCTAGCCAATATCGCTCCGTCATTGGCCGTCTTCTCTTTTTTTCCGGCTTTGCTCCAGCCATAGGGCGACGCCGACTCCGACGGCGATGGCCAGAAGAAGCCCGAGGTTCAAGGGGAGGTTGTCGGCGGCGATGGCCGCGAGTCCGGCGGCTATGGCCGCCGAGCATTTGACGGGACGGTTTTTGGGCTCGGCGGCCCGGAGAAGAGATATCAAAAGGGCCAGGAAAATCAAGGGCGCGGCCATGACCATCGGCCAGTCCGGCGGGATGAGCGAGCCGACCAGATAACCTATGAGCCCGGCGCTCTGCCAGCCAAGCCACGTGGGCAGCCCCGCGCCAAGGTAATAAAGGAGCTTTCGGCTACTGAAGCCGGGTTTGCGGAAGCCTATGGCGCTGGAGACGTAGCTTTCGTCGGTGAGCATATAGGAGCGGATCAGAGCTTCAAGAGGGCCTCGAGGGGGGCCCAGTTCCTGGCTGAGGGAGGCGCCGTAGATGATCAGGCGGAGGTTTAGGGCCAGACAGGTGAGAACCAGAACCAGGAAGGCCGCCTTGTTCTGCCACAGCTCCACGAAGACGAACTGGGCCGAGCCGGCGAAGACCAATAAGCTCATGGAGACGGTCTGGGTCAGCGACAGACCCGCTTCCCTGGCGGCCGCTCCGTAAATGAGACCGAAAGGAAAGACGCCGATCAGAAGAGGGGAGCCCATGGACAATCCCGCCCGAAAGGAAGTCCAGGCGTCGAAGGAGTTTTGGCGCTTGTCGTCTGGGACGGGAAGGGGCATGCTCTCAGCCGAGAACGAGCCGATCCGTCAAGTGATTGGTTTCGGCGGTGACGGAATAGAAGTGTTGGAGGAGATCTTTGACGGTCAGCTTTTTCTTGTCCTGTTCGTCGAAATCCAAAATGATGCGGCCGTGATGCATCATGATCAGCCGGTTGCCGTAGTTTATGGCCTGCTGCATGTTGTGGGTGATCATGAGGGTGGTGATGCGTCCCTCTTCGACCAGGGCGCAGGTCAAATCCATGATCAGAACGGCCGTTTTTGGGTCCAGAGAGGCGGTGTGCTCGTCCAGAAGAAGAAGCTTGGGGGTGATGAGATTGGCCATCAGGAGAGTCAGCGATTGTCTCTGTCCGCCGCTCAGCAAGCCGACCTGATCAGTCATTCTCATTTCGAGCCCTAAGCCCAATTTGGCCAGCGAGGATCTGAAAACTTCCTTTTCAGGTCGAGAAACCCCGGCTTTGAAGCCTCTATCCCGGCCTCTTCGATTGGCCAGGGCCATGTTTTCCTCTATGGTCATGGAGGCGCAGGTGCCCGCCAGAGGGTCTTGAAAGACGCGGCCTATGAGTTTGGCCCTTTTGTGCTCGGGCCACATGGTGATGTCGCTGTCGTTTAGGATGGTCCGGCCGGAATCGGGAGGCGAACTGCCGGAGATGCAGCGCAGAAGAGTCGTCTTGCCGGCGCCGTTGGAGCCGATGATGCAGACGAATTGGCCCGGCTCCACTTTCAGGTCGAGCCCGTTCAAGGCCAGCACTTCGTTGACGGTGCCGCGGTCGAAATATTTGACGAGGGAGGAAGCTTCGAGCATTTTAACGTTTGATGCCTCTATTGAGCAGATAAGTCTTTATCAAAGGCATGCATAGGGCCGCGACGACCAGAGAGGCCGTAATGAGATTCAGGTCGGAAGGCTTGAAGACGTCCATGGACAAAGCCAGAGCTATGGCGAGTCTATAGACGACGGAGCCCAAAACCACGCTGACGATTCGAATGGAAATCCGGCGTCCGCCGAAAAGGGTTTCGCCGACGACGATGGAAGCCAAACCGGCCACGATGGTGCCAACTCCCATGGAGACTTCGGCGGCCCCTTGGTTTTGGGCCACCAAGGCTCCGGAAAGGGCCACAAGAGCGTTGGACAAGCCCACGCCGATGATGATCGTTACGGAAGTGTTCACGCCAAGAGCGGTGATCATCTTGGGGTTGTCGCCGGTGGCCAGGAGAGCCTGACCGAACTCGGTCCGCATCAGCCAGATCAACAAGGCTATGACGACTATGGCGAACAGCAGAAAAAGACAGCTGGAGGTCAGCCAAGGGCTGACGCCGAAAGAGGCGACCAGCCTTCTGACGGGATCGAAGATGGTGGGGCTGCTGAGCAGAGCCACATTGGGTTTTGCGCCCATTACTCTTATGTTGATGGAGTATAAGGCGGTCATGGTCAGTATCGAGGCTAAAAGATGCAGTATTTTCAGCCTGGTGGTCAGTATTCCGGTGATCATGCCGGCGAAGAAGCCCGCCGTCATGGCCGGCAGCAAAGACAGCCAGGGATTCATTCCGTGCGTGATGCAGACTGAGGAGACGGCAGCCCCCAGCGGGAGACTGCCGTCAACGGTCAGATCAGGAAAATCCAGAACCCGAAATGTGATGAAGACCCCAAGGGCCATGAGACCATAGACCAGACCCTGCTCTATGGCTCCGCAAAAGGCGAAAAACGTCACTGTAAAACTTCTTGTGCCCGATCCATGACCGTCTGGGGTATGGTTTGCGAGATTTTGTTCACGAATCCCTGGTTGACGATGAGTTTGAAGTCTTGCTGAGTTTCGACCGGCAGATCCGCAGGTTTGACTTTGTCGTTAAGAATCTTGACGGCCATGGCGCCCGTCTGGCGGCCCAACTGATAGTAATCGAGGGACAGAGAGGCCGTGCCGCCTTTGGCCAGGGAATCGGCTTCGGCGGGGTAGACGGGGATATTGTGATCTCCCGCCACGCGCAGAACCGACTCGTAGGAAGAAATAACGGTGTTGTCCGTGGGCAGGAAGATGGCGTCGACTTTGCCGACCAGACTCTGAGCGGCCTGGTATACGCCGGCGTTGTTGGCGGCCACGGCTTCGATCAAGTTCAAACCCGACTTTTCGCAGGCCGCCTTTATGACGTCAATCTGAACCACGCTGTTGACTTCGCCGCTATTGTAAATCACGCCGATGTTCTTGACGTCCGGCTGAATCTCCTTGACCAGATCTATCTGCTCGGCCAGAGGGGACATGTCGCTGGTTCCAGTGACGTTGCCCCCGGGCGCTTCCAGACTGGCCACCAACTGGGCGGCGACCGGATCGGTCACGGCCGTGAAGAGGATGGGTATGTCTTTTATTTTGTTGGCGACGTGCTGAGCGCTGGGCGTGGAGATGGCCAGAACCAGATCCGGATTTTCGCCAAGGATCTGATTGACGATCTGCTGGGAAGTGGCGGAGTTGTTCTGAGCGTTGTGCACGTTGAAGGTGGCTTCGATCCCGGCCTCGGTCACCGCGTCTTGAAACCCTTTGGCGGCGGCGTCCAGAGAAGGATGTTCGACCAGTTGATGGATGGAAATGGTCGCGGCCAGGACAGGAACGGCCGCCAGGACTAGAGCCGAGCAAAAAAGCGACGAAAGAAGTTTTTTCATAAAAATCCCCGCTCCATCCGCTCTAAGCGGTGGGGTAGACGTTTTGTCATCGATAATTCCATAAAGCGACAAGGGGGGACGGTCTTTGAAAGACGACCCATATCAACAAATAACCCCCGCTCTCCACTAGTCAGTCGACTTGCCCAGACAGGTCAGGGAGGGGAGTCACGATTAAAACACCAGATTTATGATGAAAAAACACAGGAGCGCGATGACAGAAGGCAGTTGACGCCGGTAGTCGAATAAGACCAGACCCGCCAGGGCCAGCTCCTGAGGAAAGCCTTTCGGGAATGCACACAAATATACCTTTAGTCAGTTTATTAGTCAAGCGCCGCATTTAGTTTTTTGGTTCGTCGTCCGGCACGACTTCTAGGGCCTAAGGCGGTTTGACCAGGACCGGCTTTTCGGCGGCGGGAAAGAGTTTTGGAAAACCGATCTACGTTGTATATATATGGATTTTTCCAGCTAAAAATGAATATGTTTGCGTTTAAAATTTTTCTTGCGCATATAATTGGTCGGCAATGTTTCGTCAATATATTATTGACGAAACGTTGCCGAGAAACAATCGAGACCCATAAAAAAGCCGGGCCAAAGAGCCGGGGGGGCCTGTCCGAGGCCGCCGAAAATCGGTCGATGGGGCCGATCTTCGTCTTCCTTTTTTCGGTCTTCCTTTTTTCTCGGTCTTCCTTTTTTTCTCGGCCGCGTCAACCAAAAAAAGCCTTCGGAGAGCAGGGGCGAGCCCGCTGCGACTCCGTCGGACGGCTCGTCGTCTGTGGCGGACGCCGCCAATGGGCCGGAATTTCCGGGCGTCATTGTCTGACGTGGGAAAACAGATAAATGCTCAACATGGCGAAGAAGCAGTTGGGCACCCAAGCGGCCATGATCGGCGGCAAAAGACCGGCGTAGCCAAGAGATCTGGAAATTTCCTGAGCCACCAGGTAGATGAAGGACAAAACCAGTCCCCAAACCAGGCCCAGAGCGATGCTGCCCCCTTTTTCCCTCCAGAAGCCTATGGGCAGACCAACCAGGATCATGATCAGCGAGATGAAGGGCGAGGAAAATTTAAGCTGCAGATCGACTATTTGTCTGGTGGGGCTGAAGCCTTCCGATTCGAGATTTTGAATGGTTTCCATCAAGGTGGGGATGTTCATCTCGTTGGTGTTTTGTTCCGACCGTCGCCCCAGGCCTTCCGGAGGCATGGGGTGGCCTTCCAGAAAGAGTTCCGGCACGGAATTGAAGGCGTAGTTTAAAGCGCGGTCTTCGCCTTGCTTTAGGTATGTTTTTTCCTTAACCCCGAAAAGTCTCAGTCCGTTGGGCGAAAAAAAGCCCCTTTCCGCTTGCAGGCGACGGCTTAGATCCAACTGCGGGTCGAGCAGAATGATGGTCAGGCCCAGAGCCATCTTTTTCGATTCGTCGTATGATTCCATATGCTGAAACAGACGGACGTCCTTCAGCCAGATGTTCTCCACCGTTTGCTCGACGGCGCCGCTCCGGCGGTTGCGGATTTGGACTTCCCATATGGCGTTGGTGTATTGACTGGTTAGCGGCGTGACCAGATTGCCTATCAGGAAAATGAGGAAGCTTATCAGCAGGCCCGAAAGGATGAAGGGGCTGGAGAGCTTGAACAGACTGACCCCGCTGCCCTTGAAGGCGACTATTTCGGAGTTTCTGGCCAAAATGACCAAAGTGATCAGCACCGAAGCCAGCGTGGCCACCGGAACCATAAGAATGGAAATGTTAGGTATCTGGGCTAGAAAAAATAATATTATTTGGCCTAAAGGAATGCCTTGAGACACGAAGCTGGATATTTTTTCTATAAAATCCACGACCAGAAACAAGGTTATGAAGGCCAGGAGACATATGCCCAAATTCTTCCAAAACTGGCCGGCGAGATAACGGCAGATGATGTTCATGGGCTTGGCTCCCCGCTTCGCCCGTCTCTGAACTTCCGAGGGGGGTTGCGCTTGTTTTTGATTTTGGCCCAAAAGCGTCTCAACGATTTGTAAGGATCTCTGGCCGCCGTGCGGTTCAAGCCTTTAATCAGGAAAAGAGCCACGACGGAGATGACGATCGTCGGACTCCAGACGGCTAAAGGCGGAGGCAGGATTTTGGTTTCGCCCAAGGTCCAGCACAGGGAGAAGAAGGAATAGTAAATGACGAAAATGGCCAGACCGACGGCCAGTCCGAAATTTCGGCCTTTGGTGGTGAAGCTGGCGCCCAGAGCCATGCCGATGAGAGACATGAGGAGAGCCGCTGCGGTCAAAGAAAACCGTCGATGAAACTCCATTTCCAAGAAAACGGCGAAAGGGCTGCCGTTTTCGTAAAGACTTCTCGATTCGGGGAGCAGGCGGCTGGTGAGCATTTCTTGGCGGCCGGCCGAACCGGCCCGGTTTTCTTCCTCCATTTCGGAGCCGGGCGATATTTTCAGCTCGTACGTGTCGAAAAATATGCTGTCGACGGAGCTCTTTTCGGCGTAAAACCTGTCGATGACGCCGTCGTAGAGACGGAACAGGAGAAGATTTTCGGCGGAATCTATGTCCAACATGCCGCTGCGGGCCACGATGACCGAATTTTCGAAGGCGGAGCGCCTGTCGTTTATGACCACGTTGCTCATGGTCTCCGATCTGCCGGGCAGCTGGCCGACGTAGATGGTCAGACCCGGAAAGTCCCGGACGAATATCTGCTCCTTGATGGCCAGATCGGCCCTGGCTTTGGCCAGGGTCAGGATTTCCGTCTTGAACAGCCTGTTGGCTCTGGGGGTCAGGTGGAGGTTGAAGACGCCGGACACCAAGGTCATCAAAAGACCGAAGAACACGACGGGGGCGAGAAGCTGGTGCATGGACAGTCCCGAGCTCTTTAGGACCGTCAGCTCGGAATCGGCGCTCAGACGCAGAAAAGTGGTCAGACAAGCCAGCAAGGTGGCCATGGGTATCGAAAAATCCAAAAGTCTGGGCAGAATGAGGAAGAAGATCCTCGAAATGATCATGAGGCTGACCCCTTTGTTGAGGACGAGGTCGGTCAGGCTCATCATTCTGGCCATCAGCAGAACGAAGGTGAAAACCAGAAGGTTCACCAAAAAAGAAGGCAGAATTTCAGCCATGATGCTGCGATTTATGATGCCAGGACGCATCCGGCTGTCCCTCGCGCTGTAAACTGTCGAACCGGTCAGGCCGATTCCTTCGAGACCGAATCATTTAGGGAAAAATCCGGAACCGAATTCGTAATAAAAAAAAATCGTCTTTTTTGCGCCCAGGCCGCAGCCGGGCGCCAAAGACAAGTCGGACGGCGGACGAGCCGAACCGAGCGTTTGATTCAGTCGAATGATTGATTCGGTCGAATGAATTACTCGGTCGAAAGATTCGGCCGAATCATTCGGCCGAAGAAAAGGCTGGTCCGAAAATGGACGTCTTTATGAGCCTCCTCCGCCCCTCTGGTAGCGGTTGACCATGCGGTTATGCTCGGCCAAGGTTTCGGAGAAGTGGTGAGTTCCGTCGTTTTTGGAGACGAAGTAGAGGTACTTGCCTGGGGCGGGATTCAAGACGGCTTTTATGGCATCCTCGCCTGGATTGGCGATGGGGCCGGGCGGAAGGCCGTCTATGACGTAAGTGTTGTACGGGTGTTTCGTCTCCAGATCCGCCCGAGTCAGGTTGCCGTTGAAATTGACCAGTCCGTAAATGACGGTGGGATCGGTCTGGAGCCGCATTTTTTTCTTGAGCCGGTTGAAGAAGACGGCCGCTATCATTGGCCTCTCGCCGGCGGAGCCCGTCTCTTTTTCCACTATCGAGGCCAAAGTGACCACTTCTTTCATGCTCAGACCTTCGGTGGAAGCGGCGGCGTCATATTTTTCCCAGACCCGCCAAAAGTGGTCGGTCATGGATTTGACGATGGAGCGCAACGGGGTTCCTTTTGGAAAGCTGTACGTTTCCGGAAAAAGGTAGCCTTCCAGACTGTCGGTCTCGAAGCCCAAGGAAGCGATGAAGGCTTTGTCGCGACACAGGCTCAGGAACTCGCTGGCCGGGCCTAAGCCGGCTCTCTCCACGCTCGCGGAGATGTCCCGCATGGTCCAGCCTTCGGGGATGGTGAACGGGTAAAATTTGAAGACGCCTTTCTCCAGCCCGGAAATGACCTCCCAGACGCTCAGGGAAGGATCCGTTATTTGCTCGCCGGCTTTTATGTTGACGGGTTTCTTTAGTCCTGAGCGAATCCTGACGGCCAGCAAAAAAGCGTCGGGAGACTTTATGACCCCTTTTTCGGCCAAAAGAGTCGCCGTTTGAGCGTTGGAATATCCCTGAGGAATGTTGACGACGACTTCGCGGCTGGTCGCTTCCGGGGCCAGAAAATTGAGGCTGTACTTGAGGGCGGCCAGAAAGCCGAATAGCGCGGCGCCTATGACCAACAGCCCGACTAGGCCAAACAGACGACCGAACAAGCCGGGTCCCGTCCGGATTTTGTCCTTGGGCAACTTGATTTTTTTAAGAGGCATCCCCTTATTTTTGTCGGACATCTTGGAATAGTCCCTAACTGATTGATTAACGCGCCCTGAATGGAGAGGAAGAAGTTGGCGCTGGTCAAGCCTCGCCGGCGTCCGAAGGCCCGGGCTTTAGGCTGTCAGGCGAATGGCTCCGCTTCGCGAGATAGCCCTCCAGAATGAGGGCGGCGGCCGTCATGTCGACGACTTCGCGTCGATCCTTTTTGTTCATGCCGGCTTCGTCGAAGACCCGATGGGCCATGGCCGTGGTCAGCCGTTCGTCGAAGGTGTCCACGACAAGACCTTGTCGGTTGCGCAATTCGTAAGCCAGAGAAAGGATCCGCTGGGCTTCCGGACCTATGGCTCCGTCGGTGCGTCTGGGCAGGCCTAGAATAACCAGCTCGGCCTCCTTTTGTCGAACCAGATCGCTGATTGATTCCAGAAACTGGCCATGGGGCTTTCGCGGGATGACGGTCAAAGGCTGAGCCGTCAACCCCAACGGGTCGGTGACGGCTACGCCGACTCGTTTCTCTCCCACGTCCAGGGCTATGATTCGCGGCTTGGGCAAACGGACTCCTCCCCAGTGACGGAAGACGATTCTAGCACTATATCGCGGCTTAAAACAAGGGCAAGAAGCCAAAAATGAATTTGACGAAAAATGGTTAAATATTTCGATGTTAAGTAACTACTTAAGCATGGGCGTTTGGCCGACAAGTCAGACTCCAGGCGGAGAAGAGAATTGCGAGGGAAACGTTTTTTTTGCGGCTTTGAACCAATAGGCCCTTTTCCTTGAATCTTCTCCTCGAGTCTTCTCGTGGGCCACATCTCGCTGAACGGCTCGAAGGCTTCGAGATTGGTTCGACTGGCTTCGACCGGTTCGTCGCGGACTGCGGCCGGCCGCCTTCTGGAGAAGGCTTGAACAAGAGGGCAAGCTTCAAGGCGGACAAAAAAATAACGCGAAGGGACGACAAAGGGCTAAAAATAGGTTTGATCCTCATATATGGCGCCCTGGAAAAGCTGACGATTCCGCCGTCGCGGCTCCTTCCGACCTTCTTCCTGCCTCCCTTTGACCGAAAAGGCCGGCGAGATTAGGAAATCTTCCTTTTGATGATATGTTCATCATTGAAATTCTTGCGTCTTTTTCCTGAATGATGGAAAGTTAAAGCGCTATTCCGTCAATTATTAACATTGATGAAACTCTTTACTTTAAGGACAATTAAATAAAAGATTTGAAAAATAACCAAGACTCTATTATATTAGCTTATCAACTCGACCGGCCTTTCGGGACCGCTTCCAGTCGCATGTCGACAACGGCATGATCGAATTTTCATTTCGTTCAATAAAAAGCCCCTTGTTTTAGGGATTTTCGGCTTGTCGGCCCTTTTGCGGCAAAAAATAATCCATTAATCTCTTTTACATAGTTTTAAAAAACATTACTTCGCCATAGATTAGATTTTTAAGTAAATTTATTTAAAATTTTAATAGATTTAAATTTAGTGTAACTTTTTCTTCTTATATCTCTATATTAATCGTTTATACATTCGCCTGTGGAATCTTGTGCTTTTTTACAAGGTGTCTTATTTTGAAATTATGTGATCTTCATTATCATCTTAATATATATCGTAAGACTAACGGCGAGTTGAAATCAACTTTGCATAGTCATAAGATGTCTATTAAACGGGCTAATCTCAGGTATTTGGCCTCCACCGAGCATGTCTATAAAAACCCTTTAGAATCCTACTTGTATCTCGAAGAGCTGGGAGCCGACCTGCCGTTGACCGTCATTCCAGGGGTCGAGTGGATCAGTCGGGAAAACGTGGAGATCATTTTTCTGTTCGACGGCGAGGCCAGTCTGTGTTCGGCCCTCAGGACTTTAAAGCCCTTCAGTCATTCCGTCTGGTCTGCGGCGAAGTTGGCCGAAGATCTGGGAGCGGTGCTCAGCGTTCCTCATCCCTTCACCCCCGGAGTCACCGGCGCCGCCAACTGTCTCGGTCTGGACGCCTTTGAACGTCTTTTGGACATGGTCGACTATGTGGAGATCCACAACGGCTTGGCCAAACAGTTCAAAGAGTTTTTGTTTTATGACCGTTTCGGTTCCTTGTTTCCCAGGCATTCCCTCAAAGTCAGCCAGACCGACCAGCTGCCGTCGGTCTATCGGCGCTCCGACATCGGCTGGGCCATCGGCAGCGACGCGCATTTTCCTGGGGAAATCTATTTCGCCGGCCACCATGAGGCCATGACTGGATCCGACTGGTTCGGGGCTCTGAAAAAACGTCTGCATTTCCAAAAAGTCGACTTGACTCTCCAAAAGCCCGAACTTTGCCGTTGGCGCCGCTCTCTGGCCAGTCTGCGGACCGTCATGAACGAAGCTTTAATAAAAAAGAAAATCAGGCTGTTCGGCTTCAAGGAAGTGTGAACGTTTCCCCGCGCTTCGCCATGCCGCGCTTCGTCACGCCGCGTTTCGCTTTCCGCGTTTAGTTCGGCCGGCGAAACCGGCCTAAGATTCCTTGTCGGCTTTTTTGCAGTTTTTTTCGGTCGCCGCCAGGCGACCGAGCGGCGCTATTTTTTTAATCTGGTTGGCCTTGCGGCCTGGCCCCCACATGAAGGAACGGGACCATGGATTATTTCAACGAGACCGAACGCGCTGGACAGCTGAGGTTTCGAGACAAAAGAGACAAGATGTTCAAGCCGCTGGTCGATCGGGCCATCCGCTGGGGAGTCACTCCCAACCAGATGTCGGCCATAGGCATAGTCCTTCTGTTGGCCGGCGCGGCCTGTCCCAGAGAGTACTATCCTCTGATGATGATCGTCGTCAGTCTCTATGTGGTCACGGACGGTTTGGACGGCTGCATGGCCAGGGTTTTGAACAAGACCAGCGAAGGCGGCTCTTTGGTCGACATCGTGGCCGATCAGGCCGGACCGGTCATCATACCCGCCGCCGCCACGATTCATCTTCAGTCGGTTCCTTCTCTGGCGGTTCTCTTCGCCAGCAGCTATCTGATCTTCATAGGACTTTTTCTTTACGCCGCTGAAACGCATATACCTCTAAAAAGGACGTTTTATCGCGTAAAATATCTTCTTTATATTTTTTACGCCCTGTCTTTCATCATTAATTATGATTTGCTAAGTTGGTTTATGGGCCTATTTTCTATATACTACGTCGTGAGCCTCATAGTCGTCTTAAAGACGATTTATGATTTTTACTCCGACGAGCGCTGAAATTTTCCCAAGCGTCCCGTCGTTTTTTTTGCCGCGGGGCAGATCCCGTTTTTGGAGAGCTCGGCCAAGACGCCAAAAGGGGCCAATCGCCCTTTTTTCGATCCGCCTCGGGCGAACCCGCCGGAAATCCGGGCTCCCTCGCAAAAGGAACCGGCGGTTCGCCAATGAAGCGGCTTTTTTTTCGTTTGTCGGCCTTTCTTCCCTCGTCGGCGAAGCCTCGGCGACCGCGATTTTTTTTCTCAGTCTCCCGGCGGCGCTGAAAGGTTCTCATATGTCTCTTGATATAATCATTTTGACCAAAAATGAAGCCCGCAACATCACCGCCTGTCTCAACAGCTTCAAAGGTTTCGGACAGGCCATAGTCGTCGACGACGAAAGCTCCGACGAGACGGTCGCTTTGGCCGAAGCGGTCGGCGCCAAAGTCTTTAGCCGCAAGATGGACAATTATTCCGCCCAGAGAAATTTCGCTTTGGAACAGTCCGAAGCGGATTGGGTCTTTTTTCTGGACGCCGACGAACGTTTCACTCCCGGCCTGAAAGAGGGGATCGAAAGGCATATCGCCGGAAAACCGGCCGCCGGAGAGGTTCTCCGGGTCAACTACGCCTTCGGCCGCCGATTCAGGTTCGGCCACTTGGCTCCGGACAGGGTGGCCCGGCTTTTTCCCAAAGGTCACGTCCGTTGGGAAGGACTGGTTCACGAGAGCGCGAAAACGGATCTGCCGACAAAAAAAATCTCCGGCTACGAAGAGCATTACACTTACGGCAATTGGGAGCATTTTTTGGGCAAGATGGAAAGATACTCGCGCCTGTGGGCCAAGGAGGCGGCGGAAAAAGGCCGCTCCTGCTGCGCCTTCGTCGCCGTGATAAGGGCTTTCCTCAACTTTTTCAAAATGTTCGTCATAAAATTGGGCTTTTTGGACGGTCCCGCCGGTTGGGCCATCTGTTTGGTCAGCGCCTACTACACTTTGTCGAAATACCTTATTTTAAGCGATTTGAACTGCGTCAAAGCTTTGAAGGAAAGATGAAAGCCGGGAGAAACGAAGGCAGGATGAAGAGGCGCGGATAAAGACAGGCGAGAAAATTGAACGAAATCGGCTCGCGGGAGAGAACTGCTCGTCCGGTCAGCCAAAAAGACGGTCGAAGAGACCGGCCTTCGTCGACCTTGGCCGGCCTTGGCCGACTATGACCGGCCTTCGTCTGAATTGGACGGACGGCGAAAAGATCATGCGTTTTTGGCTCGAAAAGGTCGGTAGTCGATGTCGTATTTTTCCATCCTAAGACTCATTTTTCGCTCGGTCAGGCCCAACATTTTGGCCGCTTGAGTCACGTGGCCTCCGGTGGCCTCCAAAGCTTCGCTGATGAGACGCTTTTCCAGAGCGGCCACGGCGTCGACCAACGTTTTCGGCTCGACCGGGTTTTCTCTGTCCTGCAGCCAAACCGGCAGGTGTCTGGCGAAGACGACTCCTTCCGGGCCGCACAGGACGGCGGCTCTTTCGACGACGTTTTCCAGTTCTCTGATGTTGCCGGGCCAATTATAGGCCCGAAGGAGCTTGAAGGCCTCGCTGGAGATCTTGATGGGGTTTTGAGGGTCGGCCGAAAATTTCCTGGCGAAATGTTCCGCCAGATCCATGACGTCCTCCGGCCTTTTCCGGAGGGGCGGCAGGGATAAAGGAAAGACGCTCAGACGATAGTAAAGATCTTGCCGGAAGCCGCCTTCCTCGACCATTTTTTCCAGCTCCCTGTTGGTGGCGGCCACCAGCCGCACGTCCACCTTCAGGGTCTCTCCTCCCCCCACTCTTTCAAATTCCTTTTCCTGAAGAACGCGCAGAAGCTTGGCCTGAGTGGCCAGGCTCATGTCTCCCACCTCGTCCAGAAAAAGAGTTCCGCCGTGGGCCATTTCAAAGCGGCCTTTGCGGCCTGAGACGGCCCCGGTGAAGGCTCCGCGCTCGTGACCGAAAAGCTCGCTTTCCACCAGGCCTTCAGGCAGAGCGGCGCAGTTGACCTTGACGAAGGGTTGGCCCGCCCGAAGACTGTTTGAGTGGATGAGTCCGGCGATCATTTCTTTGCCGGTGCCGCTTTCGCCCCGGATGAGCACGGTGGCGTTCGACGCGGCCACCTGAGCCGCTTCTTCGATTATGTTCCTTAAAGCCTTGGACTTGCCGACCAGCTGGCCCAATTTGAAGTTCTGGTGGATGATGGCTTGAAGTCGTCTGTTTTCTTCCAACATGGCTTCATGCCGGGCCGTGAAATCGCGTCTCACTCCGACGGCCCGGGCAATCAGCGTCGCCAGGACGGTCAAAAGCCGCATGTCCTCTTCCATGCGGACTTCGTCGGCGAAGAGCCGATCCGCCGATATGGCCCCTACGGTTCGACCTTCCAGAATGATGGGGACGCAGATGAAGGACACGTCTTCCCTCTTGAGGTCTCTGGCCTTGGTGCGGTTCAAAAACAGGGGCTCCTGCGAGACGGAAGGCACGACCATGGGTCGACCCGTGGCCGCGACTCGTCCTATGACGCCTTCGCCCGGCTTGTAGCGGGCTCGCTTCTGTTCGGTGGGATTCAGGCCGTAGGCGGCTTCCATGACTATGTCGCCCTCGGGGGCTATCAAGTAGAAAGCTCCCCGCATCATGCCGGTGTATCGGGCCATCAGAGTCAAGGATTCCTCAAGATGGTCGGCTAGATCCGAGACGTTTCCGTTCAGGGCTTGGGAGACTTCGAAGAGGAGCCGCAATTCGCTCTCTCGATCCATTTTTTGCGCGTCTTGGTAAGTCAAGGCCAAATCCGTCGTTTGGGGGACGGGGAGCTTCAAGGCGACAGATGTCAGCTTGAAGCCGCCCCCGGAAGAAACCAGTGAAAAACAAAGCCGAAAAACTGCGGGAAGTCCTTTCGTCAAAAAAAAAAGCTGAGAAGTCGGTCGATTAGATTGTAGATTCAGCGAGTAGATTTTTCAATGTTTTTCTGCTTTTCTCCGAAAACGGTCTTTAGCCGAAGGCCGAGCCGGCAGACCGAGCCTACAGGCCGAGCCGGCAGGCCGAGCCGGCAGGCTCCGAAGGCATCGCCCTTTTTTTTCGGGAAACCCTGAGCCGAACAGTCAAAGTATTCCGGGTTTTTTTGTCGTTGTCTTCCGGATCTCTTGGCCGAGGTCTTCAGGATCTTCGGCAGGCGAGTTTATTTCGGGGAGAAAGTGATCGGGGAAGGGAGGCCGCGTTCGTCGACGGACGAGGCCGGCATGGATGCGGAAAAAAATGACGGGGCGAGAAAGTTGTTTATTTTCGGCGGAAATTATGCTGGGGGTCAGATAAATTTGCCGATGGTCGTTTTCGGTCTTGTTGACGATAGAAAAGCTATTATGGAGGCTTTTTTTGGCCTTTTTCATCGGCGGTCGGCCTAAGGCGTTCCATCAGACGCTCGTCTCAGGCCCTCGTCTCGGACGCTCGTCTCAGACGCCCGTCTCTGCCGCCCGTCTCTGGCGCTCGCCGCAGGCGTTCGCCTCTCCGCCTTTTGTCGGCCTCGAACTGACTTCGACTTCAGCCGAGGAAGACTTCGACTCCTTGCTTTCCAGCCGAACCAATTTTTAAGTCGCGGCTTGAAGTTTAGACTAAAAGTCTAGACTAAAAGTCGCGTCTTGTTTCCAGTCGCGGCTTCAAGCCGAGACTGGAAAAGTCAAACGTTCGGCCCGTATGGGGCGAGCGTCCGGCTCATAGAGGGCGAGCAAGCGCGGCCAATTTCGCCGTTTCGCGACGTCGTCAAATCTTCGTGTCGTGAGCGGGCAAGTGATAATCCTGCAAAGGGGTGACGTCGAACGGGGAATGTTTCCTGGTCGATTCGGGCTGGCTTTTTTCGTCAACTTCGTTTTTGGCGGTCAGCTCCTTTAAGGCCAACAGACCCGTCACGGCCGCGTTCAAGCCGGCCATGGTCGTGATTAAGGGTATGCCTCTTTTGATGGCTTCGGCTCTGATGAGGACCGAGTCTTCGTCGGCCTTTTGCCCGATGGTGGTGTTGACCACGAATTGGACAGGATTGCTGCTCAGATAGTCGACGATGTTGGGCTTTATGGATCTGAGCTTGTTTAGGACCACCGGTTTGAGCGAGGCTTCCTTTTCCAGGAATTCGGCCGTGCCTTTTGTGGCCAGCAAAAAATAGCCCATTTCCGCAAGCCGGCTGGCCAAGGGGCGCAAGGCCCCCTTGTCGGCGTCGCAGACGGTCAGCACGACGTTGCCCAACTGGGGATAGTTCATGCCGGCGGCAATCTGCGATTTAAGGAAAGCGATGCCGAAATTTTTGTCCACGCCCATCACTTCGCCGGTGGAGCGCATTTCCGGACCGAGAGTGACGGATGCGCCCTTGAAGCGGCTCCAGGGCAGGACGGCCTCCTTGACGGCGACGTAGTCCCTTCTGGGTTCGCTGACGAAGCCGGTTTCCTGGAGAGTTTGGCCGGCCATGACTTTGGCCGCCACTTCGATGATGGGGCAGCCGGTGGCCTTGGCCACGAACGGAGCCGTTCTGGAGGCCCGCGGATTGGCTTCAAGGACGTAAATTTCGTTATCCTTGGTGACGGCGAACTGGATGTTCATCAAGCCTTTGACTCCCAGTTCGAGGCCAAGTTTGCGAGTCTGGGATCTTATGCCCTCCAGAACGCTCAAAGGGAGGGTTATGGGCGGGATGGAGCAGCAAGAGTCGCCGGAATGGATGCCGGCTTGTTCGATGTGCTCCATGATGGCCGCTATGACCACTTGATTTCCGTCGGCCACGGCGTCGACGTCGACCTCCACGGCTCCTTCCAGAAACTTGTCGACCAGAATAAGTCGCTCGTCGCCCAAGTCCGCGCCCAACTCCAGCCCTTGGGATATGAATTGGGCCACGTATTCGCTCAGATCGTGTTCGTTGTAAATGACGCACATGGCCCGGCCTCCCAGAACGAAGGAGGGTCTGACCATGACGGGGTAGCCTATCCTGGCGGCGATGCTTTTGGCCGTTTCCGCGTCTCGGGCCATGCCGCTGGGGGGTTGCCTGAGGCCCAGCTTTTCGACCAGAGCGCTCCAGTCCCGTCTGTTTTCGGCTCTGAAGATGGACGCCGGGTCGGTTCCCCAGATGGGCACTCCGTGAGCTCTCAAAGCCATGGCCAGGTTGAGGGGCGTTTGGCCGCCCAGCTGAACCACGACTCCGTCCGGCTTTTCCTTTCGACAGACGGCCAAAACGTCTTCCAACGTCACCGGTTCGAAATAAAGCCGGCCCACGGCGTCGTAGTCGGTGGAAACCGTCTCGGGATTGGAATTGACCATGATGGTCTCGAAACCCATGGCCGCGAAGGCTTGGGAAGCTTTGACGCAGCAGTAGTCGAACTCGATGCCCTGACCGATGCGGTTGGGGCCGCCTCCCAGAATCATGACCCGTTTTTTGTCCGCCGGAGGGCGGCTTTCTTCGCTCGGAGAGACCGGAGAATCAAAGCTGGAGTAGTAGTAGGGCGTGCCCGCCTCAAATTCTCCGGCGCACGTGTCAACTTGCCTGAAATAAGGAATTACTCCGGCCTCCAAACGCAGACTGGAGATGAGCTCCTGGTTCGCTTCGGGGGCTTTCCCGCTTTCCGAGACGAGGACGGCCAGCCGCAGGTCGCTGAGTCCTTGAGCCTTCAAATGTCGCCACATCTCCGCCGAGGGCTTTTCCCCTTTGGCGATCAGGTCGGCCAGGGGGCCGGACGCCATTTTTTCGGCTTCTATGATGAGCCTTATCTGATCGATGAACCAAGGATCCAGTCCGGTCAGATGAGCCGCCTCTTCAGCGGCGAGACCAAGCTTTAGGGCGTGGTAAACGTCGGAGAGCCTCTCGGGGAGAGGCTGAACCAGTTTTTCCTTGACGAGTTCCAGTCTTTCTTCGTCCGAAAGGTTCGGTCCCCCCGGCGGAGGAAAAGAGCCTAAGCCGACCTGACCTATTTCCAAGCCGCGAAGGGCTTTTTGCAGGGCTTCCCGGAAATTGCCGCCCAAAGCCATGGTTTCGCCGACGGCTTTCATTTCCAGCCCCAAGACAGGCGAAGAGCCGGCGAATTTCTCGAAATTGAACCGAGGAGCCTTGACGACGCAGTAATCCAAAGCCGGCTCGAAGCAGGCCGATTTGCCGGTGATGCCGTTTTTCAGCTCGCCCAGAGTATAGCCGACGGCCAGTTTGGAGGCCACCCGGGCAATGGGAAAGCCGGTGGCCTTGGAGGCCAAGGCCGAAGAGCGGGAGACCCGCGGGTTCATTTCGATGACGACCCGGCGGCCGGTTTCGGGGTTTATGGCGAACTGGATGTTGCAGCCGCCGTTCAGGCCGACCGCCCGGGCCACTTTGAGGGCGTCGTCCCGCATGGACTGATATTCCACGTCGGTCAAGGTCTGGATGGGGGCCACCGTGACGGAGTCGCCGGTATGAACGCCCATGGGGTCGACGTTTTCGATGCCGCAGACGATGATGGCGTTGTCGTCCAGGTCGCGGATCATCTCCAGCTCCATCTCTTTCCAGCCGATGAGTGATTCCTCGACCAGGATTTGATGAACCGGGGAGGCCGTGAGACCCCGCCAGGCCAATTCCGTCAGTTCGTCGAGGTTGTAGGCGACTCCGCCTCCGGTCCCGCCGAGGGTGTACGAAGGCCTGACGATGGCCGGAAAGCCGGTTTTTTGAGCGATGGCCGTCGCTTCGTCGACCGTGTTGGCCAGATCGCTGACCGGAACTTCCAGACCGAGATTGGTCATGGTTTCGCGGAAGCGTTGCCGGCTTTCGGCTATTTCTATGACCTCCGGGGTCGAGCCGATCATGACCACGTCAGGCGGAAGATACTTCTTAAGGAAGAGATCCATGGCCAGGTTCAGAGCCGTCTGTCCGCCCAGAGTCGGGAGAATGGCCTGAACGTTCTCTTTGACTGCGACGTCGGCGGCCACTTCGGCGGTCATGGGTTCGACGTAGGTTCGGTCGGAGAACTCCGGATCGGTCATGACCGTGGCCGGGTTGGAGTTCAACAAAATTAGACGGTAATTTTCTTCCTTTAAAGCTTTGCAGCCTTGGGTGGCGGAATAGTCGAACTCGCAGGCTTGTCCGATGATGATGGGGCCGGAGCCGAAAATCATTATCGTTTCCAGATCGGTCCTTCTAGGCATAAAAATCCTCCAGAAGCTTTCTGAACCTCTTGAACAGTCCGCAAGCGTCATGGGGGCCAGGCGAGGCTTCAGGATGAAACTGCACGCAGAAGGCCGGCTTGTCCGTCCATTCGAGTCCCTCGACGGTGTCGTCGTTTATGTTCCAGTGGCTGGCTCTGACGTTGGAGGGCAGTTTGTGAGGGCTGACGCAAAAGCCATGGTTCTGGCTGGTCAGCCAGATGCGCCCGGTTCGAGAGTCCTGAACGGGATGATTGAGGCCGTGGTGACCGAAGGGAAGCTTATAGGTTTCCGCTCCGGCGGCCAAGGCCATAATCTGGTGGCCTAGACAAATGCCGAAGAGCGGCAGCCGCCCGAGATATTCTCTGGCCAGTTCGGCGGCGTAGGGGCAGGCGGCCGGATCGCCGGGGCCGTTGGTCAGAAAGATTCCTTTAGGCTTCAGGCTCTCGATGTCTTGGCGGGTCGCGTCGGCGGGAAAGACGGTCAGCTCCAGGTTTTCCCGGCGCAGATCGTCCAAAATGGATTTTTTTACCCCAAAGTCGATGACCGCCACAGGGATGGTCTCTTTGGGACTCCAGTCCAGAACGAGGGGCGGCAGGGAATAAGGCTCCGGACAACTGACCTCTTTGGCCAAGTCTCGGCCGATCATCGGAGCCACCGCCCTGGCCTTGGCTCTGGCCTTCTCCAAGCCCTGATCCAGCGGGCCTATGTAGCCGTTTCTGGCGCCTTTGTCCCGTAGATGGAGGGTCAGCGCCCTGGTGTCCACCCCGGTCAGACCGGCCAGTTGGCGTCCGGCCATATAGTTCGGCAGATCCTTGTCGTTCAGCCAGTGTTTGACTGGAGGCAGCCATAGCTCATGAAAGACCGCTCCGGCGGCGTGGGCGACGGGAGCCTGATCGACCTCGGGATGAGTGCCGTAATTGCCCACGTGAGCCGTAGTGAAGACCACTATTTGACCGTGGTAGGAGGGATCGGTCAAAACTTCCTGATAGCCGCTCATGGCGGTGATGAAGACGACTTCGCCTTCGGCTTCGGCTATCTCGCCAACGGAGAAGCCTTCGAACACTGCGCCGTCGTCTAGAGTCAGAGCGGCTTTGGTCAGCTTGATTGATGGGGGAATCATAACGACCTAAGAGGGGCGGCCAAACAAAATCGGCAAGCGGCGACGGATTGCCTTTAGCCGCCTGAACCGGGCCAACAAATTCGCCGATTTGCGATAGCCGGGATAAGGAGATATGGCGTCATAGTCGAATGAACAATGAACAATGAACTATGAACTATTAACTATGTTCAGCCTCAGTTGGACATGAAAAGGCGTTTTGGCGAATCATGTTTCGACGGATGACGTTTGGAAAAAAGCTTAACCAAAAACGATCCCTTTGGCCGGAACATCTTTTGCGGCGTTTCTGAGGCGCAAGGGTCATGTTTGCGGCAGGAACGACTACAAAGGACAAATGCTTAGGGCATAAACTTGGCCAAGCGCCAGCAAAAAAGACGATTTGCCGAACTTGGCCTCAAAAGAAAAAAGATCCGCTGGCCGACGAGGGCCGCAAGACAAGTTGAACTTCTATATCATAAACCATGGCTCTTTACAAGCGAGACGGAACCGGACGATCTCCTGATCCGAGATGGCCTTCCAGGCCTTCCCTTTGAAGTTTCTTTTCCCCTTTGGAAATCGGCCATGACGCATTTTCTTGGCTTTTTTCGAGGCAAAACTGGACGGAACGTCTTTTGGCCGAAGCGCGACTTGCCTATGACCGCATTGGCTGGAACGCATCAGCTGGAACGTGGTCGGCTGGAACGGGGCGACTGGAACGGGTCGAATTGCTCGAAGGATCCGGACGAAAGGATGAATTTCCGGGAGCCGAAAAAAAGCGCGAGGCGGGAAGAGCAGGAAGAGCAGAACTATGGCGGGTGTTTTTGGTTTGGCGAGGTCGGTGCGATGGGTCTTAAAGGAATCATCATTGGTTCCGCCAAGGGAGAACTTGGCGCAATTCTCATGCTTTTGGCGGAACCCTGGCGGATTATCCGGACAATGGCATTTAGTCGCTTTTCTGGCGAACCGTCGCGCGCGTAGACAAAAGAACAATTATATCAGACAATTAGGGCGGTTTCGCGCATGAACAGATTAAACTAAATTCGAGCCCATAAGGGCTTTAAAAGGGTTAAATCCGTATTTGTCCAAGTTGTCCAACAATTTGGCGTTGATTTTAAGGAATTGATTAACTTTATTGGCAAGAGCCAAAGAACCTGCCGATTCGGAGGG
>JAIRTO010000204.1 GCA_031254895.1 Deltaproteobacteria bacterium
TTGATGGCCGAGCAGATACGCCAAGCGGCCGCCAGCGGTCCGGCCGTGCTCGTCGTCACCCATGACCTGGAATTGGTCGCCGAAGCGGCCGAATTTCACTTGGAGCTGGAATAGAAAAAGGAACGAATAAGCGATTTTAATCAAGACGAGCCGCTCGGCGCGGCTCGTCCCAATCAGCGTTAGGCCAGCCCTGAATAAGCCCGGAATATGGGCGGAATATAGGCGGAATCTGTCCGGAACCAAGACTGCTTTTCGGGACAACACGGCCTCTTCCGAGTCGCAGAGCCTAAAACGACTCGGAGCCATAGCTCCAAAAATGGTTCGGAAAATTCGGACCGGTTTCGAACGTTCGGAACGGTTTTGAACTGTCGAGTCTATTTGGAACGGTCGAGACGGTTTGGATTGTTAAAGGCGTTTCGCGAGGGCGTCCGCTCTAGACCGAGCCCTCTCTCGCAGCATATTATCTTCGCCGTCGCCGGCGATGTCGCGACCTGTTTGCCCCAAAATGAAGCCAAAAAAGGGAGCAAAAAGAGAGCAAAACAAAAAAAAGAGACCCCGAAGAACGGCCAAAAAGCGGGCCAGGCCGCTTTTAAAAAGCTCTTCCAAAGGCGCGGGTCAAAACGTCAGCTCCTGGAATAATTTGAAATGTATGAGGATGCGTCATGAAGACTTTGGTAGTTTACTCCAGCCTGACCAACAACACCAAAAAAGTGGCCGAAGCGGCGGCGTCGGCCATCGAGGGAGCCGAATTGCGGCCTGTTTCCGAGGATCCCAATCCGAACGATTTTGACCTTATCCTGGTCGGCTTCTGGGTGGACAAAGGCCTGCCCGACGCGGCCACCAAGGTCTACTTGGAAAAAATCAAGGGCAAAAAGGCGGCCTTCTTTTTCACCTTGGGGGCCTATCCGGATTCCGACCATGCCGACGACGTCCGCCTCGCGACGGAAGAAATTCTCAAGAAAGGCGGAAACGAGATATTGGGCTCGTTCCGCTGTCAGGGCAAAGTGGATCCCGCTCTTCTGGAGAGGATGAAAAAGATGCTCCCGCCCGATCATCCCCATGCTCAGATGACCGAGGAGAGGAAAGCCAGACTGGCCGAAGCGGCCAAACATCCGAACGAGGAAGATCTGGCCAAGGCGGCCGACTTCGCCAGAGCGGCCCGTCTTCAAGCCTTGGGCGAAAAAGCCTAGGAGGAAAAGGGAGGCGTTTGATGAGAGCCATGACTCAGGAAGAGATAACCTCGGTCACGAGAAAAGCTCTGTGGGCCACGATAATCACCGTCAGGGCCGACGGGGTGCCCTACGCCATAGAGGGCACGCCGTTTGAGACCGAAACGGAGACATGTTTCATGATCAATCCCAACGGCGGAACAAGCAAAAATCTTAAAACCTCGCCTCACGTCCTTCTGAAATACACCTTCGTCTCCGAAGGTCTGAGGAACTGGATGGGCATTTCCTGTCTGGGGAGCGGACGTTTCGTTCACGATGGCGAGCAAATCAGACAAGGCTGGTTTCTGCTCGGCCAGGCGATGGGACAGGACTTTTCGAGACAAGCAGAAAATTACGCCAAATACCCGGAACGATCGCCCATGATGGCCGTAAAAGTCGTTTCCAGAACTGGCCGCTGCAGCGCCCTGCCGGGAGAATCCCTGCCGCTGATATATCCGCATTGACGAAAAATCTATAAAGTTTCCCCGCCTCTGCTTCCACCCATGGGGGTCGATCCGCCCCTTGGAGAGGCGGGGAATGTTTTGGAGGCCGAAGCCGAAAGAGGGCCAAAATAATCTTTCGGAGAAAGGTCGAAACGGAGAGCGGGCGGTCGTAGCGGAACAACGGAAAAATCAAAAAAAACGAAAAACGAGACCGGCGAAATTTATTGAAAAAGGCGATTTAGGAAGGTCGTTTTTAAAGATGGCCGCCCTTCTCTTTGCCTCCGCGAGACGGACGACCGCCATCCCCTTTTCGTCCTCAAGGCGAAGAACCGCCGCGCCTCTTTTCGTCCCCAGGCCTGACCACCGTCATAAGGCGAGAGAACTATGGCGGAGAACCAAAGGCGGAGAACCGTCGCAAAATTCCTATTGGCTTCCGAGACGGAATCTCAGCCTTCCGCGTTAAAATTCGTCTTCATCGCCTCCGCTTATATTATGAGGCCTCGTTATTGGCCAACCGAAGGCCTCGAGGTTGAATTCTCCCCTCCCGGAAAAAGACGATGCAGTCCGAAAGCGGCTCTCGAGAGCGAAAACGAGCTTCCCGCCAGACCGGCGACGTCAGGCGTCGCGACCAAAAGGGACATTGCCGCGAACGAAGACGACCTATTCTAGTCTCCCTCAGGCGGGGACATGAAAGACTTTTGGCCTCAGCCTTTGATGACGTTCGCGGGGGCGCCTTTCAAAAAAGCCTCGACATTGTCGATGGCCGTATTCAGAAGCCTTTGGCGAGTTTCTTTCGGAGCCCAGGATATATGGGGCGTGATGAGACAATTTTTGGCTTTCAGAAGAGGATTGTCCGATCTGATGGGTTCCGCCGAAACCACGTCGACGGCGGCGGCTTGAACCTGACCCGATTCGAGGGCGGCGGCCAGATCTTCCTCGACGACGAGCTGTCCGCGTGAATTGTTGACGATGAGGACGCCTTTTTTCATCTTGGCCAAGTTGGCTTTGTTGATGATCCCTTCGGTGGAGGGAGTCAAAGGGCAATGAAGCGTGATGACGTCGGAGTCGGACAACAGGCGATCCAGAGAGACGAACTCGGCTAGATCGGCGTCCTCCGGCTCAGGATGAGGCGTGTGAGCCACCACCCTCATGCCCAAAGCCCGAGCGATTTTGGCCGTCTGTCGGCCAATGCGGCCGAAGCCGATGACGCCCAATACTTTGCCGACCAGTTCGACGAGCGGGGTCTCCCAAAAGCTGTAGTCGAGATTTTTTTCCCAACGGCCTTCGGCGACCAGACGGGAATGAAGCCCGACATGATGGCAGAGCTCCAACATGAGGGCAATGGCGAATTGGGCCACGGCCTCGGTGCCGTAGGACGGCACGTTGGCGACGACGATTCCTTTGGCGGCGGCGGCTCGGACATCGACGATGTTGTAGCCGGTCGCCAAAACCCCCACATACTTGAGGTTAGGGGCCTGAGTCAAGGTCTCGGCGGACAGAACCGTTTTGTTGGTCAAAGCTATTTCGGCCTGACCAATTCTAGAAAGCGCCTCGACTTTGGGAGTTCGATCGTGCACCGTCAGATCTCCCAGAAGAGCGAGCCTGTCCCAACTTAGATCGCCGGGATTGATGGAGTAGCCGTCCAAAACAACGATTTTCATGTTCATCCCCTTTCAAAAAATGGCTCAGGACAAAAAAAAGGAACTTCGGTCGAACGAGCCAACGAAAAAAACGACGAAACTGATTTCGACGATTGTCAAAGACATTATAGGTCAAGCGCAAATAAAGATCATCACTATTTTCAAGCGGCGAATCTCGCCGCTTTTTTTTCGGCGCGAACGTCCCCTCCCCCACTCTGTTGACCTTTCGATTCCCCGACAAAAGCGGAAAACTGACTCGTCTTCATCCGTCCCGGCCAACGAGATGCCGTCCCAGCCTACGAGGGCGCCAGACTGGGTCGCCAGACGGAAACGCCAAACGGAGGAGCAAAACGGAAGCGGAAACGGAAGCGCAAAACTGAGGCGGCGAAAGAAGCTATCGTTTGAGGCTAGGACGAACCTATCCCGCCAAAAAACTTGCTCTTCAGATACAGAATGCTCCCCAGAAAAAGAATGCTGCCCAGAAAAGGAATGCTTCCCAGAAAAGGGATGTTGCCCAGAAAAGGAAAGATCCCCAGAATAGGAAGACTTCCCAGAAAAGGATTGCTCCCCCTCAAAAAGACTCTTCGCGAAAAAGCTCTTTTCAAGCAAAAAAACCTCCTTTCAGCCTCAAACGCCGCCAAAAGTCCTCATCCAGCCAGACTGCTTCATATGCCGGAGGATGGCGAAAAAGATTCGCCTCCTCTTCCGCAAGGCCATAGCCAAAACGTCATCCAAATTTTCCGTATCCGGCGGATCGTCTAGAGGCTATAATCTAGGCGAAGAATATCCTCGCCGACCTTAACGAGATCTAAAAACTGAGGTCGAAAAAGCGGGGCGTCTTTCCGCCGGCTGAAAAGAACTGCAGGTTAATTATCGATCCTAAATTTTTTAATAGATGCCGTTTTTCGCCATCAAAAAAACGTCGATTTTCATGTTTGTCCCGATAAAATTAGTCACGATTTTTCCAATAAAATAAGTTCTAAAGTAATATTTACTCGACTAAATAATACAAAGGAACAATATTTATTCTAAAGCCTATTTTATGTCTTACTTTGTCAGCTATTTTTTTGGCTCAAATATCATGTTCAAGGGCTAAAAAAACGATTAAAAATCATGACGTTTTTCCAAAAACGAACTTAATATTTATGGAAAAAAAAATTGAAAAATTTAAAAAAAAACGTCGTCAAACAAGCCTTAGTCTTTCTGTCCCGCTATTGACAAGGCTTTAAAATTTATATAGTCTTTAGCGACCGGGTTTAAAAAATGTTCACCTTGGTCTTCCGCCGCCGTCCAAGGACAGCCGTTAGGGGCTGGACGTCGATTTTTTCATTTGGCGATGGTTATTTTTCCAAATCGACCTAAACTTTTATCCGCGAAATTGGCCGGTCAACCGGAACGAAAAGTCCATTGTTCATGGAAGGTTCGCCCTCTATGACCGCTTTTTTTGTTGAAGGCCGATATGACGACCGCTTTGACGCCCGCATTTTAGGAGATTTTTTATGGCTGGACATGTTCTGATCGTTGATTACGGCTCGCAATTCACTCAGCTCATCGCCAGAAAAACCAGAGCCGCCGGCTATTACGCCGAAATACTTCCAGCCGGTCTCCCTGTCGAGCCCTATCTGTCCAGAAAGCCGGGGGCCTTGATCCTCTCGGGCGGTCCGGCCAGCGCCCTCGAAGAGGGTTCGCCCAAGCTGGATCCGGCTCTCCTGGCCGCCGGTCTTCCCGTTCTGGGCATCTGTTACGGCATGCAGCTTTTGGCTCTGACATTGAACGGAAAACTGAGCCGCGAAGACCATGGAGAATACGGCCCGGCCGTCTTCTCTCGAGAGAAACAAAGTCCTCTTTGGGACGATCTGCCGACAGGAGAATTCCAAGTCTGGATGTCCCATGGCGACAGAGTCATGGTCCCGCCCGAAGGATTCGCCATAACCGGCAGCACTGAGACTCTGCCGACGGCGGCCATGGAATGTCCGGAAAAACGTCTTTACGCCATCCAGTTCCATCCGGAGGTCCATCACACCGCCTACGGGGAAAAAATATTATTGAATTTCTTCAAGACGGCGGGACTTTCTCCTAACTGGCGCATGTCCGGCTTCGCTCAGGAGACCATCGAAAACATCAGACGACAAACGGCCCCGGACAAGCACGTGCTGTGCGCCTTGTCGGGCGGAGTGGATTCGGCCGTGGCCGCCGTTCTTCTGGCCAAAGCCATCGGGCCGCGACTTCACTGCGTGTTCGTCGATAATGGCCTCCTCAGACTCAATGAGCTCCAAGAAGTCCAACAAGCCTTGAAAAAAGCCTATCCTGAGATGGACATCGTCGCCGTCGACGCCGCCAACGTTTTTTTGAGCAGATTGGCCGGCGTGACCGACCCGGAGGAAAAGCGCAAAATAATAGGCCACGCCTTCATCGAAGTTTTTGCCCGCGAGGCCGCCAAACTGGGGCCCATAGAGTTTCTGGCCCAGGGCACGCTCTATCCCGACGTCATCGAAAGCATCTCGCCTCAAGGCCCGTCAGCCATGATCAAGAGTCATCATAACGTCGGCGGCCTCCCCAAAAACCTGCCCTTCGCCCTCATAGAGCCGTTGAGGGATCTCTTCAAAGACGAAGTCAGAGTCTTGGGAGCGGAGCTGGGCGTCCCGGACGAGCTGCTCTGGCGTCACCCCTTTCCCGGACCGGGACTGGCCATCCGCGTCATCGGCGAAGTGGAGCCCGAAAGTCTGGAAATTTTGCGCAAAGCCGACGCCGTCGTCCGCCAAGAGATAGAGGCGGCGGGACTCCAAAGGGAAGTCTGGCAAGCCTTCGCCGTGCTTCTGTCCAACAAGAGCGTGGGGGTGATGGGAGACGGCCGCAGCTACGGGCGGACGGCGGCCATACGGGTGGTGACCAGCGTTGACGCCATGACCGCCGATTGGGCCAGACTGCCCTACGAGACGCTGGCCAAGCTTTCCAGCCGAATCATCAACGAAGTGCCTGGCGTCAACAGGGTCGTCTACGACATTTCCACCAAGCCGCCCAGCACCATAGAGTGGGAATAGTTAGGCTAAATCGCTCCCGAGCGCGTTGATTTGTTGCAACTTTTACGATCGATAAAGACAGATGACGACGCCGCAGATTGGCGGCGACTTTATTGTTGGCATATTTCGCTTTTTTCGAACGATTCGAATTTTCCAGACGCGTCTGGAAAATTGCCGACAGTGTCGGCAATTTTGAAAATAATAGATAAAACGCAGTGTTAATGAACAGCGACAGCTATTTCCAACCCTTGGAGGAGGGCGGCGGCGCCGTTAGACGGCGACATATCGGTCACGATGGATTTGCTTCCAAAAAGATCTGAAATCGAATATTCCAGACGCGTCTGGAAAATTGCCGACAGTGTCGGCAATTTTAAAAATAATAGATAAAACGCGGTGTTAATGAACAATGCCCGCCGAATGCGCTCTCGCGCGACATCAACAAGCCCATTGGCGTGAGCGAGTGCAAACTGTCTAACTTTATTCCGGAAGAATTGGTTGACGTTCTGCCGTCAGCGGAGGACATGGAAAAACGGATTTAGGAAAAAGGCAAAATAGAAGAATATGAGTAAACAGGGGAGCAGATCCGTGAACATTACCGAAGTTAAAAAAAACCCGGTGAGCTCAGTTTGTCCGCGAACTCGCGCAGGGAAGCGTCCGCGACGTCGTGTTTTGGCGCGATGAGTAAGGCGCGTTCGCCGACTCCATTGACGCGCTTGAACTCTAAAACGTGAAGATCGTCAGGCTGTTTAAACGATAGGGAAACGTTAAACGAGTTTGCCTGCGTCCAAAAGAAGGCCGCCTTAATTGAAGCCTTTTACCGATTTCCGGCCTATTTTCCCGCAAGGAAATGGGAATGAGCCTTATTTAAGTTTAGCATTCGTCTCATAAAGAGGTCATAAATGAAGGATAAAACCAAATTCATATTCGTCACCGGAGGCGTTCTTTCCTCCCTGGGCAAAGGCTTGACCGCCGCTTCCTTAGGAGCTCTTTTGAAGAGCAAAGGGCTGAGGGTTTCCATGCAGAAGCTCGATCCCTATCTGAACCTCGACCCTGGAACCATGAGTCCCCATCAGCACGGGGAGGTTTTCGTGACCAACGACGGGGCGGAGACGGACATGGATCTTGGACATTACGAACGCTATCTGGGCGTGCCCATGAGCCGGAACTCCAGCTACACGGCCGGGCGCATCTACAGCAAGGTTCTGGATCAGGAACGCGCGGGCGTTTACTCGGGACGAACCGTTCAAGTCATTCCCCACGTCACCAACGAGATAAAAGAGGCCGTCCTGTCCATGTCCGCGCCGGATCTGGACGTGATTTTAGTCGAGGTCGGCGGCACGGTGGGCGACATCGAAGGTCTGCCTTTTTTGGAGGCTCTGCGCCAGCTCAAGCACGAACTGGGCAAGAATAGAGCCCTTTTCGTCCATCTGACTTTGCTGCCGTATCTGCCCACCACCAACGAGCACAAGACCAAGCCCACCCAGCACAGCGTCAAGGAATTGAGGAGCATCGGCCTTCAGCCGGACATCATCATCTGCCGAACCAACAGTTCCTCGAAAACGCGCGGGACGGACGCCCTCGAAGACGAAAAAGACCCCATTGACAAGGAAACCAAGGCCAAAATAGCCTTATTCTGCGACGTTTCGAAAGACGCCGTTTTCACGGCCGTGGACGTGAAAAACATTCACTCTCTGCCCATAAAGCTAAACGAGCAGGGCATCGAGCGCAAGGTCTCCTCGCTCTTGAAGCTGGGTTCGACCAAACCCGACATCAAGCCCTGGGAAGATCTGGTCAAGCTGGAAGCTGAACTGAAAGATGAAGTTAACATCACCGTAGTCGGCAAATACTTCAATCTGACGGAATCGTACAAGAGCTTGATGGAAGCCATAAAGCACGGCGGATTGGCCAACAACGTAAAAGTCAACCTGACCTACGTGAACGGGGAGAGTCTTAAGCCCAAAAACCTGGAAACGATTTTGGGCGTCCCTCAAGGCATCTTGATCCCGGGAGGTTTCGGAGACAGGGGCATTGAAGGCATGATTTTGGCGGTCAACTACGCCAGAACGAAGAAAATCCCCTATTTCGGCATCTGTCTGGGCCTCCAGTGCGCCGTGGTGGAGATAGCCCGCAACATGGCCGGCCTAAAACGCGCCGAATCGGAGGAAGTCAACGCCAACACCCCGCAACCGGTCATTTTCCATATGGACAGCTGGTACGATCATAAAACGGGGAGAAGGATAAAGCGGTCCAACACGGACGACATAGGCGGAACCATGAGACTGGGCTCCTACCCCTGCAAAGTGGTTCAGGGAACCAAGGCCTATGAAGCCTACCAAAACGAGCTAATCCACGAGAGACATCGCCATCGTTATGAAGTGAATCCCGACTACGCCGATCAGCTGACCCATGTCGGCATGATCATCAGCGGCGAAGTTCCGGAGCATCCCTTGAACAATCCGACTCTTCCTCAACCCCGCCTCATCGAGATCATCGAAGTTAAAGATCATCCCTGGTTTTTGGGCTGTCAATTTCATCCCGAATTCAAATCATCCCCGATGTCGCCGCATCCCTTGTTCAAAGCCTTCATTGGAGCGGCCAAAGCCAGACATGCTCCCAAGAAGCCGAAAACTGAGCCAAAAGCGGCGGAAAAGGGACAGGCCAAATCTTCGGTCTCGGCTAAAACCGCCGCCAAACTTGGCCCAAAAGGAAAAGCGGCCGCCAAAAAAAGCTTGAAGCCTAAAAAATCTCCTCAAAAGGCGGACGCAGGCTCCAAAAAAAGCTGACCCTCGGCCAGAAAAAGCCGCCTCAGGCAAAATAAAAAGTCCGTCGACGCCAACATATTTCAGAAGTCTCAAACGCTCTGAAATAGTCAGGCTTCAGGCCATGGAGCCAAGATGTCAGGCAGGCCAGGCAGAGCCAGGCAGACAGGCAGACAAACAAGAAAGCAAGCAGCCAGCCAGGCAAGCAAGCAAGCAGGCAGGCAGGCAGGCATGTAAGCAAGCAACCATGCAAGCAGCCAGCCAAACAAGCAACCAGGCAAGCAGTCAGGTAAGCAAGCAGGCAAGCAGACAGCCAGCTTCGATAGGACTTTGAGGCCCATCCGGCTTGAGGAGCTTCTCCGAATCGTCAGAAATAGGCCAAAAACAGAACAGACCGGACTTAAGCCAGACCAAGCCGGAGGCCAGTCATGCTTGCAGGCTTGCGCCGAAAAAGGCGCCCGGCCTTTTTCGACTCTTTTTGTTTTCTAGGTTGTTTTCTAGGAGCCGTCGGCGTCAGCGGCCAAATTTAACAGGTTCTCTTTAGCCGAAGACAGGCCAGATGACGCCTAAGCCATGGGGAAGCGACAGAACCAGCGAGCTCGCCCTTCCCCGCTCCGGGAACGACTGCACTTCACAAAGTCATTTCGCGCAAGTCATTTCGCCTCATATTCCTGAAGCAGAGAAATGATTAACGGCTCCATGGCGTATTCCAAAGCCGTTTTTCCATTATTGTCCTTGGTTTTGACGTCAGCCCCGTTTTGCAGCAACAGAGAAATGATTTCCGGATTTTGAGTGCTGTTGACGGCTGAAATCAAAGCCGTTCCTCCCTCTTCATCTTGAGCGTTCACGTCCGCGCCGTTGCGCAACAGCAGGGAAATGGTTTCGGGAGCGTATTCCGAGGCGGCGCGCATCAAAACAGTTTTTCCCGCATTGTCACTAGCGTCGACTTTCGCGCCGTTCTTCAAAAGAAGGGAAACGACTTCGTGAATGTTCGAATCGGCGGCGAACATCAAAGCCTCATAACCGTCATTATTCTTGGCGTCGACCTCCGCGCCGCTTTTCAAAAGCAGGGAGAGGACTTCTAGATCGTTCTCCGGGGCGGCGCACATCAGAGCCGTTATTCCCGCGTCATCCGCAGCGTTGACGTCAGCGCCTCTTTCGAGGAGCAAGGAAATTATTTTAGAAGCGCTGTTGGCGGCGGCGAACATCAACGCCCTTCCTCCCGCATCGTCCATAGCGTTCACATCCGCGCCGCTGGCCACTAACAAGGAAACGACTTCGGGAGCGTCATTTGAGGCGGCGCGCATCAAAGCCGTTCCGCCCGCCTCATCCTTGGCGTCGACCTCCGCGCCGCTTTTCAAAAGCAAGGAAACGACCTCAGGAGCGTTCGCTTCAGCGGCGGACATCAGAGCGGTTATGCCTTCATCGGCCTTGGCGTTGACGTTCGCGCCGGCTTTCAAGGACTCCTCCACCTCTTTTAATGAACCGTTCAGGCAGAGATTGACGAAATCTTCATCGCTGACCGCTAAAGCGTCGCTTTGACCGAAGGCTGCAATGGCGAACAGCGCGACGAGAGCCGCCGCCATAAAACTGGCGCATGTTTTTTTCTTCACAGAGATGACCTCCCTTTATGTCCCGGATATTAGCGCCATACCGGAAAGCAGTCAAATATGGGCCTAAGGGAGCCCGAGTCTTTCCATTTTTTTTTGTTGGCCAAAGGCGGTTCGCCAGCGAGGCTCAGACCTCATGTATTTTCTGAAAGTCTCATGTTTTTTCTAAAGGTCAAGCTCAAAGTTCAGGTTCAGATCCAGAGCCAGGGCCATCGAAGGGAGACTGACGGATTCCTAAGATTTCGGCCCGGCAACGGCCTGACGCTAAGAGCCCTGATATAGTTCAACGGGCGCCCCAACTGCCCTGACGGCGGCGGCAAAGCGCAGCTCCGACGCTCGGCGCTGCGGCCCTTTTTATTGGAGGAGTCTTATGGCCTTGGACGATTTTAGTCAGACAGTTCTGAACCATTACATAAACCGAGGCTTCGCCATATGGTATCCGGGGCTGCGCCAGAAGTTGGCGCAGACGCCCCAGAATCTGAAGGGCTACTGGAAGCTCGCCAATATAGTGGAAGGGAGTTTGCCGTTAATGCAGCGGGGCGCGATAGATTTGCTTCGGGATTTGCTAGACCCGTCTTCGGACAGTCCTCTCAATCTGGAATCCCGGCGCGAACTAGCCCTTTCATCGGTCACGCGGACATTTGACAAGGCGCACGAGACGGAGGCCATGCTGGACTACATGTTGGGGAACAAGGTTCTCTATTCGCCTGAACAGATGGCGAAGATTTCTCCGAACGATCCGACTCCGCCGTACCGCCTGAAGATTCCGGAAGACTGGGCCGAGATGAAAGAAAAGATAACGCCGGAAACGCTGGCGCTGGAGAAGAAAATACTGGAAGGTCAGCTGAACCGCTTGCGGAAATGGGAGGAAATCTGGGGCGGCGTAGACGATGGCGGAATGCCCCTGGACTATCCCTACGGTCCCGCTATCCTTTAAGCGCCTCCGCCCCTTGGCCGGCCGCTTGACCGCGCCTGACGAGATGGCCGAAGTCTTTCGCTCAAGGACGTTTCCGGCCTGACATGGCCATGTCGGCCAGCGCCTCGGACGCCTTTGCCCCGCCGATCTAGCCGAACCAGACAGAGGGCCAGCCGTCTCGGCAAAGGACTCCTGCCGCCGGAGACCGGAGACAGGACTCGAGCGCGTCTGCCCGCCGCCGTTTCGAACTTATGGTCGCTGATTCGCTTTAGCAGGCTCCCCTGCGGCCGTCGCGGCGGGATATGTGATGTATTTGGGTTTGGGAAGCTTTTCCAGAGCTTTCGGTCCGCTGGCAAAGGGCGCACATTTTGGCTTTTTGGCGAACCGCTCGACAAAGGACGAGCTGGACGAGAGCGACGCGAGCGTTGGCGGTCTACCCTTGATCCGAGTCTTTTTTGACTGTCTTGATGAAAGCTTTCGCCAAAGGCGACAGTTTATGATGCTTCCGGGTGATCAGGTAAAAATACCGTCCCAACCCTAAAAAATCCAGAGGGATGATTTTCAGATCTTTTATCAGCCAGGCGGCTCGTTCGGATAGGCTGCTGGCGACCACCGCCCCGAGTCCGGCTCTGGCCAACGTCAGCGCCGGCAGCAATCCTTCCACCTCGGCGACTATTTTCAAACGGGCCAATAAATCCGGTCTCTTGGCGAAAGCTTTCAAAAAAGCGGCTTTGGTTCCCGAGCCGTCCTCCCGCATGATAAGAGACCAATCAGCCAAATCGTCCAGAGACGCCGGGGGCGCTTTGGCGTCGCGCAGCATTTCTTCGGGAGCCAACAGACAAACGGCGTCGCTGGCGATGATTTCCTGATTCAGATAGGGCGAAGCCGGGGGCAACCCCACCAGTCCGACGTCGAATTCCCCGTCGATCACCCTGCGAATGATGTCTTCCGACTTGCCGGCCTTCAGCTTGAGCAAAGCTTCAGGAAAATCGGCCGAGAAACGGGAGAGGGCTTCGGGGATGATGGCCAGGGCCGGGGCGCTGGAGGCTCCGACGGTCAGGCTCTCTTTCGGGCCTTCGGCGCGGCTGAGAGCTAAATTGGCCTCGTCCAGAGTGTCGACCATCTTCCGGGCGTAGGGCGCCAGAGCGTAAGCCTTGTGCAGAGGTTTGACCCAGCGGGAGGTGCGATCGAAGAGCTTGCAGCCAAGAGCTTCTTCCAAAGCTTTCAAGCTGGAGCTGACGGAAGGTTGAGCCATGCCCAGAGCGGCGGCGGCCTCAGAAAAATTTTTGGTTTCCAAGATCTTGAGAAAAATCTCAAATCGCTTGACGTCCATACAAAACCTCATCCGTTTAGAGGAGCATTTCATCCATAGTTTTTGGAAAAAAAGTCCTTCCGCCAACCGTCTTCGCCGGAGCCGCGACGACTAGCTTGTTCCGAAATGACAGGCGTCCGAAAAGCCGATTATTGGAGCGGGGATGTCGGAGCTGGCTCGGGAATGGAATTTGCGTTCCAATAATCGCCAATTTGAAATTTTTGGATGAAATGAAGCCAGGAAGAGCGGATGATGGAGAAATCCTTGGCCTGGACGCGGCCGCCGGAGCGTTGGATTATTTCCTTATTCGAAAAGGAGCGGCGACAAAGCTCGAAAAACGGCTCCTTTTCCGACAGGAAAATACTGATCGCAAAAATATGGACGGCGCGTTGAACCAGCGACGGCCGTAGACTTGCCTAACCTTAGCTTAGCTTAGCTTAGACGAAGGCCAAGGCCGCCGAAATGGGGGAAGAGACGAAACGAATCGACAGGGCCAAAATGAAATGAGACAAAGGCGCCAACTAACGGCGTCGTTTAGGAATGAACTTCACTTCCTCCACTCTTTCTTCAAATCTTTCTTCCATTCTTTCTTCAAATCTTTCTGGGAATTCTTCAGCTTCTTCTTCCTCTTCGACTTCTTCCGCCATGGAGTTCAGATTGGACGGAGAAGACGCGGAGACGTCTTCAGGCGCCGGCAGAGATTTGGGCTTCTTGTCGTCGTCTCCATAGGGCAGATGCAGTTCGGCGTGGATCCTGGCGAGCAATTCTTCCCGCTCGGCTTCGGAGAAGAAATGGCTGTTGCCTTCGTGAAAGGCTCCTGGAATTATGGATATCGAGCTGTAGTTGATGTTGCCGTAGACCTTGGCGGAATTGTTGAGGTGGACTTCGCCGGTGGCGAAGATGTTGCCTTTTATGGTTCCGGAAATGATCAAGTTTTCCACAAAAATGTCGCCGGATATGACCGAATGGGCGCCGGTGACCAGCATGCCCTTGGCCACTATGGCTCCGGTCAGGTTGCCGTCAATGTTCAGCAGTCCCGAAAAACGAAGCGAACCCTCAATCTCTACGCTGCTGGCAAAAAAAGCGTTCCAGACATGTTTGCCCAGCTTGCCGTTTTTGGACTTCTTTCCGAACATGAAGCCACCACCTCAAGTAAATTGAAAAAATATGGAAATATTGACAGGTAATTTGGGCCTGAGATTTCCTTAAAACGCTTTATATCATAAAATTTATGCGAAAACAAGACAGCCATAGACCCTTAATTTCCTTAGTTATCTCTCTCAACAAAGTCAAACTTGCGACTCGCTGACTAAAAAACCAGCCAAAACGCTTGTTCATTCAACTGCAATAATGTTGCAAAAACACTTGAATAATATAATTATAGACGCTATAAAGCAAATTAGACAATTTTAGATAGCTAAAAATCTGTCTAAAATGATTAATATTTGATGTATTTTACAAAAAGACGTTATATCTATTATAAATTCAGAACTATTTTTGGTTTATATTTAACAATATATAGACTTTAGCCTGAGTCAAACCTAAAATTACGTCTAAGCGGTGGTCGATTGGACGACGTCAGGTCGTCCGAAACGATTAGGAACAATAGTCGGATCAAGTAGGACAGGCAAAAAAGCTGGACAAGCGAAAAGGCGGCGCGCCTTTTTGGAGAAAAGCCGCCGTCTTTGGCGGACGAGTCAAGTTTTGGATCAGTTTCGGGCTTGACGGAGGAGCGAAAAGTCCGCCATGGACAAAAAAAACCTGACCCCGAAGACGTCGAGGTCAGGAAGGGAGGAAACCGTTCTCGATCAGATGGAAAGACCGAGCTTGTCCGCAAAGGCTTTAGAGTCGAAAGGAGCCTTGCAGTTGTAGCAGTTCTTTTGGTTGCGAAGCTCGTTGACGCTGAAAAACTCCAGTTCCTGGCCGCATTTCGGACAAGGTCCGGTGATGAGCCTGGTGTCTTCTTTCATGCATTCGGGAGCGCCGCCGACAGCTTCTTCAGTCATAATGACCTCCTTTTAGTCCTTGTTTGTCCATGTTTGGCCCGAAGGCCGCGAGCGGATTTTTTGATTGACGCGGCCTCGTTTCCGAGGCCTGCAAACAGACTTTTCAGGAATCTATAACGCTAAACAAACTATAACGCTAAACAAGGGGCGCCGCAGTCGGGTCGTCGGCGTCAAGCCGAAACCATAAAGCCGACTATGGCCCTTAGCCGCAGGCAAGCTTCCGCTTTATTGGCGGCCAATAACGGCGAATGAGATTGGCGAGCGCCGTCTCCAGCGAGCAGGCGCCCCTGAGCAGCTGCAAGTCATATATATGATGACCTCAAAACAGGATAATGTCAAGCAATTCTTGAAATTTTCGAGCGCTGGAAATATGGAATATTCCTTCTATTTTTGTGATATAATACTCTGTTATGTCAATTTTTTGACAACTTGACTTCATTCGACGAAACTGAACGTCGCCTGTTTTGTCCTGACCTAAACATGGCCCGTCAAATCATCAAGAAACGCCATTATTGTCGTCAAGTCTTGACTTTTTGTCGGCTCGCTCAAATTTGCGCCCACAATAGGCGCCGATCTCGCCAGTCCGGCCTGACCCAGTCAGACCTGACTAGACCCGACCCGACTCGACTTGACTCGACTTGACTCGGCTTGACTCGGCTTGACTCGGCTTGACTCGACGCGACTCAAGCTGACTCGACCAGCCGAGAAACCAAAAAGAGAAGAGTCGGGAACTAAAACGATTGTCTTCATCTGGCGAACAGACTCGGCGCTCCGATGACTGGCGCTGCGATGACTGAGGCTATGATGGAGGCCCTCTGGCGGCTGGCGGTACGATGAGTGGGCTACGATAGAGGCTCTCAGACATTTGGCGCCGCGATGACTGAGGCTGCGATAGAGGCTCTCAGATGGCTGGAGCTGCGATGAGTGGGCTACGATGAGTAGGCTACGCTAGAGGCTCTCAGGCATTTGGCGCCGCGATGACTGGGGCTGCGATAGAGGCTCCCAGATGGCTGGCGCTGCGCTGGAGGACGGACGTCCCCCAGGCTCGACACGCTCCGATGGAGAGAACCGCAAACGTTCGCGCCCGGATGAAGAGAACCACAGACGTTCGGAGGCCCACAGGAGAGAACCCGGAGGGTCGTCGAACTCTCTCGACGGTTTTTCCGGCTTTTTTCCGTCGCTCCGCGTCGAACGCCCTTCTCGGCGGCCGCCGAAGCGGCCGCCTAATCTTCCGTTCAGGTCTTGAACGAGCCGGGCTTTTTCAAGTATAATGATGAAAGCTCACTGATCCGGATCCATTCTTGATTGGCGGTCATCAAAAACTTTTTTTTCCTGCTTTTTCCTGGAAAAAAGGCGTAAAAAATGCGCCCTTTTTTTTGACCCAAAAACATTGACGCATCTGGAGACGGTTCTGTCTGAAGCCGGTTAGAGGGCGGCTCTTTTCGAAGCCCTTTGGCCGGTCTTTTAGTCGCCGAACTTTTTGGAGCGAAAAGCGTTTTTTTTGTGGACGAACAAACTGCCTCTTTCCGTCTGCGGCCTCTTTCCGTCTGGCGGCTCCTTTCCGTCTGGCGGCGTTAACGGGCAGTCCAGGTCGAAGCGTCAAGCCTCGATATTTTGATTGAAAAAAAAGCCTGCCCGCCCCTTTTGACTTAAAGTCCCTTTTCCCGGGAGAGATGAAAGTTTGACCGAGGTTATAAAAATAGACCCCCAAGAGGCTTCGTTCAAGGATCTGACCAAAGCTGCGGAGGTTCTTCTGTCCGGAGGCCTCGTCGCCGGTCCGACCCAGTCGTTTTACGCCTTGATGGCCTTGGCCGACAAGCCCCAGGCCATTGAGCGCATAGCCGCCTTGAAGCCTGGACGCATGGCCGAGAACGCCTATCTGCTCTTGATAGACCAAAAGCTCAGAAGCCAGTGCTACGCCGCGGAAGTGAGCCGTCACGCCTCCGCCTTGATGGACGAGTTCTGGCCAGGTTTGCTGACCTTGCTCCTGCCCGGCCATACGGGCCTCCATCCCCTGCTTTTGGGAAAATCCAAAACGGTCGGCCTGAGAGTCGAAGGAGTCGCCGCCATCCGACGTTTGATCAGGATGGTGGATCGAGGCGTCACCGGAACCAGCGCCAATCCCCACCGCTTAAGTCCGCCGACCACGGCGGAGGAAGTTCTGAACTACTTTCCCGACAAGCTGGATCTGGTCATAGACGCCGGCCCGACCAACGGCGGCCTGTCTTCGACCATAGTGGATCTGACCGGCCCCACTCCCTGGATATTCCGCAAGGGAGCCATTGCGGTGGAAAGAATCGCTTCAGTTTGCCCGTCAATTACCGCCTGATCGCTTTTTTCCCAAACATGTTCCAGCGGCGCATATATATTTTTTTCCTGAAAAGCGCCTTATCTTCATATTTATTTTTTTCGCCTTGTCACGCCTAACATATTAAACAGTTTTTCCGTCTCAAGTTATTTTGTTTAAAATAACGCATAAAAGGTGTTCATGGAACCATTCAGTTTTTTATCAGACGGCGCATATGGACTTATAGACTTCATTCTACATATAGACGTTCATCTTGACGCTCTGGTCTCCAAGTACGGCTGGCAGACATATCTGATCTTGTTCGTCATCGTTTTCTGGGAGACGGGAGTGGTCATCTTCCCCTTTCTGCCGGGAGACTCCCTTTTGTTCGCGGCCGGCGCCATCGCTCACCGAGCCGAGTCTCCGCTCTCCTTGGGAACTCTGTTTCTGGTCATCGCTTCCGCCGCCTTTCTCGGAGACACGTTCAACTACTGGATCGGCCGTTTTCTCGGGCCCAAAGTCCTGAACCGCGACGGTCGATTCCTGAAGCGGAAATATCTTGACGCCACTCGGGATTTTTACGAGCGTCATGGCGTGATCACCATCGTTCTGGCCCGCTTCGTGCCCATCGTCAGAACCTTCGCCCCCTTCGTGGCCGGCGTGGGACAGATGTTCTACCCCCGCTTCATGATCTTCAACCTGTTGGGCGGCGTCCTTTGGAGCGCGATTTTTCTTTCCGCCGGCTATCTTTTCGGCGGTCTGCCTTTCGTCCGAAAAAACTTCACCATGGTCATCATGGCCATCATCGTCTTGTCCGTCATGCCCATGGTCGTGGAGTACTTCAAAAACGTCAGGGGAAAAGCCAAAAAGGCCGCTTCTAAGCAATCCGCCGAAACGCTCGCCGAAGCGGCCACAGAAGTTGCCGCGGAAGTGGCCGAACAAACCGATTTCGGCGATCTTGGCGAATAGCCGCCGACGAAAAAAGGCCTCTTTTCAAATGGAGTTCGTTCGAACAACGGCGATCGGATCCCGAAACCGCCGAAGTCTATAAAAACTTATGGCCCTCCGGTTCGGAGTTTTCCGGAGCGAAAAAACGCCGGACCGGTTTCTTTTTCACAATTCCCTTAATTTTTCACAATTCCCTTAATTTGGTAAGTTAAAATGGACTACAAAGAAACTTTAAATCTCCCGAAAACTGACTTTCCCATGAAAGCCGGCTTGGCCGAGCTCGAACCGAAGCTTTTGAAAAGATGGTCCGAGATGGGACTTTATCAGAAGATATTGAAACAAAAGAGCGAAAGGCCTCTATGGGTCCTTCATGACGGCCCTCCCTACGCCAACGGCAACATTCACATGGGCACGGCCCTCAACAAGGTGCTGAAGGACATCATCATAAAGTCCAAGTCCATGACCGGCTATTTCTCCCCTTACGTGCCCGGTTGGGACTGTCACGGCCTCCCGATCGAGCATCAGGTGGACAAGAATCTGGGAGCCGAAAAAGCGAAGAAGACCCGTTCGGAAATACGCCAACTGTGCCGGGAGTACGCCGCCAAATTCGTGGAAGTGCAGAAACGGGAGTTCAAACGCCTTGGCGTTCTGGGCGAATGGGACGATCCTTACCTGACCATGAATTTCGAGTATGAAGCCATAATCGCTCGCGAGCTCGGCGAAATGGCCTTGAGCGGCCGTCTGTATCACAGCCCCAAGCCCGTCCTTTGGTGCGGGAATTGCCGCACGGCCCTGGCCGAGGCCGAGGTGGAATACGAGGAACACAAATCCGACAGCATCTACGTGGCCTTCAAGCTCGTTTCCGACCCGGCGGCTCTGCGGCCGGATCTGGCCGGCGAAGACGTCAGTCTGGTCATCTGGACCACCACCCCCTGGACCATTCCGGCCAACATGGGCATCGCCTACAACCCCTCCTTCCGTTACGGGGCCTATCGGCTCGGCGGGCGCGTCCTCGTCTTGTCGGCCGATCTGGCCGAGACGGTTCTGCCCAAGTTCAATTTGGGCGAACCGGTCTCCCTTGGTCAGATAAACGCGGAGGCCCTCTTCGGCCTCGTCGCCCGGCATCCGCTCTACGATCGGGACTCTAAAGTCATCCCCGCCGCCTACGTCACCGACGATCAGGGGACAGGCCTGGTTCACACGGCCCCCGGTCACGGGCGGGACGACTACGAGACCGGTTTGGCCTACGATCTGCCCGTCTTCTCGCCTTTGGACGATCAGGCCCGCTTCACGGAAGAGGTTCCTGAACTGAAGGGGATCAAGGTTCTGGCGGCCAACCCCAAAGTCATAGAGCTTTTGCAGGAAAAAGGAGCCTTGCTGGCCTCCGAAACCCTCGAACACCAGTATCCCCATTGCTGGCGGTGCAAAAAGCCGGTCGTCTTCCGCTCGACTCTGCAATGGTTCGTCTCCTTGGAAGAAGACGACTTGAGGAAAAAAACTCTTTCGGCCATCGACCAAATAAACTGGATCCCCCGCTGGGGCCGCGACCGCATCTACGGCATGGTCGAAAACCGTCCCGACTGGTGCGTCAGCCGCCAGCGTTCCTGGGGCGTGCCGATCACCTTGTTCTTCTGCGAAAAATGCGGGCAATGGCACTATTCGAAAGGCATCCAGAACAAATTGTTCGAGCTCTTCAAGGCCAAAGGAGCCGACGTCTGGTACGAGCTGGAGCCCAAAGACCTCATGCCTCAGGGAGAAAAATGCGCCAAGTGCGGCGGAGACTCCTTCAAAAAAGAGACCGACATTCTCGACGTCTGGTTCGATTCCGGCTGTTCCTTCGCCGCCGTCTGCGAGCATCGCGACTACCTCCCGGACAAGCCCGACATGTATCTGGAGGGCTCCGACCAGCATCGAGGCTGGTTCCATTCGTCCATGCTCGTGTCCATGGCCAACAGAAAACGTCCGCCCTACTCGGAAGTCCTGACCCACGGCTACGTGGTCGACGGGGCCGGAAAAAAGATGAGCAAATCTCTGGGCAACACCATAGAGCCCGATTACGTCATTTCCAAGTACGGCGCCGACATCATCAGACTGTGGGTTTCGGCCGAAAACTACCAAGACGACATCAGGCTGTCCAACGCCATCATGGACATGCTGGCCAAGGCCTATTTCAACTTCCGGAACACCGCCCGCTTCATGCTGGGAAACATCCACGACTTCGATCCGGCCAAGGACAGTCGGCCCCTGGCGGAGATGGACGAACTGGATCGCTACGTTCTTCACCAGCTGGCCGTTCTGACGACCAAAGTCCGCAAAGCCTACGACGGCTACGAGTTCCACATAATCTATCAGCTCGTCAACAAGTTCGTCGTGCTCTTGTCTTCTCTCTACCACGACGTCATCAAAGACAGGCTCTACACCCTTCGCGCCGACGATCCGGCCCGTAGGGCCAGCCAGACGGTCATGTGGACGGTCATTTCCAGTCTGACCCGCCTCATGGCTCCGATCCTGTCCTTCACCGCCGAAGAGATCTGGCTGCGTCTCAAGCCGTCCGACGACTCCAGCGTGTTTCTGGAAGACTTTCCTGAACCGCAAGCCGAACATCTGAACCCGGAAGAGGCCCAGAAGTTCGAAAGACTTTTGGAGCTCCGAACCCAGGCCTACAAGGCTTTGGAGCAGGCCAGAAAAAGCAAGATCATCGGCAGCGGCTTGGAAGCCGAGCTGATTCTGACGGCCAGCGGAGACGATTTCGAGCTTCTGTCCAAACACCCCAACCTGGCCGAGCTCTTCATCGTCAGCCAGACGACCTTGAAACGCAAGGACGAAGGCGAGCTGACCGCCGAGGTCGCGCTTTGCTCTCACCCCAAATGCCCGCGCTGCTGGCTCCGCCGTCCCGAGGTTCCTGAAGATCAGAGCGGCGTCTGCGACAAATGCCGGAAAGCCTTGAGCTGAACGGGAGGATTTAAGTGTCTTCGTCTTATCTGGTCTTGGCCCGCAAATACAGGCCTAGAACCTTTGAAGACCTGATCGGGCAAACTCAGGTTGGCCGCACTCTGACCAGGGCGCTGGAAGTGGGCCGGCTCGCCCACGCCTACCTTTTCGCCGGTCCCAGAGGCGTGGGCAAGACCACGGCGGCCCGCCTTTTGTCCATGGCCTTGTCCTGCACGGACGAAAGCAAACGTCCGTGCGGCGTCTGCGAGAGTTGCCGAGAAATCCAGAACGGCTCCTCCGTCGACGTGGTGGAAGTCGACGGAGCCTCCAATCGCGGCATCAACGAGATTAGAAGTCTTAGGGAAACGGTCAAGTTTTTGCCGATCAAAAACCCGCGCAAAGTCTACATCATCGACGAAGTTCACGCCCTCACCAACGAAGCTTTCAACGCCTTGTTGAAGACTCTGGAAGAGCCGCCGGCCCACGTGGTCTTCATCTTCGCCACGACGGAAGCTCATAAGCTTCCGGCGACCATCCTGTCGAGATGCCAGAGGTTCGATTTCAGACGCATCAAGGTCGAAGAAATCGTCAAACGCCTTCAACAGGTCGCGACGGCGGAAAACATCCAATACGCCGACGACGCCCTCGTGGTGATAGCCAGACAAGCCGGGGGCGGCTTAAGAGACGCGCTGGGTCTTTTGGATCAGGTCTTGGCTTCCAGCCCCGACATAACCTTGGAAGCCGTGAACAACGCCTTGGGACTCATCAATCAGGAGCTGGTGGAAAAGACGGTCGTGGCGTCTCTGCGAGGAAATCTGGTCGACGCCTTGAACATCCTCGACGAAGCCTACGATCTTGGCTATGATTTTAAGGAATTGGGTCTAAAAGTTCTGGAATTGACCAGAAACTGCACTCTGTTCGCCGCCGCTCCGGGCATGACCGAGCTTTTGGACCTGACCGACGCCGAAGCGGTGAAATATCAAGAGATTTGCGCCGGCCTCAGTTTGGCTTTTCTGCACCGTCATCTGGAAGCTTGGCTCCGCTTTCAAGGCGAGCTGTCTCGTCATCCTCATCCGCGCTGGTTGTTGGAGTCCCACCTGATCCGTCTGTGTCAGATGGCCCCTGTCGGCGATCTGGCCAAACTGACCGAAAAGCTGGCGACTTATCTCGAGTCCGGAGGAGCTCCCCCGGCGGAATCCGTCGGCCCGCCCGTCAAATCTCTGGCTTCTCCCATTTCGCAGCGGCGAGAAATGAATCAAAAGGCGGTCGAGACGACCTCGCCGCCGACCTCAAAAGCGGAAGCCGACAAGGCTCAAGCCGACCAAACTCAAGCAGCGAAAACTTCAGTCGACCAAGTTCAAGCCGAGAAAGCTCAAGCCGACAAAGCGGAGGCCGACAAAACTCAAGTCGAGAAAGCTCAAGTCGAGAAAGCTCAAGCCGACAAAGCGGAGGCTGACAAAGCTCAAGCTGACAAAGCTCAAGCCGACAAAGCTCAAGCCGACAAAGCGGAGGCCGACAAAATTCAAGCAGAGAAAGCTCAAGCCGACAAAGCTGAAGCCGACAAAGCTGAAGCCGACAAGGCGGAGGCCGACAAAACTCAAGCAGAGAGAACTTCAGTCGACCAAGCTCAAGTCGACAAAACTCCGGAGGCGAAGCCAGAAACACCCGGAGAAGACCAGGGGATCGCCGCCCCTATCGCGGATGTTGCCGCCCCTCAAACAGACTTCCTGGCCGAGCCTCAGCCGGCGCCGACCGACCTGTCCCAGAAAACGGAGGATATGGCCCCATCAGCGGTCCAATCGTCGGCACAGCCGCCAGCCCAGCCGACCCAGTCGGGCGGGTCGGAACAGGCTGACATCTCAGAAACAGAGGCTAAGGACATCCCGGCGACCGGTTCTGAGACTCCCGAAGAAGACGATTCAGCCATCGGCTCAATAGCCGATCTCGCCTCCGACATGGCGCCTCCTATCGACGATATGGCTCCCCCTATCGCCGATCTGGCGGCCCTTATCACCGATATGGCGGCCCCCCAAACGGACGTCCTGGCCGAGTCTCCGCCCGCGCCGACCGACCTGCCCCAGAAAGAGGAGGCTGTCCAATCAGCGGCCCAACCGTCGGCGCCGCCGTCAGTCCGGCCGACCCCGTCGGACGGCTCGGAACAGACTGACATCTCAGGAACGGAAGCTAAGGACGCCCCAGCGGCGATCGGGTCAGAAACTCCTAGCGAAGACGTCGGAGCTACAGTCCCGGTAGCTCCGACGACAGCCTCCCTCGAGCCTTCAGCAGTTCCAAAAACCGCATTTCCGGCCGGATTCCCGGCCGCCTCCCCGGCTGAGCCCGTCGCCGCGCGTCCGAACCCGGAAGAGTCTGTCGGCCGATTTAACGAGCCGCAAAGCGAGGCGGCGAAAGAGCCTGACGCGACGGAAGTCCTGGCTTCTCCCCCCGAGTCAAAACCGACTCCAACAACGACGGCCGAACCTGCGGCCTATCCAGGCCAAAGCGGCTCCAGCGGCTCGGCAGCCGACGCGAGGGCTTCGTCTCTCAAGCGTCTCCTGGCCAACCAGGCCAGAAAAGACGGAATACATGAACGATCCATCGGCTTTCCATCGACGCCGCCTACAGACGAAGCGTCGGATTCGACGCCGTCTTATGTTTCTCAAAACTCGAATAATGATGAATATGATCATGGTGCGCAGGCTGACGATGACGCTAATCTGACCGAGTCGGAATCGCTTTTCGGACAAAAGCTCTCTCCGGCTCTGGCGAAAAAACTGGATAAATGCCAAGATATTGACGCTCGCAAGGATATTTTGGCGGCTATGCCGATTTTTCAAACTTTGCAAGAAGAGCTGCTTGGCGAATTTGTCGGCTACATAGAGGAGCCTGACATAACTTTCGTCAGAGAGGATGAGGAAGAAGAGGAAGAATATTACTACGACGACGGAAGCGAAGAAAGCGATTATTGACCGACTTTGCAGAAATAAGTCTCGACCGCTTTTGTCGGTCTGCCCGGCGCTAGAGAGTCCGCTCGAACCGCCGCGAAAAGATGTCGAGAAAAGCGCTGGAGGCGCGGCGAGCGGCATTTTTCAGACCTGACGGAAAAAGTCCGTCCGGCCAGACGACGACAAGGGCACGATAGCCAAAGCCAGTTTTGTCGTTATCCTGACGGCGAAAAATAGTCCGGCGAGCGACGGCCGCTCGGCAGGCTGCAGCCCACCGCAGGCTACAGCCCTTGAGGCCCCAAAGGTTTCAGGCCTTTAAGCCTTTGGCGTCAGGCCTTTGGCTTTAGGCCTTTGGCTTTAGTTCTTTGGCTTCAGGCCTTTGGCTTTAGGACTATAGTCCGGCGAGCGACGGCTTCTCGGCAGACCGCAGCCAATCGCAGGCTACACTCCTGAGGCTTCAAAGGTCTTAGGTCTTTGACACCAGGGCTTTGGCATCAGGCATCAAGTCTGAAGTCTTTTGGCCTTTGACCTTAGGCGCCAAGTCTGAGGTCTTTGGGTTTCAGGTCTTTAGACCTTTTGACCATTTGGACAAGCCTTCCGCGAACTTTTTGTCCCTCCTTCGAAAAATAAGGGCCTATGCGCCGCTATTTGCTCATAATT
>JAIRTO010000238.1 GCA_031254895.1 Deltaproteobacteria bacterium
GTTCGACGTTCCGGAGACCGTTTTTTTTTTGAAGTTCGCTTCATCAAGAAAAAGCGTCGTTCGCGCGATTTCTTCGTTCCTGACCAAAGGCATGTCAGGCAGGCCAAACAAGAGCTCGCCAAACAAGGACAGGCTAGACCAGGACAGGCCAAACCTGGACATGTCAAACAAGAACTTGCCAAACCTGGACAGGCCGGACAAGGAGATTCCGGAACATGTCTTTCTTCCGTCTTCCGCTCCAGATTGCTTGGCGTTGTCCATGGACGGAGAAAAAACGAGCGCCGTTTTTCCTTCCTCTCGACAATTTCATGAATGAAAATCCACGCAATTTCCATAATTTTCTCTTTTTACTCTGCTATAATTTCTCTCAAGTTACGATTTGGCTTGATTCTGAGCTTCAGAGAGGGAACGCGGCGGACGCCGCGTTCCAAAAGTTCGACGAAAACGGGATAGGCGTTGATGTAAAGTTCGGCGGAAACAAGAGGGCGATTGACCTGGAAACGGAAGGTTCTCGATGAGCGACGGCATTTCGAAAAAAGCGACCGACTTGAACAAATCGGCTCTCCCCGGAGCGGCGCGAAGCTTTTTCAAAAAAGCCCTGAGGTTCTGTCTGGGCGGCGCGGCTCTTATGGTTCTGTCCGCTCTGGTCGGCTATTGGCTGGTCGAGCCGCCGGATCCGACCAATTTCAACGTGTCGCCCGTCCTGCGGGACAATAGAGGCGAACCTCTGCATGTCGGTCTGTCCGCCCAAGATGAAATCCTTATTCCCATGACGTTGGCCCAGATAGGCGAACGCCTTCCCGCCATCGCCATAGCCGTCGAGGACAAGCGCTTCCGCCGTCACCCCGGGGTCGACGTCCTGGCCGTCATGCGGGCCATCGCGCAGAACGTCAAAAGCCGATCCGTCGTTTCCGGGGCTTCGACCATCACCGTCCAGCTGGTCAGGCTTTCCCGGCCCCGGCCCAGAACGGTGCGCTCAAAATTGATGGAATTTCTCGAAGCGGTCAAATTGGAACAACGCTATTCCAAAGACGAAATTCTGGAGCTCTATTTGAACAAAGCTCCCTTCGGCGGCAATTTGCGCGGCGTCGGAGCGGCCTCCAGAGCCTACTTCAACAAAAAACCGGCCGATCTGACTCTGGGAGAGTGCGCTCTATTGGTGGCCTTGCTGCGCGGGCCTTCCGTCTATCGGCCCGATCGCTGGCCCCAACGCGCCCAAGTCCGGCGCGACAAGGTTTTGGACAATCTTTACGCCCATGACCAAATAAGTCTGGAAGCCAGAGATCTGGCCAAGGCCGAGCTCGTCTCCTCCGACCTCCAAAAGCCGCCCCGCCTGGCCAGACATCTGGCCATGACGGCTCTGGACGTCAATGGCTCGCCCCGCTGGAAATGGGGCCAGCCGGGCTTCATGGGCCAGGAGACGACCATCGACCGCCAGAAGCAGGAGCTCCTCGCCGGGAGACTGGAAATGGCTTTGAAGCCGTTTCCCCAAGCCGTCAACGGGGCGGGCCTCGTCCTCTCCAACGCCGACGGCCGCATCTTGGCTTACGTCGGCGGAGTCAGGCGAACAGGCGAAGCCCATTTCGTGGACAACGTCCGATCCCGGCGTTCGCCGGGCTCCACCCTGAAGCCCTTCATCTATCTGGCCGCCTTCTCCGACGGGTCTTTGTCTCCGGCCTCCGTTTTGGCCGACACTCCTCTGCATCTGATGGGGGAGGCGCCCAGAAATTTCGACGGCGTCTATCGCGGTCCCGTCTCGGCGGCGGAGGCCCTGTCCAGCTCCTTAAACGCTCCGGCGGCCCGGGTTCTCCGGCTGGTGGGCGAAGAACGGGCTTTGAGCTATTTGAAGTCCGCCGGTTTGACCATCCCGAACGACGTCCGGGTTTTCGGCGATTCTCTCGTCCTCGGGGGGATGGAGACGACCATGCTTCATCTGGCCGGGGCTTACGGAGCCCTGGCCAGAGGAGGTCTTTCCCTGACGCCTTCTCTTGATCCGGCCGCCTCGGGAGAGGGGAGCAGGATTTTCGGCGAAGAGGCCGTCTGGCTGGTCAATGAAGCCCTGACCGACGACAAGCGTCTTCCCCCAGGTCTGCGCGGCGACCGTCTGGCCTTCAAAAGCGGCACTTCCAACGGCCTAAGGGACGCCTGGCTGGCCATCTACGAGCCGAACATCACCATGATCCTCTGGCTGGGCGATCCTGTCGGCCGCGCCCATCGGGGCTTGAGCGGCCTGTCCTCCTTGGCCTCCGCCGGAGTCAATCTCATGCGCGATTTCGGCTCGAAAGCCAAATGGCCCGATCCGCCCGAGGGTCTGGAGATGTTTCCGGCCTGTCCGATTTCCGGAGAGCCCGTTTCGCCTTTCTGTCCCGGCTCCCGCTGGTCCTGGCGTCTGGCTGGCTTCGCCAAAAGCCATCCGTGCCGTCTGCACGTCCGCCGCCAAGGCGAGATAGTCACCCTCTGGCCCAAAGAACTGGCTCGCTTCATGGGTTCGGAAGAAAGCCTCTCCGGGCCCGCCAGTCTGGCGCCCAGAATAGTCTCGCCCCTGCCCGACTCGGTCGTGGTCATGGACGAAAACAACCCGAGCGATCGTCTGCCCCTGAAAAGCGAAGGCTCCGTCGGACGGGTTCACTGGTTCGTGGACGACGTCTTCCTGGCCGCCGCCGACAATCAGACTTCTCCGTTCGTCAGTCTCGGCTCCGGACCGCATGTCGTCACCATGATCGACTCCCGCAGTCGAGTGGCCAAAAGCGAATTCTCCGTCGTCCCGCCTCAGACGGCGGTCAGGGAAATAAAACCCTCGTCTGTTTTGAGCTTTGACTGACTATTTTGAGTTTTTTGAGTTTTTTGAATTTTTTGAGTTTTTTGAATTTTATCCGATTGTTTTCGCTGAAATTCCGCTTTTTTGATTTTTTTGAGTTTTTACCGATTGTTTTTCCAAATACCTGCTTTTGGTTTAACCGATTGTTTTCGCCGTAATTCCGCTTTTGGTTTTGACCGGGTGTTTCTCTTTTTACGCTTTTTTGAGTTTTTTGATTTTTTTTAGTTTTAACCTATTTTTTTCGTCTATTCCTGCTTTCGGTTTTAACCGATTGTTTTCGCCGAAAATTCCTGTTTTTGATTTGACCGGGTTTTTCTCCTTTTCCGCTTTTTTGTGTTTTTTTGAGTTTTAACCGATTGTTTTCGTCTGACTCCGCTTTTGGTTTTGACCGTTTCTTTTCGCCTTTTCCGCCAATTTTTCGGAAAAGGGAGTCCATATCGAAGCCAAAGGCCGAACGAAGATGGCCAAAATATGCTCGAGCCTCGCGCCTGCAACCTCGACGGGCGCCCCATAGGGCGTCCGTCGGAAGCCGACGAAACGAGCCAAACAAACGTCCGACCGTCGAAGATCGCGCCTCATTAATCTTAGGCCTAGGTCTTAAAGGAGCCTTTCAACATGACCCCGACAAACCGCAAACATCTTTCAGGTCTTCCGCATTTCTCCTCGCGCCGGCCGGGCGCGTCTTCGGCGTTGAATAGTCTTGTGGCCGCCGTTTTGGTCTGTCTTTTCGTCAGTCTGGGCGCCTTTCTCGGCCTGTTCGGCGCTGACGCGCGGGCTCAAGAAGAGGTCAAACCGGAGGCCAAGGCCGAATCGCCCAAGCAGGCCGTCTTTGACCTCGACCTCGTCGCCTTCGAGAACCGAAAAGGTCACGTTGTCCTGCAATTGCGCCACGTCGCCGGCTCTAAGACCATTTTGTCCGGCCTGCCGAAGAACATGCGGCCTGACAAAAGGGATTTTCTAAAAAACCTGGGCAAAGGCGAAGGTCCTTTCGACATCGAAGAGGGGCCTCAAAGAGCGACGGCTTATTGGCGGGATTTCTATCGACTGGAGATCAACACGGGCTTGACGGCCTCCCAGTGGTTCAACTATCTGCAGAACGGCGGCGTTTTGCGCCTGGCTTGGGACAAGCGGCTAAAACCTTTCGTCAAACTGGAGCGCCACGATTTCGATTTTGGCAACATGTTGAGCTACTACGCCTTCCAGATGGTCAACCGTTCCAACAATGAAGGCCAGCGGGTCACTTTGGTGTCCGCCAGATCTTTCGCCTTCGACTACCGCTTCTATAGGGCCGGCGACGACCTGGAGCTTTCGTTTCGCTTCAACCGGCCCATGGCCGAGGGCGACGATTTGAAGAACCCTCTGCCCCGCGAAGCTTGGCCGCTGACCTTTTCCGAGGATCTGGAGGTTCTGGGAAAATGGCTCGATCAGAACACTTTCTCCATCTACACTTCGGGTCTCTCCGACGAGGAGTATCAACAAAAGGTCATCGGCCAGACTTTCTCTTTCGGCTTCAGACCCGGTCTCGCGTCCCTGCGCGGAGAGACGCCGAGAGCTTTTTCCAGCGGTCCCGTCGTTTTGGATCCTTTCCGGGTTCTTGATTTCAGTCAGGCCGGCTACGACGAAGACGGCAACGTCCGTTTGGAGCTTTTCTTCAACAAGGCCGTTTCTTTGCCAGATCTGAAAAAGGCTCTGAATTTTCATCTGGTTTCCGGGTCTGAAGGAGAAATCAGAACGCCTTTCGAGCAAGCGGTTTTGGACGAGGTGGGGCGGCCTGGGGCCGGAGCGACTCAAGGACTTGAGGCTCGTCTTCACGCTCCGCTGGAAAGCGGGCAAAGACTGCGCCTCAGCCTGGACTCTTTGCCGAGCGCCGACGGGTTGAGCAAAATGACCGACGTCAGAAGCGATTTGATGATCCGGAACTATTTCGGCGTCGAAGAGACGACGATCGGCTTTGACGCTCAGCCGCCCTTCAAGCCGCATTTGAGAGTGGAGTTCACCGATTACGTTTCCGAACTGGGCGGTCTGGAAAAATTCGTGACCTTGGATCCGCCCGTGCCCTTCGAGCTCTCGGTCAGAGGCTATCAGCTCGTCATCAGCTCTTCCTTCAGTCATGGCCAGCCCGTCAACGTCAAAATCCTGAAGGGGTTGCCGAGCGCGGGAAGCGACGTTCTGGAGAGGGACTTCATCTTCACCGTCAAACTGGCCGACGAAATGACCCCCAGAGCGGCCTTCACCGGCGAAGGCCGGTACATGACCGGCAAATTGCCGCCTTTGATCAAGATAGTCGGTCGGGAGGCCGACAGTCTCGGCGTCAAGGTCTGGCGGGTTTATGAGGACAACCTGCCGGCCATTTTGAACATAGGCCAGGAAAACTCCCCTCTCGTCGCCGCCTCGACGGCCAGGCTGTTTTCCGAGCTTTTGATCGATCGGGAGGCGACTCTGACCCGCGGGGCCGGTTCCGACCCCGCCGCCGTTGCCGCTGCCGCAGCCGGCGCGGCTGCGGCGACCCCTGCGGCTCCCGGCGGCGCCGGCGCGGCCGCCGACGCCGCCGACGCGTCCGCTTCGGCGAGGGCCGCGGCCGAAGCGGAGGAGGACTACCGAGAAGAGGCCTTCGAGAGATTGATCGATTTGAAGGATCTGCTCGGTCAGGAGGCTTTGCGGCCCGGGGCCTACATTTTGGAAGCGACTCCTTGGGTCAAGGAGATCGGCGGTCGAAAATACACCTCCGTAGGCTCCGTCAAAACGTATGACGAGTCTGACGAAACCTACGACGAAAACAAAATATACGCGAATCCCGAACAGTATTTGCCCGTCGTCATAACCGATTTGGGACTGTCGGCCAGGGTTCTGCCCGAGGCGGTCTCCGTCTGGGTTCTTTCCCTCGCCGACGCCAAGCCGGCGGTCGGGGCGACCATCAGGCTCTACGACAAGGCCAACCAGATCCTCGCCGAAGGCGAGTCGGGGGCAGACGGTCTGTACAGAGCCGAAGTCAAAGGCGACGTCTCGTTTTTGACGGCCAAGCTGGGCGACGATTTGAGCTATCTCGTTCTGAACGAAAAGGATTATCCGCTGACCGGCGACTACGTCTCCAGTCATAATAAGACCCTCTCCGGCTATGGCGGCCCTCGAGAGGCCCATGTCCCCGAGAACTTCGCGGCTCCCTTCCTGAGAAGCGGTTACGAAGGTTTCATCATTCTGCCTCGGGACATCTTCAAGCCGGGCGAAATCATGGAGGCCCAAGCCCTCGTCCGCGACAAGAACCTCAATCCTCCGGCCGAGTCGTTTCCTCTCCTCTGGCGTCTCGTCAATCCGGAAGGCCGAGTGACCGAGGAGATCCGAGGGGATCTGTCCGCCGCCGGCGGTTTGGCTCTGAAAACCGAGATTCCCTTCTCGGCCCCGACCGGCGTCTGGACGCTCGAAGCGCGTCTCCCCGGAGCCAAGGCGGCTCTGGCGATCTCTTCCTTCGTGGTCAAGGATTTCGTGCCGCCCAGGCTGGAGCTGACCATGACCCCGACCGAGAAGATCGTGACGGGAACCAGCATTGAGGCCGGCCTCCAGGCCCAGGCCCGCTATCTTTTCGGCGCGGCCGGTTCGGGCTTGGAGTGGGCCTTGAAAGTCCAGGGCTTCGCCGACGAATTCACTTCCGAACTTTATAAGGACTACGTTTTCGGAGTCGACGCCAATCTGACCGAGTTCGAGCGCGTCTTGGACGAACGGACCGGCCAGCTCGACGACGAAGGGCTTTTGAATTACAGCCTGACTCTTCGAGGCGATCCGGCCGAGCTGCCCTCGAACCTGATCCTGGCTTTCGGCTGGGAGGTCATGGAAGACGGCGGACGCTGGGTCGGCCAGCATATGAACATGTCCTGGCGTCCCCGAGAGATCATGCTGGGCTTGCGGCTGCCGCCGCATCTGACGGCCGGGACGAAGGCCGACTTCGATCTGGTCGCCCTGGACGGCCAGGGCGCCTTGGCCGATCTCAAGGAGGTCGAGACCGAGATAAGTCTCGTCCTGCCCAGAAGATACGCGACCGTCCGGCACGGCCGCCTGCGGTCGCAGAACGCTGAAGAGCTGAAACCCGTTTTTTCCAAAAAGGTCGCCTTGACCAAAGGGGAGGGGCGGGCGACTCTGCCCGCTCTGGACAGCGGCCAATACGAGTTCGTGGCCAAGGGACCCGGCGGCGAAGCCCTGCGGCGGCGCTTTCAGGTGGGCCTCTCTTCGTCGACGGTCGTTTCCGCTCCGGCGAGCCTGGACATGCCGCTGACCATAAAGCTGGACCAAAACGCCTATAATCGCGGCGACAAGGCCCTGGCCACCATCGAAACGCCCTTCGACGGACCGGTCTGGGCGACTCTGGAAACGGACAAGGAGCTTTTCTCCGCCGTCGGACAGGCCGTCGGCGGCCGCTTGGAATTGTCCTTCGACGTGCCCGAGGGGATTTTGCAAAACGCCTTTTTGACCGCCGCCGCCGTCAGACCCCTTTCCGCCGACACTTACGGCTGGCTGGCCTTCGGCCGCCTGTCTCTGGAAATGGATCGCCGGCCTCACCAGTTGGCGGTCGAAGCGACCATGGACGAGAGGATTTTCCCCTCCAGCAAGACCAAGGTGACGGTCAGCCTCAAAGACGAGCAAGGCCGCCCGACGGCGGGCGAAGCGACGATCGCTCTGGTCGACGAGGGCATATTGTCCTTGACCTCCTTCAAGGTGCCGCAGCCGTTGAAATTTTTCGGCCGCAGCCGGGCTCCGTTAGGTCTGGCCTTCGACCTCTACAGCCTTCTTTTGCCTCCGGAAGAGCCGCTTCTGCCTTTCCTCGCCGCCGGCGGCGGCGACGAGGGCGGCCGCTCCGATCTCTTTTCCCCCTTCAAGCGGGATCAGGTTCTCTTGAGCTTGTTTTTGGCCTCCGTCGCCGTGGACGAGAGCGGCCAGGCCGAAGTGGAGCTGGACATTCCGGAATACAGCGGCCAGGCCCGCCTGGCCGTGGTCGCCGCGAGCCGAGACAAGTTCGGGCAGACCTCGTCCTCGGTGCGGGTCGCCCGGGATCTGACCATCGAGCCCACTCTGCCTCTGGCCTTGGCCCCGGGCGACAAGGTCGTCGGGACCGTCAGGGTCTTTCTGGACGCGCTGGCCCCGGCCGGCTCGACTCCGGAAATCGAGACCAGGACCGAAGGCCCCGTCAGAATCGAGAAGGTCGTCTCTTCGTCCGGCGAAACGGTCGACCTGCCCCTCAAGCCGGCCCTGACTCCCGGCCAGGGAGAAACCTACAGCGTCTGGCTGATCGCCGAGCCGGAGGCGGCCCCAGCGGGCCAGGCGGGCGACCGGAGCGTCTCCGGGAGCGCCTCCGGCGCCCAAGTCGACAGAGCCGGGCCGGCGGCCTTGCTCCTGACTTCCGAAAGCAACGGGCTGGTCTTCACCCAAAAAGCCGGCACGGTGGTCAGGCCGCCGTTCCCCTGGTTCAGCCGGACGGAGGGAGGGCTGCTGACGAGCGCGGAAACGACGATCGCCATCGACTACTCCGGCTTTCTGCCGGGGACGGCCAAGGCCAGTTTGGCTCTGGCCTCCGGTCAGGCGGCCGAGGCCGCCCGGGCCGCCTCCTTTTTGCTCCGCTACCCTTACGGCTGTCTTGAGCAGACGGTCTCGCAGGCCTGGGCTCATCTGGCGGCTCTTGACTTCGGCTCCTTTTTGGGGGTCTCCTCCGTGCAGGAATCCGAAAACGCCTTATTGGACGCCGTCAAAAGATTGTCCACGATGCAGACCTTTCAGGGCGGCTTCGGCTTATGGCCGGGCGACCGGGACATTTATTACTGGGGCACCGCCTACGCCGTTCATTTTCTCCTCGAGGCCTCCCGCCGCGTGGAGTTGCCGCCTGGCCTTCTGGAAGACTCCATCGGCTTTCTGCGCACTCGGGTCAACCCCAATTCCTCCGCGCTCAACCGCTTCGCGGCGGAAGAAGCCGTCTCCGTCCGGGCTTACGCTCTGTACGTTCTGTCCTTGGCCGGGGAGAAGCCCTACAACTGGCTCAATTACCTCAAGGAGAGGAGCCGGGCCATGGGCGGCTCCATCGACATCTTCATGGCCGCTTCCGAAGCGTTGATGGAAGGAACCCCGAAAGCTCTGCTCGAGCTTGACGCCGCGCAGAAGTCGGAAGAATTCTTCGAAAACGTTTACTCTTTGGAGAGCCCGTCCCGCAATCGAGCCCTGCAACTGGCGGCTTGGACAGGCGTCGACCCCTTGAACCCCAGAACCGCCGAACTGGCGGCCGAAGTCGCCGCCGACGGACGAGAGAATCTCTGGCGAACCACGCAGGAAAACGGCATGGCCATCCTGGCTTTAAGCTCCTACATGCGCAAGACGGCGGCGACCGAGCCTTACGAGGCGATCCTCGCCGACAGTCAAGGGCGAGAGCTGGCCCGAGGGAGTCAGGAAGATCCCGCCGGTCTCGCGTCCTCGGTCTTGGCCGAACTGCCCGACGATCAGGTGAAGATAAGTCTGACCGGCCAAGGTCGTCCCTGGTTCAATCTGACTGTCGGCGGCGTGCCGATCGAGCCGCCGAAGCCGACGGCCAACAAGATGCATCTGAGCAAGACTTGGAGTCTGGCCGGTTCGGACGGCTTCGAGTTGGAGCTGGAACATCTGACCCCCGGAGCGGAAGCGGCCCGAGTGGTCAAAGGGCGGATCGTGGAGGTGACCTTGACTGTTTATAGCGACGAAGCTACGGAAAACGTCGTCGTGGCCGATCTTTTGCCCGGCGGGTTCGAAGTCGTCGGGAACGTCATGTCCGAAGAAGTCCAGGAGGAAAATAATGATGACGACTACGATTATTATTACGAGGATGAAGCGAGCCTGAACGCGAGAGCCGTTCACTTGGAGGCGCGGGAAGACAGGGTCATCGCCGTCATCCCCAAACTCGACAATTCGCCCACGACTCTTAGGTACTCCATGCGAGCCGTCTCCGTCGGAAATTTCGTCCTGCCGCCGACGACCGCCGAAGGGATGTACAATCCGGAGCGCCAAGTCGTCCTGCCTACTGGCAAGGTGACGGTGGCGGCCTTTCCCGTCAAGCAATCCATGGGAGACGCCTCTGCCGAAGCCGCCGCTTCGGGAGAGGACGATTAGAGACTGTCCGCCCCGAAACGAAACGTCAAGCCTTTTTTAGTCGAATAGGCGTTTTTCGGCGCGGTTTTCAGCGGTTA
>JAIRTO010000267.1 GCA_031254895.1 Deltaproteobacteria bacterium
GACGCCGAAACCAACCAGAAAAAATCAGTGAAGGTGAAACGCGACAACCTTCCTTCTACGTCTGAGATCCTCTAGTTGGGGTTTCCCGACGCTTTTAACGCCATCGAAACGGCGATACTTCTGTGCTCCAACAGCAAATATAAAGATCATGGAGAAGCTCTTTGAAGCAGGTTCTCTAGATGTTTTCAAGAAAACCCAAAGCGAACACCGTTTTGCAGGTGAAAAGGCGCAAATCGAGACCGCAGCATATGGCGTAGAAACTGAAATAGGTCAGTTGAATATTAATGCTCACATACTCAAAATAGGTGGAAGAACATATTTTAATGCCGCGCGTGACTTTTTTACAAAAGTAGGGCCACGCGAAAGATGGCTTTCTCAACGTTTTGGGAATTAGAATGAATATTTAAACTCAATTGAGTATGCAAGAAACAGCCTCCATAATCAACAGAATTCGCAATGCAGAAGATCTGTTTAAATATAGAAACGTTGACAACCATGTGGAGCGGGAAGGGAAAGCCATGTCTGCGGCTATTTCACGATTATCCGAGGAAGCTCTCGCTCGTGTTGGCTTTGACGACAAGAGTTCAAAATCGCAAATTAAAGAAACGAAGTGGACTTTGTTCGAAATAGATGAAGTGGCCAATGCCGCTTCTGAGCTTGGAATTTCAAACTTCGATGCTGCTGATTATGAAACAAATGCAATTGCCATCTTAGGTAGATGAAGTGATGGTCAAAGGTCAAAAAGAAAAAAGACCGATGCCCGACGGTAAAGAAAAAGCAAAGCGCATAGCGACTACTGCGTGTCATATCGAAAAAGCTGATGGCTCTCTTACACGGTAACTGGAGAGGCTATTTCGGCCGACATTGTGGTTGGTTGCTGGGTTTCTGGCTCATAATCATCGGAGAATTAAAAAACTGGATTTTCAATAAGACCATTGACTTCAAACTGAAACCAGAACCTCTACAGAAGGCAGCCTAAATGACCCTATTGCACAGGTCGCAAATTTTCCGCTACGCGGCGTCGACGGACGGGACGAGACCCTCGTAACGTCCGCAGAGATTTGAAAGGCGCGCCCAAGTCCGGTTGGCACGCGCGTAAAGCCGACCAGCGCCAAAAAGGCGGAGTCAGGAAGGCAGGCGAAGCGCTACCGTTCCGTCGGAAAAAGACGGAAGAGCGTTTTTTCCGTTGTCCGCAGCCGGGAACGGCCCACTTGCGGCGGAAGAGCCCCGAGCGCCTTGCGTCCGCGCTTCGGCCGGCGTCGCGCCGGCGAAACGCGTTGGAAAGGCGAAAACTCGACTACTCGACAGGAATCTTAAGGAGCAGACCCTGAGAAGATTCGGTCACGAAAAGCGTCTTCTCGTCCGGCGAAAGCGCCACGTTGGTCGGCGTGTCGCCCTGAGGCAGGTAAATCCGGTCTATCGTTTCGCCAGCCGGATTTATCTTCAATATCGCTCCGGAGTGATAGTGGGCCACCCAGAGGTTGCCCTGACCGTCGATGTTCATGCCGTCAGGACCGGTTTCAAAGCACGATTCTCCGGCGCTCAGACAGTTTTCCGGCAGCTGGACGAAGACCCGGCGATTCGAGGCGGCGCCGCCGTCGAGGTCATAGACCAGAATCCGGTTTTTGCGGTGCTCGTTGACGTACAGCTTTCGTCCGTCCGGCGAGATGACGATGCCGTTGGCGTAGCTGATGTTTTCGTCGACCAGCTCCATTTCGCCTTCAGGGGACAGGCGATAGACCTTGCCCGCTTCTCGGCCGGTGGTCCAGTCGTCTCCGAAATCCCCGGAGGCGGTGAAGAAGACTCCGCCGTCGCGATCCACGACCAAGTCGTTCGGGCCCACGAAGCGACCGGCCGGTCCTTCTTCGTAAATTTTCGTCTGCCGTCCCGACGAGTCGTAACGGGCCAGTTTGCCTGAGCTGTAGAAGACCACCCAAAAGTCGCCTGAGGGATCGCGGGCCACTCCGTTGGGCCCGTCTCCCTTTTGGGTGGCGGCGAACAGGGATTTTTGGCCGTCTTTCAGTTTCCAGATCACGTCTCCCTCCCATTCGACGAAGTACAGAGCTTCTTCTTCAGGGAAATAGCGAACGCCTTCCGGAAATTTCAAGCCATCGAAGAGAAGGTATTCGGCGGGATCCCGTTCGGTCAAACGGACGGGCAGGATAAGCTTGCGCCCGGCCGGGAGAGGATTTTGGAATTCTTCCTGGCCGAGGAATTCGCCGCCTCCGGCGGCCAAGGTGGCGTCGACGATTTTTTGGACGCCTTCGGTTTCGCCCAGATAAATCAGGGCCAACTTTTCCAGAGCGTCGCCTTCCTTGACGACGTACTCGACTCCGTCGCGGGTCGCCGCCGCCGAGACGGCCGGCCAAGCCAGAAGGAGCGAAAGGATGAGAAAAGCGGAGAATCGGCGGCAGAATTTAATGAAAGTCATGGGCGCCTCCCTGAGGTTTGTGTTAGAAGAAGCAGCCGTCTTTGGGGACGATCGCGCTCTTTGGACTGTTTTTGGCGGCGAACGGGTCGAGTCAGAAGACGACGATCGTCTTTAACCGGCGAAAGGGTTTGTCCGACCAAAAGGCTCGATTGACGCAGGAGACTGATTTTCCGGCATTATAGCATGAATCGGCGAAGCGCTCCTCAAACTGCTTCCCCCCCCCGCCTGAAACCGTCCGATCGAAAACTCCCCCCTCGCGAGCGCCTTTGGCGAAGCCTGCCGCCTTCCGCCCTAAAAATTTCCGATTCGGTCTTCGTCGCCCCGTTCAGCCAAAACCACTCCAGCCGCGTTCATTATCCTCAGAAAAACCGCTTCACGGCCTCGTTTCCCCCAAATCGCGGAGCGCCGCTGTCCTAAGCTCAAATAATTGAGAAGGGGCTGGACAAATCGGCGACTGAAGACTGTTTTGGAAAGCAAAAGTCTCATTTAAGTTAAAATTGGAAAAAAATTGGCCGCCTAATTGATATGCGTCGTCAGGCCAGGCGATCTTCAACTAGCGCAAATAATGAAATGTGTTCATGTTCAGAGATTAGACTGTTTTTTTCGACGAACCGAAAAATCAGGCGAGCCGGCGAAGTCCGGTCGAACTGTCTCATTTTTGATCTGAGCGGCATTTGTTGAGACATTATGTCACAAATATAGAGACATTTTGTCTCGGTAAAGACAAGTGAGACAGTTTTCAGTTGAGATCGTTCCCAGGATTTGTTGGACGATGCGGGGATCAAGAATGTAGAAGGATGTGGAAAAACCGATCATGGAAAACAAACAACGATTTACGGGTTAATTGAATTGATTATGATGACGTTGACTGGTCATTAGACTGAACTTATAAGGCGACGGTTGTTTTATTTCGAAAAAAAATCGTCTGTCCCGGAGCGACCAGGTTTGGCACGATAATTGTATTTGTTTCTTGACACTTTCGTCCCACCGTCCTCCCGGACAATCAATTTCTCTAGAAAGCTGCGGCTTGATCGCCTAAAAGGCCGATTCATGTCTTGGCAGTTTTCTTTGACGAAAAGCCTTCGGCGTTTTTCGGGAAGACGATGACCGGAGCCGGCCGGAGAACTGCCGGCGTTTCCTTCGCCTGTTCGTCGCGGCGTCGCTCGTCTCGTCATCAGAGGACGAACGAGCCCGCGAGGCGCAAAAAAGCGCGACCCATTCATTCCCGCAACCAAAACGGAGAAATCGCCATGTTGACGGAAAGAAGCGGCTACTTGAGCCAGACCGGTTTGGGCCTCAAGATGTTCAGCCCCGAGACCAAGGACACGATCCATTTCGCCGCTTGCCGGCTGCTGCGGCTGACCGGCATCGAGGTGGAGCACGAAGGGGCCGCCGAACGGTTTTCGGCGGCCGGGGCCGAGGTCGTCAAAAAGGGTCAGGCCTGGCGGGTCTTCATCCCGGAGTGGCTGGTCAACGATTGCTTGGCCAGCGCTCCCAAAGCCATCATCCTGGGAGCCAGGAATCCCGAAAACGACTTTTATCTGGAAAAAGGGCGGGTTGGCTTCTCCACCTTCGGCGAGCAGGTCAAGGTCATAGACCACGTGACTCGGGAGTATCGCTCCAGCGTCAGGGCGGACGCCAGGCGGATCTACAAGGTGGTCGACGCGCTGCCCGGCATCGTCGTGGGCTCCCGGACGGTCTGCCCCAACGATCTGGTCATGCCGCTCCAGCAGGCCCACAACTTCTACGACGCCCTCACCTGCACGTCCAAGCACGTCTGGATGGGCCTGACCAATCAGGACACCATCGATCTGGCCCGCCGAATGGTCGTGGCCGCCGTCGGAGAAGAGCGGGCCAGGCGCCGTCCCGTCAACACGGTGGTCAGCTGCCCGACCAGCCCGCTGACCATGGTCAACATGTGCTGCCTCAACATCATCGGCGCCGCCGAAACAGAGATCATGAACGTGGAGATCATGGAGATGTGCCTGGCCGGCGGCACGAGCCCGGTGACCTTGGCTTCGGCGGTGATCCTGACCGTCGCCGAGATGCTGGGCGGAATCTGCCTGGCTCAGATCTCCCGCAAGGGCGTCAACACCATCTTGGGCACCTGCTCGACCAATCTGGATCTGAAGCTGGGCATGTCGCCGATGGCCTCTCCGGAAAACGCCATGATCGCCTCCGGCGTGGCCCAGATGGCCGCCTATTACGACCTGCCCGTTCGGACCGGGGCGGGCGTGAGCGATTCGAAGATTCCCGACAGTCAGGCCGGCTACGAATTCGCCATGAACGCCTTGCCCCTGGCCTTGGCCGGAGCCAACGTCATCTGGGGCTCGGGCGGAGTGGACAGCGGTCTTGGCTTCGACTACGCCAAATTGCTGATGGATCACGAGTGCGGCCGGAACATCAGCTTCATGCTGAAGGGCATCGAGGTGAACAACGAGGAGATGGCTCTGGAGCTGATCGAGGAGGTGGGGCCAGGCGGGTCGTTCCTCACCCACAAGCACACCTTCAAACGGACCAGGAATCAGGCCAAGACCGATCTCTTCGATCGGCATCCCTTCGCCGGCTGGGAAAAGAACGGAGCCTTGACCATGACCGAGCGGGCCTACAAAAAAGCCGCCGAGATCATCGACGAGCACGAGCCCTTGCCCCTCGAGGCGGCCGTGCAGGCGGAACTCGACGGCCTCTTGGCGGAGTTCGTCGCGAAGCACGGTTGAAGGAGCTTTCGAGGCGGACGGTTCTTTTCGGCGGGCCGCCTCGAAGCTTAAAGCAAGGCTCTTCGGAACTGGCCGTCCCTGGCCGACCGGTCAATTCGGCTGGTTCTCGTCGGGGAGGCTCGAAGGGACGGCGACGGGCCGGAGCGTCTTGCTGACGCCCCAGCGGTTCATTCGCCGATACAAGGTGGCCCGCCCCAAGCCCAGCCGTCTGGCCGTTTCGGCGACGTTCCAGCGATTGAGCTCCAGAGCGGTCAAAAGCTTTTCCTTAGGATCCGCGTTCTGATCCGGCGGGCTTCCTCCAGCCGAAACGTCGGGGATAGGGGCCGGCGACGAAGGCCGGAGGAGCGCTCCCCGATCTGAGGGGCGGACGTCCCAGCCCAGCGGGTCGGGCGATTCCGCGTCCCGATGGAAAATGCCGTCGGCTGGCGGCGAACCATGCTCCTCCAGCTCCAGTTCCTGAAAGGTGACGTAACGATAGACGGCGTTCTGCAGCTCCCGGACGTTGCCCGGCCAGGAGTAGTTGCAGAGGCGCTCCAGAACGTCGAGGCTGAAGACCAGATCCTTGGCCCCGGGAATTCTTTTGAGGAAATAGTGGGCCAGCCGAGGAACGTCTTCGCGCCTCTCCCGCAAGGGAGGCATGGTCAGATGGAAGGCTTTGATGCGGTAGTAGAAATCCTCGCGCATGGTGCCGTTCTTGACCATTTCCTCAAGATTGCGGTTGGTGGCGGCGATGAGCCGGAAGGCGGAGTTTTTGAGCTTGTTGCCGCCCACCGGGAGATAGCCGTAGCCGTCGATGGCCCGCAGAAGCTTGACTTGCAGCGAAGGGGCGATCTCGCCGATCTCGTCGAGGAAGATGGTACCGCCGTGGGCCAGCTCCAGATAGCCTTGGCGCTCCCCGGAGGCTCCGGTGAAGGCGCCCTTCACGTGGCCGAAGAATTCGCTTTCGAAGAGATTGTCGCTGATGGCTCCGCAGTTGACGGCCACGAAGGGCTTGTCGGCCCGGTTGCTCAGAGCGTGGATGGCTCTGGCGGCCAGCTCCTTTCCGGTGCCGGATTCGCCGGTGATGACCAGGTTGGCGCTGGCCGCCGCCAGCTTGATGAGGCGGCTGAAGACCTCCTGCATGACCGGACTGCTGCCGACCAGCCCGTAGAGGTCGGCCGGCCTCTTGATGAGGTTGCTTAGGCGTCGGTAATCGATGGCCATGGCTTCTTCGGCCTGCTTCTGGGTGGTGATGTCCACGAAGACGCCCATGGAGCCGTGAAGAACTCCGTGGGCGTCGTACAGGAAAACGCCGTCGTCGCTGAAGGTCCGGACCTCCCCGTCCGGCTTGCGCAGCCGCATGGACTGGTGGAAAAGCCTGGGCTGATCCGATTTCTTGGGTATCACCTCGTAGAAGGACTCGCCGCCGAGGGACAGATCCAGCCAGCTCAGCTTGTTGACCAGCTCCTCCGGCTTGTAGCCCAGCAGCATCTCCACGGCTTCGCTGACGTAGCGGATGGTCCAACGGTCTTTCGAATAGCTGGAGCTGTAGAGAACCACCGGCAGATGACGATGGATCATCAGCAGGTAGTCGAAAATCAAGGGCGGAGCCTGTTGGGCTTCGGCGGGCTGGAACCCCCGCCAAATGTCGATCAGATTCATGGGCTCACCTCTTCTGGCGTCGTTTGATCCAGTTTATCACCAAGGGAAAAGGCGGACAAGAAGAGACGCCTAAACGAGATGGGTCTAAACGAGAGAGGCCTAATCGAGAAAGGCGTCCAGCCGGATCTCATGGGACGAACGGAACGAGACGCCGGAGCCGATGGTCTGTTCTGGTCTTGTCTTGTCTGTTCTGTTCTGTTTGTCTGACGATGAAAAACTTCATGAGTTTAAAAATTCTTGAACATAAGAACTGAAATATTCTTTTCAGCTAAAATCTCGGCTAGATTCCGTCCTTTGTCGGAACGGACGAACCGAGAGACGAGAATCCCGCCAGGAGGTGACCGAACCAGACATGGAAATAGACGCGTCGTCACTGAATCCGCCGAAAAAGGGCGAGGCGCCCCCGCGCCTTCCAAGAGGCTTTTCCGGCCGAGATCGGCCTGGCGGCTTCAGTTCAGCTTGACCTCGCCTCGCTAGACGGGCAAGCCAGGCTGCCGCACAACCAGGGGACAGGGATAGCCGCCGGCAGCGGCCGGGCTACCCTTCGAATCAGACGTTCTGGCTTCGTCAGGCGCTGGAGGTGTCCATGAGTCAAGACAACGAACATGAAAAAATCTACGCCGCCGGCGTAGGGAAGATCGATTGGCGGATCTTTCTGCCTTCGCTTCTGATCATTCTGGCCGTGACCATACCCTTGAGCATCGATCCCAAGTTCGGCTACGAGATGGTCACGACGGCCCATTCCTTCGTGACCACCAACTTCGGCTGGCTGGCCATGCTGGTCCCTGCCGTCTCGATCCTCTTCATCATCTACATGGTCTTCGGCCCCTACGCCAAGGTCAAGTTCGGGACTCCCGAGGAGAAGCCGGAATTTTCGACCTTCAACTGGCTGGCCATGATGTTCTGCTGCGGCGTCGGCTCCAGCATCATAGTTTGGGGCGTGGCCGAACCCATCTACTACATCGACGGCCCCCCGCTGGGCCTGGAGGCCCGTTCGGTGGCCGCCTACGGCATCGCCCACGCCCTGCCGACCTATCATTGGGGCATACACGGCTGGGCCATCTACACCATCGGCACTTTGGCCGTGACCTATTCGATCTACTGCCGGCGGGAAAACAGCCAGAGGCTGTCCACTTCCTGTTCGCCGATTTTGGGCAAGCATTCCAAGAGCGGTTGGGGCGCCGCCTTCGAGGTTCTGGTCATCATCGGCACGGTCGGAGGCTACGGCACCTCCCTCGGCTTGGGGGTGCCCTTCATTTCGGCCTTCATTTCGCGGTATCTGGGCGTAGCGGACGACATGACCCTCAAAGCCTGCATTCTGGTGGTCTGGACGGCCATATTCGCCTTCAGCGCCTACGGCGGTCTGAAGAAGGGAATACTCGTCCTGACCAAGATAAACGTCTGGCTGGTCTTCCTGTCGCTTGCCTTCGTCTTCGTCGCCGGGCCGACCCTCTTCATCGTCGACATGTCCGTCAACTCCATAGGGGAAATATTCACCAACTTCATTTCCTTGTCCTTCTCGATGGAGCCGTTCAACTTCACGGTCGACGAAGCCACCCGCGCCATCACGAGAACCGGCGGCTTCCCGCAGTGGTGGCCGATCTTCTACTGGTTCTGGTTCCTGGCCCTTATGCCCATCACGGCCCTGTTCGTGGCCCGCGTCTCAAAAGGCCGCACGGTCAGGGAAGTCAGCCTGGGCGTCGTCTTCGGCTCCACCCTCGGCTGCTTCGTCATCATGTCCGTCTTGGGCGGCTACAGCCTGTATCTGCAGAAGACCGGCATCATGGACGTGGCCGATTACCTGGCCAAGTCCAATCCCGGCGCCACGGCCGCCGCCGTCCTGTTCACCCTGCCTGGGCGAGCGGTCATGGTTCCGATCTACGCCCTCATGGCCATGATCTTCCTCGCCACCACTCTGGACAGCGCCTCCTACTCCCTGGCCGGCATGTGCACCCAGGAGATCACCGGCAACGAGCAGCCGAAACGCTCGCTCCGGCTCATATGGGCGCTGATCCTCGGCGGATTCGCGGTGGGCCTCCTGATAACCGGCGGCGAAGGAGCGCTGAGGACGATTCAGACGTCCTCCGTGGCTCTGGGCATGCCGCTCATATTGGCTTGGCTGATCCTGATGTTCAGCTTCTACAAGTCCATCAAAAAGGACAACCCTCAACTCGCCGACAAATGAACCTGCGGGGCGGATCGGCTGGCCGGAGCCGAGGCCCCGTCGAAACTCCCCCCCCCGACGGGTCGCCTAAGTCGTCTTCGGAGACGAGGTTGATTTTCCGGCTCGAAAAGCCGATCCGACCATAGGGGAGGGGCGACGACGAGCCTCGTCGGCGAACGACGGTTCCTTCCGTCAATCGCCGGCGAGGATATGACGAAAGCCGCCGATTTCGCGACGGACGTTCGGCCAAAAGGCGACAGGATGAAAGACGCCTGTTCCGCGACCGACGTTCGGCCAAAAGGCGGCGCGGGATCCGTCCCGCGAGCGAAATCGTCGTTAGTCCGGCAAAACGAACAGAAACGGCCTTGGAGCGATCCTTATTCCTACAGGAGGCATGGATGAGCAAAATATGGACTCGGATGGGCGACGGCTCTCCGGTGGAGTTGACCCCGGCGGAACTGCGCCAGGATCTTGAAGACGGTTCGGCCGACGCGGCCGATCGGGGCGGGGTTCCCGGCCTGAACGAGGATGATTTCAAATATCTGGAGGAGCTGTTCGCCCGGCGCGATCGTTTCGTGGGGGTGGACGTCGGCAACGAAGTCGTGCTCACCTACGACGGCGCGGCCTTGAAGTTCAAGCGCCATTGCCTCTTCGAGGAGCGTCTGCACGTCCTGACCATGTACGAAAAGATGTTCGGGGCGGACACGGTGGAGCTGGGCCACGTCGACTACAGCTACAAGCCGGTCAAGCCCATCGTCAACTACGAGCAGGGCACTTTGGAGATGGGTCTTTTGACCACCCACTCCCCGCTCATATACGGGGCCATGCCCAATCTGGGCCTGTACACCCGGCCGGACGGCCCCTGCCCGAATCCCATGGAGCTTTTGCCCCAGGGAAAGATAAAGGAGGCCCGGGCCGCCTACGAGGACATGGTCGAGGAGGCCGTTCGGGACATGGTCTTCGTGGTCGGCTCCATGTACGAGTCCGGAGCCGACGGCTTCAATCTGGACACGGTCGGGGCCAGCGGGGACGCCGACGTCCTGGCCGCCTTCCTGGCTCTGGAGAAGCTTAGGGCCAAATACCCGGACATCGCCGTGGAGGTGGGCATGGCCGGCGAGTTCATTTTGGGCATGCACGGCGAACTCCAGTACGACGGCCAGAGGCTGGCCGGGCTGTATCCCCATCAGCAAGTCAAGCTGGCCGAAAAGGCCGGGGCGGTCATCTTCGGCCCGGTGGTCAACACCAACACCGATCAGACCATCCCCTGGAACCTGGCTAGAACCGTGGTCTTCATCAGGGCCTGCTCCAAGGCGGCCTCAATTCCCGTCCACGCCAACATGGGCATGGGGGTCGGGGCCGTGCCGGTGACCGATTTCCCGCCGGTCGACGTCCTCTCCCGGGCCTCCAAGGCCTTGGTGGAGCTCTGCGATCTCGACGGCCTCTAGGTGGGCGTGGGAGATCCCATGGGCATGGCCATAGCGCACGCGCAGGCCTCGGGCATGGGCGGCATGAGAACGGCCGGAGATCTGGTCGCTCGAGTGCAGCTCGCCAAAGGCTGCAGAATACGCGAAGCGAAGGCCTACGTCGCCGAAAAGCTGGGAACGTCGGTCATGGACCTGGTCGACCCCGTCGTCATGGGGGAGGTTCGCGCCGACAAGGGACTGGGGACCATGATGCCCCTGGCCCACACCCCCAAAGGCATAGAGTGCAAATTCAACATCGCCAGGGAACTTGACGTCAAGATCAACTGCCTTGGCAATTTTCTGGGCAAGACCGGGCTTGGAGGAGGCGAATGATGTCGGAACTTTTCGTCCAGGCGAAGCAGGCCATCTTGGCCACCGACAAGGAGAAGGCTCTCGAGGCGGCCAAAAGGCATCTGGACGCCGGCGGAGAGCCGCTGGAGATCATCAGCCGCGGCTTCGTGCCGGGCATTACCGAGGTCGGCGAACAATTCGGCCGGGGAACGTTGTTCCTGCCGGAGCTGATCATGGCGGCCGAAGCCATGATGGCCGTCACCGATCTTCTGAGCGCGGCCATGGCCGCCAAGGGCGGATCCGTCTCGGCTTCCCCGTCCGGCTCCATCCTGGCGGCGACGGTCAAGGGGGACGTCCACGACATCGGCAAGGGGATCGCCATCGCCATGTTCAAGGCCAACGGCTACGCGGTCCACGATCTGGGCAGGGACGTCGAGGTCGACGAGATCATCAACGGCGCCGAGAAGCACGGGGTCAGGGTCATAGCCACCAGCGCTCTTCTGACCACGACCATGAGCGAACAAAAGAAGCTGGAGGAAACCCTCAAGAAGGCCAAGTTGAGGGACAAATACGTAACCCTGGTCGCCGGGGCCCCGGTCACTCAACGCTGGGCCACCCGCATCGGGGCCGACATCTACGCCGAGAACGCCCACATCGGCGTGGTCAGAGTCGGAGAGAAGCTCTAGTCCGGCCGGCTCCCTCGCCGGGCGCAAATCACCAGACAGGGAAAGCCGGGTTTCGGCCGATGACGAAGCGCTTCCCGCGCGTTAGCGGGGGAAGCGCTTCAAGGACGAAAGGGGGTCCGGACGGTTCAGAGACCGGTTCCGGCGTCCGTCGGCCGAAGCCGCCGGCTTCGGAGGTAGGCAATTCATGAGACGAAACGTCAGCGCGGGGCTTCTGGGCAACGGCGGGCTGAGGCTCCAGGTCTTCACCCGAGACGAGCTCGAAGCGATCCACCAGGCGACGCTGGAGGTCCTCAAGCACGCCGGTGTGGCCG
>JAIRTO010000306.1 GCA_031254895.1 Deltaproteobacteria bacterium
GGCGAACGACTAAGCGCATGGCGTGAAACTTCGACGTCGGGTCGAGGACGCGAACGCAGGAGCTTATGGCAAGAACCTTCGTCGTCTTGGCCAGGAGGCGAACGCCGAAGCGAAAAACAGAAAACTTCCGCGTCGGGTACAGGAACCGACGCCGAAGCGCAAGGTGGGACACTTCGGCGTCTTGACCAGGAGGCGAACGCCGAAGCGAAAAAACAGAAAACTTCCGCGTCGCGGCGACGAAATCCGTCGAAAAGACGGCTGAACCTAAAAAAAACGGCTGAATCTTGACGGACCGAAAACAGCGAGAGGAAGGGCCGGATACTCGCCCGCCCCTTGCCTGACGGACGAGGATTTTTTTCGGGAATCGGCCGACGGACTTGGGCTTTCGGTCTGAACCTGAGGGAAGAACGAATCAAGAAGTTTTTTTGTTCTCGACCTCCTCCTCTTCTCCTTTCCTCACCTCTCCTCTCCTCTCCTCTCCTCTCCTGTCCTTTCCGTTCCTTTCTTGTCCTCTCCTCCCCTCTCCTCCCCTCATCCTCCTCTTCCGGCGCGAAGGGAAAAAAGCCGAGCCGCTGGTTTGAAGGCGCGAAGGCCCGGCTCCTTGGAATAGAGAGGTCTCTCAAGCCTGCCAGCGCTTCAAAAAGGTCCCGGCCTCCTCCCCCGACAGAATGTGCTTCAATAAGGCGCTGCCGAAGATGACCGCATCCGGCTGGACGGGAAAGCCAGCCAGCTGGCTGGGATCTTTCAAGCCGAAGCCCAAGGCCAGAGGGAGACTGAAGGCTTCCCTGGCTCTCTGGAGGGTCTGAACCACTTCGGTCGGAATGTCGTCTCTGACGCCAGTGGCTCCCAGAACCGAGACGACGTAGACGTATCCGCCGGCCAAAGGACTGTACTTCCGCATGCGCTCCAAACTGGTGTTTGGTCCGACCAGGGGGATGTAGTCCAGAGAAGCCGCCGCCAAACCTTCATGAAAAGGCGAGGACTCTTCCAAAGGAGCGTCAGGAATGATCGCTCCGGCCAACCCGGCTTCTTTCAGACGCGAGCCCGTCATTTTGAGGGCCGAAAACATTTTCGTCCTCAAGTCGGCCGCTGGATCCGTCCGGGCGAAAGCGTGCTGCAAGAGAGGATTGGCGTAGCTCATCAGGACCAGAGGGGCTTTCAGAGACAGACGGCCAAGACCGTCCAACAGCCATTCGAGATTGACGCCGTCCTCCACTGCGTCCATGCTGGCTTTGGCCACCACCGGCCCGTCGGCCACGGGATCGGAAAACGGCAAGCCGATTTCGATGATGTCGGCGCCGTTGTCGTCAAGACTGACGAGTTGAGAAAAAAAATCGGTTCGGTTGGGGAAGCCGGCCGTCAAAAAAGGAATTCTGGCCGGACGGCCTTCGGCTAAGGCTTTTTCGATGGCCTCGGTTATGACGCTTTTAGTCATTTGCTCTCCTGTAGGTCTGTTTTCTAGACAAAAAAAACGACGGAAACGCCTGAAGCCGTCAGCGCCCGAGATAGTCCAAATAAATGTCCATGTCCTTGTCGCCTCTGCCTGAGAGAATGACCAGAACCTTTGAGTTTTTCTTTAACGATCCGTCTTTGAGCCCGGCCATTTTGACGACCCAGGCCAGAGCGTGCGAAGACTCCAGAGCCGGGATGACGCCTTCCGTCCGGCTGAGAAGCTTGAAGGCCTCCAAAGCTTCCGAATCGCAGACGACGTCGTATTTGACCCGCCCGGTCGCGGCCAGATGGGAATGCTCCGGCCCGACCCCCGGATAGTCCAAACCGGCCGAAATGGAGTGGGAAGGCTGAACCTGACCGCAAGGATCCTGAAGCAGCATGGACAGCTGGCCATGAAGAATGCCGGGCCGGCCCAAGTTGATGGGGGCGCTGTTCCAGCAGCCCGGCTCGCCCGTGCCTCCGGCCTCCACGCCGACCAGGTCGACCTCCTCGTCAGGCAAAAACTCGTAAAAGCCGCCGATGGCGTTGGAGCCGCCTCCGACGCAAGCCACAACCTTGTCCGGCAATCGGCCGACGGCGGTCAAAAATTGGGCCCGAGCTTCCCTACTTATGACTGATTGAAAATGTCGGACCAAGGTAGGAAACGGATGAGGACCGGCGGCCGTGCCGAAACAGTAGTGAGTCGTCTTTTGATGGGCGAGCCAATGCCGCAAAGCCTCATTGATGGCGTCCTTCAAGGTCTTGGAGCCGTCCTTGACGGCAACGACCTCCGCGCCCAACAGCTTCATCCTTTCCACGTTCAGCCTTTGCCGTCGGACGTCCACCTCGCCCATGAAGACGATGGTCGACAAGCCCAGCCTGGCGGCGGCCGCCGCCGTCGCCACCCCGTGCTGACCGGCCCCCGTTTCGGCGACCAAGCTGGTCTTGCCCATGAAACGAGCCAGCAAAGCCTGGCCCAAGGTGTTGTTGACCTTATGGGCGCCCGTGTGCAGCAGATCTTCCCGCTTGAGATATATTTCCACGCCCAGCTCCGCCGACAAAACCGGACAAAAAGTCAACGGCGACGGCCGTCCGGCCCAGGAGGACAGCAAATTGTTGTTTTGCTCCAAAAACTCAGGGCTGTCGAGATAATTTTTCATGGCCTCTTCCAGCTCAATCAGAGGCGGCATGAGAACTTCAGGCACGAACTGCCCGCCGAACGAACCAAAATAAGGAGTTAAATTCACCCTACTCTCCTATTCAAGAAACAAAATTGGATAACACTGCAATAATAACATTATATATACAATATTTGAACAAAATATAGCTGCTAAGACATAATTTTGAGATGAAACGGAATCGAACAAGCCTATAAAACTAGCCTGTCGAAAGATTCAATCGAACGTGCCT
>JAIRTO010000320.1 GCA_031254895.1 Deltaproteobacteria bacterium
GGCGAACCGGCCGTAGCCGCCCTCCTCCGTCCGGCCATGGCTTTTCTGAACATCCAAAACCCCACCCTGATTCACTCGCTGTCGGTGGCGGCGGGTTTCGTCATCATCACTTTCCTGCACGTCACCTTCGGCGAGCTGGCTCCCAAAAATCTGTCCATACGGGGCGCCGAATCGACGGTTTTGATGTTGGCCCTGCCGATGAGATTGTTTCACATCCTTTTTTTGCCGGCGGTCAAAGTTTTGAATTTCGCCGCCAGGGTGATCCTTTGGGGCATGGGGGCCTCCAAGCTCCACGAATCGGCCGCCCATTCGACCGAAGAGCTGAAGCTCCTGATTTCTCAATCCAAAGACGACGGGCAGCTGGACGACGCTGAAGAAAGACTCCTAAACAACATCTTCAATCTTGACCGCCGCACTGCCCGAGACATAATGGTTCACCGCACCAAGGTCATCTCCATTCCCCTTGAGGCCACGGTTCGGGAAGCCGTGGAATGCGCCCGCCGGTCGGGACACACCCGTTTTCCCTTGTATAAAGACAAAAAAGACGAACCCGTAGGCTTCATCCATACGAAAGATCTCCTGCTTTATCCGGAAGCCGAAACGGTCAAGAGCCTGCGACGCGACGCCCTGAACATCTATGATCACATGAACTCCGACGATATTCTGGAAATGATGCGCCAAGGCAAAAACAGACTGGGCCTCGTCTGGGACGAGTACGGCAGCTGGCAAGGGTTGTTGACCATGGAGGACGTTTTGGAGACCATCGTCGGCGAGATTCAGGACGAATACGACGAGGAGGAGCCCCCCGTTCAAGATTTGCAGAACGGCGCCTTTCTGGTGCAGACCACGGTGTCTTTGGAAGAATTGAAGCAATTCATCCCCTTGACTCTGGGGCCTGACTCGGAGGAGCATTATCGGCCGCTGGCGGCCATATTGGTGTCAAAATTCGGCGATTCGCCGACCAAGGGCGACTCTTGGAGCGACTACGGGGCCATCTTCGAAATTGACAGCCTCGACGGGCTGGCGGTGAACAAGGTCAAGGTGCGTCTTCTGCCCGAAGAAAACGCGAACGAGTCGGTGGCGGAGCGAAAGAAGGAGCCGGATCGCAAGAGCGATGAGCGAAAGAACGATGAGCGAAAAAACGAAGAGCGCCAAAACGGAGATTGAACGAAAAAAATCGCCAAAGCCAGCCGGTATTGCCATCTTTTTGTTGGTTGCGACGATTTGAACGGTTTTTTGGGACAAGGCAAAAAAAACAGCCCCTGGCTTCGCCGCGGGCTGTTTTTTTTGTCTGACTTTTTTGCTTGTTTGAAGCGAGAACTGTCTTCGAGTCGTCAACGTTCGCGAGCGTTCAGTCTTCGAGTCGTCAGCCTTCGCGAGGATTCAACCTTCGCGAGCATTCGACCTTCGCGAGCATTCGACCTTCGCGAGCACTCGACCTTCGCGAGCATTCGACCTTCGCGAGCGCTCGACCTTCGCGAACATTCGACCTTCGCGTCGTCAGCGGACGTCTGAAATGTCGGACACCGTAAAGGGAGAGTTATATTCGCTGCCCCTCTGATTGCCTTCCTCGATCTCGCCCCTGGCCACCATGTCCCTATATTCGGCGATGTAATTTATGGCCCTCTGATGATAGCCGGAATCCGGATAGTAGGTGATGATGCCCTTAAAACGATTCAAAGCCGCCGAGTAATCCTTGCGTTTGTAGTAAAATTCCCCGATGTAGAACTCGTGGCCGGCCAAATTGTTCTGCGCTTCGGCAATGCGGGCTTTGGCCATGGCCGCATATTTGCTGTCCGGATACGACTCGACCAGGTTGGCGAAAGTGCGGATGGCGATCACCGACGGGGTCTGATCTCGATCGACGCCCTTCATTTGCATGAAGTGGCACATGCCTTCCTGATACAAGGCGTAAGGAATGGCGTCATTGGTCGGGTGTCGTTCCTCGAAGGCCTTGTAAGCCGCAAAAGCCTCGATGTACTTGCCGTCCAGATAATATGCGTCCCCTAATCTGAGGTCGGCCAAAACGGCCAGACGGCTGTAGGGGTATTGATCCCTAAGTTGCTGAAAGAGCTGAGCGGCTTCCTTGTAGTCGTCGGCCTCCATGCGTTCCTGCGCCCTCGTCGCCAAAGAGACCGACTCGTCGCCCAGAACTCCTTGCGGAGGATCGGCGTAGCCGAACATGCTCTTGACGTAATTCATGGTCGAGCCGCAACCTGAGGCGAAAAGCAAAAGAACCAGCGCAAGTCCAGGCGCGAAAAACCGGCCGCTCAGCCTTTGGAGCGTCAACTTGCTTGAAAGAGTTCCTCGAATCACAGAATTTTCTCCAGTTCATCCTTCAGAATCTGCTTGCCTTTATGACCCAAAATCCGACCGATCTCCTCTCCCTGGCGGAAGACGATGAGACAGGGAATGGACTTGACTTTGAACCTGGTGGGAGTGAGGCCATTTTCGTCGATATTGAGCTTGGCGAAAGCCAGTTGAGAACTCATTTCCTGAGACAGCTCTTCTAGAACAGGACTCACCGCCCGACAGGGGCCGCACCAAGGCGCCCAAAAATCGACCAGAATCGGGAGGGAGTTTTCGGACAGCGTCTTGTTGAAGCTGTCGTCGGTAAGCACTTGGATGTTTTCTGACATTTATCACCTCATGATGCGATGACCAGGCGGTCGCTTGCCAAGCCAAAACTCGGAAAAGAAGAACAATCTTGCGAGCTTTAAGAGGTTTTGACCCGAAACGGACCAAAAAGAAAGCTGCGCAAGGCGATCATCTAAAGTGGAGAAGGTCCTGCTGGTCATGAAAAGCGCGGGACTGGGCCAAAGCGGAGCTCCAGAGGAGAGAGCCAACCTGTCACAAATTCGGCCGCAAAACACGAAAGTCAGCTTAAACCGTTACTCGCCAGAAGTCAATGCATGACCAATCCGGGAAAACGATTTGCGAACTCTGCGCCAGCCGAAAAGGAGCTTTCAAAGCCCGTGCCGACGGCGCTAAAGAGACCAAGGACCGATTATTTCGACCAATCGCCTAAAAAGGCGGGAATCCAAACGGCAAATAGAAAAAGACCAACGGCGCCAAGGGTCAAAGTCGAACCTTATTGCGAAAAAACTCTATCATCTGCAGAAAAAGAAACGTGAAATATATGCTAAAAATTCATTCATAACCGCAATTAAAAGCAAAAAGATCTAAAAATCGTTAAATGCTGATAAAAACATAAATATTATCGAGTAAGAAAGACTATTGGCTTTTATTTATAAATTTATTCTCGTTTTTATCGTTTAAGCATATATTTGGTCTATAAATTTCCTGAAATATATTTTGTACTATTGTAACTCAATTACAGATCCAGTTCAAGAGAAAAATGCGAAATCATCTAGACAAGTAAGGAACAACACTCGCTGTCTCTGAGGCGTCACGTTCGCCTCGGCCGTTGAGGGAGATTTTGAGGCGAAAGACGATTGTTTGGAGTCTTATTTTTGTTAACCTGTCAGGTCTTTACGGTACGCTTGAGCCTCAAATGATGTCGGCTCCGGAACTCCCGCGAGTCCGGCCGTCGCCTCCATCGAGCCGCCCTAGTTCAGGCGTCCCCTCCTGACGTCGCCTCTGGCCTCATGCTCATTTTGAACCCGAAAACCGCTTGGCCTTGACGCTTTTTTGGCCAAAGCGAGTCGGATTTGTCTCCGCCGAAAAAAACTTTCGTCTCCAGCCCAAATTTTTGAGATCAGGCGAAAAAAAATGGACCGACATGGACGCCGAGTTTCGGCAGTCATAGTCAAAATGACCAATTTTCGGTCATTTGGCTCAATATTTGGTCTAAATGAAGGCTGGCCTTAAAGTTCAATCAATTCTTCGCTCCGCCAAAACCGACGAATCAGGCGGTTGAATCTTTTTGGCCGAGCAAAAATATTTTTTTGCCAAAATGCTATAATTCAGGGGCTGTCGCCATGTTTGTCGCCATGAATTCCGCCATGGCCGCCGCACTGTAGGGCGACATTGAGAACGATTTGACGACGAAATATGGAATTCTCCAAACCCTGGCCGGAGCGGACAGTCGGACTTCATCTCGAAAAAGGGCCGCAAACGCCGCCATGAAATTTCGCTGAGCAAGAAGCCAGGAGGCGGCCAAAAGCGGCTCTGCCGGAGAACCTAACGGTCGCCGGGCGTCGGATGGCTGCTCAATCACTCAGACATCTAGGCTGGCATAATTGTTGCTAATACGGTTGTCGTCATAATTTCGCTGGTCTTTGACCTCCGTCGTCAACTAATTTTTGCGAATGTCAGGAGAAAGAAAATTGTTGGATCTAGTCGTCGTCATTCTCTGCCTTTTAGCCATGATGGGAGCTTCTCTGGGCTCGGTTCTCCCGATCATCCCAGGACTGCCTGTTTTTTTCGTCGTCTACCTGGTTTACGGTCTTTTCGATCATTGGAGTCACTACGGCTTGATGACCATGATCGTCGTCGGCGGAGTAATTGTCGTCTCCTTGGGACTGGATCAACTGGCCTCAGTCGTCGGAGCGCAAAAGATGGGCGCCAAAAAGGCGGGCATGATCGGTTCCGCCGTTTGTTCGATCATCGGCCTGATTTTTTTTAGTCTTCCCGGCTTGCTGATCGGGGCTTTCGCCGGGGCTGTGGCTTTTGAGATGATTTTCAACGAAAGGGAGCTTGGCGAAAGCATGAAAGCCGGCGGCGGAGCTTTGATAGGCTTTGTCTGCGGAGGACTTTTCAAATTCATGATCAGCGTCATTCTAACCATGTCGTTCATATTTCTGGTCATTCTGTCGTAATTACAAGGCGGCTTTTCCAATTTTCGGCGACAATGCGCCCCATTTCGTCGAAAAACGAAAAGCCGAAGCTTGTCGACCGACAGAAACGGACGAGGCTGATTTTATTTCGCGGCCAAATATGGGCGAGCTTTGGTCGCCCTTTTTGGCGACGGCTCGCCGGGGAAACTTGGGGGGGCTCGTTCAAACGTCGAATTGACGCTCCAGATCGATGATGAGTTCCACCTCTCCTCGATGGAGTCTGGCCTTGACGGCGATGTCTTCGACGCTCAAGCCCTTTTTGGCCAGCTGCAAGACCATGGCTCGAACTTCCGGAGCGGCCGGGTTGGCTTTGACTTCCCCCCTCCCCTGCGTTTTGGCCTGGTTTCGAACCTGCTCGCTTATTTCATCGCCGAGTTTGAGCATTCTTTGTTCCGCTTCGCCCATGGCTTGCTCGGTCACTTCCAGCAACGAGCGGTATTCGGCCAAACGACGGTCAAGCTTCAGAATCAAATCAGTCGAAAGTTCTTTTTTCTCTTTCAGATTGGCTTGAAAAGCGTCGGCTATTTTTTCGGACTCGGTCAGGAAGCGCTCCAGACTGTTCTTCAATTTCTCCGGAATGACCGCCGCCTCGCCCGAGCTGGGGCGGCGGGAACGAATCAGCCAGAAGAGCAGCAACGCCGCCAAAACAGCCTCCAAAATGACCTGCATAAGCATGAGACTTTTAATGTCTAAATCCACCTTGACCTCTTTGATGTAGTTTCGAGCGCCCAAAAATGTTCTGGCGACGCCCGCCTCTTTTTCGGCGTCGCCAGGCCTTTGAGGAACGGCCGCTTACAGACTGGAAAAGCGAACGGCAAGCCAAAAGATCTCGACGAAGGCCAAAAAAAGAAGTCGCCTCTCTTTCCTCAAAAATTCAGGTCTCGACAGCTCAATCGCTCGCTCTCCTGCGAACGCGTTCAAGCGGAAACACGCTTGCGTAAACACACACACATGCGCGCTCGTCGCGTTTGACCGCATGTTTCTCAAAAGAGCCGAGGGGGTCATCGCCAAGAGTTCAGCCAAAAAAACTCAAACCCGCAAATCGATCACGGCTTCAATGGGAGCGAACTCGTCTTCAAAGGAAAGAACCTGGTCGGCCGTCGCCCGCCTTCTCTTTCTTTTCTTGCGCTCGTCGCTCCGCCGATCTTCGTCGCAAATAGCTGGGATGGCGGCGGATTCAAGAGACTCGGCCACTATTTCAACGACTTGACGGTGAAGATTTTTCGCTTCCTCAAGGCGGGCTTGACGGCGCAATTCCTCCTCGGCGGAAACTTGGGCGGCGATATGCCCGCCCATAGCCGGAAGATGGAGAAAAAGCTGGTTTACGTGATGCAGAGGAGCGGTCATCGATAATCCTGCGGCGGCCTCCTTAGCCTCGACTCGAAATAGCCGAATCGTCCTTTTTTGGCTGATGACGCCGTCCTGACTGGTCAACCGCCAAAAAGGCGAAAATGTCGACCGCTTCAGCCAGGCTCGGCTAAGATCTCAGGCGGAAAGCTCATTTTTTGGGAAAAAGCGAGTCCAGAACAGCGGGTTCAAGACATCGAATCCAAGACATCGGATCCAAGACATGGGCGCGCTTTGCAAAAAGAAAAAAGTCGGGTTTCAGAGATTCGCGAAGTTTTGAGATCCTCCAGATCTAATTATACCATTGTTTTCAGGGGTTCGCATCGTCCAGAGCGGCGGATGAGACGTCTCGCTTTTTTTGGCGGCGGGGCCTATGTCCTTAAAGCTCCGCCAGTCGGACAGACAGAACGACGACGGAGAATTTTGGCTGAGGCGACGTCTTCGGACGAACCCCTCTGGCTTATTGCTTTCCAAGCGTCAGCAAATCACGCTTCAAACAATGCCGTCGCCGCGGCAAAATCTGACATTCAAACAGCTTTGCATTTATTACGAAGAAAAGAACCTTGAACCAACGGAGCAAT
>JAIRTO010000326.1 GCA_031254895.1 Deltaproteobacteria bacterium
GAAACTCTGGGCGCCGACCGACCCGACACTGTTCGCGACCAAGCATTATGTCTTGTCTATGGACAGGCTGATTCGGCGGGCGTTTTGCGGCTAATTTTCGCCTATTTGGGCTGTTTGTCCACCATGATTTTTTCGCAGAGAAAGACGGTTTCAGCTACGTTGTTGACCACGAAATCCGCCCCGGAGCGCTTTTTGACGCTCTCGATGATCATGGCTCCGGAAATGAAGACGACCGGTCGGCTGTTTTGGGGAATGTTCTGTCGGATAAGGTGAATGGTTTGAGTCAGGGCGCTGTGTCCTGAGGTCATCAACGAAGAGAGCCCGACGATGTGAGGTTCGAATCTGACCGTCTCTTCCAAAAAATTCTCCGGTCTGACGTCCACTCCCAGATCTTTGACTTCATAGCCGTATGTCGTCAACATCGCCCCAGCCATGTTTTTGCCCAAATCATGGATGTCGCCGGCCACGGTGCCGATCAGAACTCTGCCCCGGCCAGAGGGATTTTGCGGCGTCTTGACGAAGGGCATGACCATGTCGATTATCTGCTTCATGATGTCCCCGGCCATTATCAGACCCGCGATGAAGTACTCTCCCGTTTCGTACTTGCGGCCAATGTCGATGAGGGATTTTTGACAGACCTCCATGATCTGAGTCGGCTCAGTGCCAATGTTCAAAAGTTGCCTGGTCATCCGACGGCAGGCCGAATCCTTGAGTTGGGTTATGAGTTGAGCCAGACGCTCCAGAGATGGTTTATAGTTAGGCATAGGGCATCTTTTCGGCGAGTGAAAAATTTGAGACGACGGCGTTAATTTGGCGTCTTCTCGGCTGACGGATTATGGCTAACGGACTTGGGCTGACGGACTCTTTGACCAAAAAGGACGGCTTCTAGGGGACTGATCATTTTGCGACGAAGTTTTTTGCGGCTACGTTTTTTTCGTTTGAAAATTGTCGACCTGTCCGCAAAAGGCGTAATAAAGACTATAAAAAGCGTGAATAGCAATATAAAGTAACTAAATTTAAACGTTAATGGATAAACATAAAATTTATTGATCCCAAAGTCCGATTTTGGTCGTTAAGGTGATGTATTTTTTGGGAGTTAAAAACCAGCCGGAACCTAACGGCTGATCATGATAATCATAAAAAATGTAGTGTATTTTAAAAGCCGTCTCGCCTTCTTGAGTTCTCAGTTGAAGGGCTTCAGCTTGATTTAGGGTGGCCGGTTCGACTCGCAAAAAAGTTTTTTTTATGTAATGGCTGCCTTCGCCGGTGAACAAGCCGGACAACGAAGAGAGTTCCAGTTCGGCTTCGACGATAGGGGCCTGGGGGTCGAATTTCAGCAAGGCTTCGTTCAAGAGGAAAGGCTTTTCCTTGTGACTGACCAGACGGATGAGATGGATGATTTTGCCGCCCTTGTGGAGGCCGAGATTTTCGGCGACCTTAGGGGTGGCTTCCATGATGCCGGCTTTGATGATGGTCAGAGCGCTGTTCTTCCGATCGGCCAAGAGCTCCATCAGCCCGTCCCAGGTGAAGCTGGCCTGGGTCCAGGCAGGGGTGGCCACATAGGTCCCGCTGCCCTGAATGCGTCGCAAAAGGCCCTGTTCGGCCACCAGACCAATGGCCTGTCTGACGGTCATGGTGGATAAGCCGTAGTGCTTGCCAATGGCCGCTTCCGAAGGGAGTTTGGCTCCTGGAGGAAATTCGCCGCTGGCAATGACCTTTTTGATTATTTGCGACAACTGAAGGTAGGCAGGGGTCCTGTCATTATCTTTATCTATCGATAAACCTTTAGAAAAAACTGTTTTTAAATTCATGCAGGAGACCTGAAGCGAGACGAAATTTTCAGTATTGTACCAAAAAAGACTCTAAAAACAAAAGAATATTTCACGCTTTGCGGTATTACGCTCATATCTTCATAGCTATTGACCGACGGCTCGCCTTTTTTTTGCGGGATCCCTCTTCCCTCGCGAATAATGTCTTGTTTCTGAGGGGGGTTCCAATTGGCGACAGGGGCAAATGTTGTCGTCATGTTCTCGGCGCGGACGCCCAATCCGATCCTGAAACTGACCCGAAAGGGAACAGACCAAAAAAACGTGAAGTTTGACGATGTCGCCGCCGTCGGAAAGTTTGGCCGCCTGGCGGTTTTTTTGATTCAAGTCAGTTTTTTTTTGAGACATATGTGGGAGCTTTTTTTCCTGGCCTCGCAGACGCTCGCCCGGCTTGCGGGCTAGGGAAAGCTGCCGCCAAAAGCCCCAGCCGCGCTTGACGCCGGCTTAATTTGGCCCCGGCTTAATTTGGCGCCGACTGATTTTGGCGCCAGTTGAATTTGGCGCTAAAGCGGAGGTCGTTTTCCTGACTTTCAGCCTTTTTTGTCCCTTAGCGGCGTTTTTTGGCGGAATTGAAGCTGGCGGCTTTTCGTCTATTTTGGCTGGTTTGTCGCTCTGGCGTCTCTCCGGCTCGATTGGTTGACTTTAATTTGCCCTGTCGGGTAGAATCTGAATGCCGTTTGCGTTTTATCAGGCGTTCGCGCCGGCGACGACGAGTCGCCTTGGCTTGAACAGAGGGCGAATCTTGACTAGGTCCGTTTTTTCCCGGCTTCGTCTCGGCCGGACATCAATGCTGGTTTTTTTTGTGAGGTACAATGTCTGAAATAACCGTCAACGACCGTCGCATGTTCAACAAAGACGGCGAGCTGAAGGAACCGGCCCCCGAGTCGAGTTCCGGCTCCGCGGAGGCCAAAGGCTCCGAAGAGCTCAAAAATCCCGCGCCTAACGCCGCCGCGACAGAGGCCGAATCGGCTGACGGCTTCGACCAGATGCCGCCTCCGTCGTTTTCCAGTCTCGTCATCGGTCTGGCGACTTCCGTCATGATGCATATGGGCGAACACTCTCCCGACGGAGCCGATCCGGCTCAAAAGCCCAATCTGCCGGCGGCCAAGAACATCATAGATCTTTTGGGGGTTCTGGAGCAGAAAACCAAAGGCAATCTCGAACGAGAAGAAGAGGAGCTTTTCAAAGCGGTTCTCTATGATTTGCGCATGAATTACGTCAATAAAACGAGAAAGTGACTAGATTTCGTTCTTTTTGAATAACGTCTGGATGCGTTCTCCAAGAAGCCCTATCCAGATCAAATAAACCTCCTCAAAAATTCTGGCCTGACTGATCCAGTCCGGCCGCCGCTGTTTCCTCCTTCAATAATGACCAGTCCTTCCAAGCGGAGCGCCGACGCTAATCCTTCCCTGGATTTTTGGCCGAGGCCGCGTCTGGGCTGGAAAAACACAGAAAGGGATCAAAATGAAAAAAAGCTATATCTGTTTGTTCGCGGCTTTATTGCTTGGTTGGATGCTTCTTCCTCTCCCTGACGTCTTCGCTCAGGACGCTTCCGAAACCGTGACCGCTCCGGCCGCTCCGCAGGGCGAGCTTCTGGCTGGTCTGCCTTCCGTCTCGCCGGTGGTGAAAAAAGCTTCGCCCGCCGTGGTCAACATTTTTACCGTCAAGGTCATACGACCCGGCGTCCCTAACCGGTCAAGAAGAGGAGCTCCTAGAGGCTTTCGGGGACCGGAAGACCTTTTCGAGGAATTTTTCGGCTTTCCCACCACGCCCAGACGGGAGTACAAGGAAAGAGCTTTGGGTTCCGGCTTCATTTTTGATCCTGAAGGATTCATCATCACCAACAACCACGTCGTGGAAGGAGCCGACGACATCAAGGTCAAACTTGACGACGGCCGGGAAATTTCCGCCGAAATCATCGGCCGCGATCCGAAGACGGATCTCGCCCTCATCAAACTGACCTCTCCCGGTCCGTATCCCTTCCTCTCTTTGGGAAATTCCGACCTTCTCAACATCGGCGACTGGCTGGTGGCCATAGGCAATCCCTTCGGTCTGGAGCACACGGTCACGGCGGGCATTCTTTCGGCTAGAGGCCGCAGCATAGGGGTAGGTCCCTACGACGACTTTCTGCAGACCGACGCTTCCATCAATCCCGGCAATTCAGGCGGCCCCCTTCTGAACCTCTATGGGCAAGTGGTGGGCATCAACACCATCATAATCGCCGGGGGCAACGGCATCGGCTTCGCCATTCCCAGCAATGTGGCCTTAAAGATAGTTGATCAGCTCAAACGGAGCGGTCGGGTCGACAGAGGCTGGATTGGCGTGATGATTCAGGAGCTGACTCCGGATATGGCCAAGGGCTTCGGGGTGACCGACAGCAACGGCGCCTTGGTCGGCAACGTCCAAGACGGCAGTCCCGCCAATCAGGGCGGCGTCAGACATGGCGACATCATCGTCGAATTCGACGGCAAGCCGGTCGTGGCCTTCTCTGATTTGACCTCCATCGTGGCGGACACCGCCATTGGGAAGGAAGTCGACGTCGTCGTCATCCGCGCCGGCAAGCGAGTCACTCTTCGGTTGACCGTGGGCCGCCTGGAAGACGATTCGACCGGTTCGTTCGTCGGTCCCGGGGGCGGATCCAGTCTGGACTTGGGCCTGACCTTGCGCGAGCTGACTCCGGACATGAGATCTCAGCTAAATTTGAACGCGAACAGCGGACTTCTGGTCGAAGGCGTGGTCGCCGATTCTCCGGCCGGGGACGTCGGCATACAGCCGCAGGACATTATTTTGGAAATAGACCGCAAGCCCGTTTCCACCATAAGCGAATACAACGCGGTCTTAAGACAGCACAATAAGGAAATACCTCTGATCGTCTGGATCAGACGAAACAATCAGACCATCTATTTCACCTTGCCCATCGAAAGGCGTTAACCCTTCCCTTGAACTGAAGCGCCCGCCTTTTTTGGCGGCTCCAAAAAAAGAAAGAGATTCTTCGGCCTGAAAAAGGCCGAAGAATCTTTTTTTTTCTGCCCGGGGCCTACCCCTTGATTTCGCCTTGCCCGTCGAAAGGCGTCGATCCTCCTAGAACTGAAGACCCCGCTTGTTTTTTGGCGGCTCCAAAAAAAGAAAGAGATTCTTCAGCCTGGAAACGACTGAAGAATCTCTTTTTTCCGCCAGGGGGCTACCCATTTAGGACTTGACTGATTTGGCCTTGACCGATTAGGCCAAAGACCGGGTCGGCCTAAGATCGGGTCGGCTTAGCTCGGAAAGCCGACGTTCAATCGGTTCATCTCTCCGGCAAAGCCGGGTAGGACGTTTTGCCTTTGGACTGAGAAGACGAATAGTCCATCGACCGCGACTTGTTCGAGCCGCTGACCAGAGAGCTTATCTCGTTGACCGTCTCCAGAAGCTTGTCTTCCTGTTCGCCAAGATTGGAGGCGATTTCCGACGATTGCTTCGCCGATTCGGCGTTGTGCTGGGTGACCAGATCCAGAGAGTTGACGGCTTTGGATATTTGATCTATGCCCATGGTCTGCTGTTTTGAGGCCTCGGCCACTTCGCCTATGAGCTGGGCGACTTTGTTGGCGTGGTCGGTGACGGCCTTGAAGTTCTCGGCGGTGAAGTTGACCATCTCCGAGCCGGAGTCTATGTTGCGGGTGGTGGTTTCAATGAGATTGGCCGTGTTTTTGGCGGCGTCGGCGGAGCGGCTGGCCAGGTTCCGGACTTCTTCGGCCACGACGGCGAAGCCGGCCCCGGCTTCGCCGGCTCTGGCCGCCTCCACGGCGGCGTTCAGAGCCAGAAGATTGGTCTGAAAGGCGATGTCGTCAATGGATTTGATGATCTTGCCGATTTCGGTTCCGGAGGAAGAGATCTCGCCCATGGCTTCGATGACGTTGTCCATGGAAGTTTGGGCCCTTATCACCGATTCGCTGGCCAGCTGCATGAGCTTGTCGGCTTCCACCGAGTTGTCGGCGTTTCGTTTGGTCATGGAGGACAGCTCTTCCAGAGCCGAACTGGTTTCGCCCAGACTGGAGGAGCTTTGATAAGCCCCGTCGGACAGCGAGCGGGAATTGGCGGACAGCTCCTGAGCCAGATTATCGACCTCGGACGAACGCTCCAGAAGATCCTCGTCCAGCTTGTGCAGCGTCTTGACCAGTTTCTGAATGGAGAAGACCGAAAGAACCGAGCCCAAGAGAATGCCGCAGGCGACGACGATCAAAAGAAAGAGGATGTTGTGGTCGTAGGTGGAGATGGAATCCTTGACCACTGCGGCGAGAGTGTCCTGGCTGGAGTTGATGAGATCGTTTATTTTCGTTCTCTCCAAGTTCCTCATGTCCCGGCCGACGGTCATGACTTTGTTGTAGGCCTGGATGTTGCTGTCCTGGGTGGTCATGGTGACGATATGATTGAATATTTCCGTCCCGCCGCCGCGCAAGGGCTTGATTTTTTCCCAATAGGTCCGGCTGGCTTCCGGCATGAACGGGTTGATGAAATTCGGGGGCAAGCTGAAATTGGTGAGGTTGTATTTTAAAGTTCCGGCCTCGCCGAATTGGATTTTGTCGACGCCGGCGGCGCTGAATTCTTTGTTGAAGGTCTCCAATCGGTCGTCGCTGACGGCCGGATTCAGCATAATTCTTTCAATGGCGTTAAGATTTTGGGTGAAGCGGGCCATGTTCTCTCGGCCGTTTTGGGCGTAAATCTCTCTGTCGCCCAAAGTTTGGGCCAAAACCGACATCTTTTCCCAAAGCTGCAGGGCGTAGAGCAGCTGAACGTTTTCCATGGCCAGAAAAGCCGCTCTGTCCGCTTGAGCGGTCTGGTATTTGGTCGCTTCGTCGTAAAGGGTTCGCAGGCCGGGCTCGTAGTTGAGCCAGTATTCGAGGCTGTAGGTGATGGACAAGAGTTTGGCGTAATAGCCCGTGTTGGCCAAGCTGTCTTCGTACACTTCCTCCATCAGGGCCTTGTGCTGATCCCAGCTGTTCAAAAGATCTTTCCACATGGCCGCTTCTTGACTTGAGGCGGTGAAAGACTTGAACATGGGGTCGAGCCGATTGTTCGAAATGTCGTCGATTCTTTGTTTGGTCTCCGCTTTTATTTTAACGTCGTCCATCAATATGACGTCGCGAATCAAGGAAGCTTCTTCGGTTATTCCAGCGTTTATGGCCATAAGATCCATGACGTGCTGCGACGAAGACAATCCCGCCTGCATGAGCGCATACTGACTTCTTATTGTTCTGAAAGAAATGAGACTTATGCCCAAAGCCACGACTATTAAAAATATAACTATGGAATACAGCTTGGCTTTAATTGACATGATGTCCTCCGAAAAAATATGAGAAGCTTGCTGGCAGCGACGAAAATGTTAATCTGGCGAAAATTCG
>JAIRTO010000355.1 GCA_031254895.1 Deltaproteobacteria bacterium
CGATCCCATATTTGTTTCAGACCGGGCATCTGACGGTCGACGACGTCGTCATTCGCGAAGACGGCGACTATTACACGTTTAGGCCACCCAATAAAGAAATGTCCGGCCTGTTTGACGAACTTTTCCTCGCTCGTCTGAAGGCTCTTTTAGTCAAAGACAAAGTCAAAGACATCCCGCGCTGACGTCAATCTTGCTCGCCAAGAACGCTCCCGCCAAAAACCAAGATGACGGCTTTCCCTTTTCGGCCGAGTTTTTGGCGCTCCTCCGTCTTCGAGGCGTCGGTTGTCGCGCCTTTGGCCCGATGCCTTTGGCCTTGTAATTTGGCGAATTTTGGTCCAATCGTCTTCAATTGGCGGGAGGGGCAGAGCTGTCGTCCAGAGAAAGATAAAGGGCTTCCAGAGTTTTTTGGGCTTCTCCGGCCAGGTTGTGGAGGGAATGATTTTTTTCCGGCTTTATGGGTTGGCCGATGGCCACTTTGATCACCCCGGAACTGGGGACGAACTTGCCTCTTGGCCAAAGAGAGCCGGAATGGCGGATGGCCAGCGGAACCAGGGGAACGCCGGTATGTTTGGCCAAGATGAAGGCGCCTTTTTTGAAGGGCAATAAGGGGGCGTCGGTCGAGTTGCGTGTGCCTTCCGGGAAGATGGCCATGATTTCTCCGGCCGAAAGACGGGCGGCGGCTTCCGTCACCATCTGTCTGGCCGACTCGGGACTGCCGCCCCTGTCCACCAGCATGTGCGCGCGTTTGAGGGTCCAGCCGAAGACGGGGATGCGGCCGAGGGCGGCCTTGGCCACCCAGGAGATGGAGCGGCCGGTGGCCCTGGCCACGGTCGGGATGTCCAAGAGAGAGCGGTGATTGGCGAAGATGATGTAGCCCCCGGAATCAGGGGCGGGCAGGTTCTCTTGCCCGGAGACGACTTCCACCTTTATTCGAGCCGGATCCAGAACTATCAGGGCCCAGCCCCCGCTGGTGATGCGTCTGACCAGGTTTTTGGAGAAAAGACTGACGGCCAGACAAAACAAGCCGGCCAAGATGGTGCAAACAGCGAAAATAGGCAAATACCAAACGCCGAAGAGAAATCTTTTCATAAAAAAACGTCTTAACCCTCTTTCACCCAGCGCTGAACCCAGGTTCTCAGGCGAGGCAGCTCGACGAGCTCCCACTCCTTGGACAGCCTTAGCTCCAAAAAACTTCTCAACAACGCCTCGATGACGGAATTGAGCTCGATCAGAACGGCCGTCTTGTCCAGAAGAGAGCCTATTTGATCCGCCTTGTCTTCTCCGCTGTTGGTAAAATCGGCCCCGGCCAGCAATTTGACCGATTTGGGCGTCAGCGTGTCGGCCGGCAGAGTCAGAGACCACTCCTTGTCCTCGGTTCTAAGGTGCAGCTTGCCGGCGCTCACTTGCTTGTTGCGAGCCACGCCGGTGAAGGCCTCGATCCATTCGTGGCCGATGACTTGATTGGAGTTCTGGCAAGTCAGCTGCTGTTTGGCCGGGCCTTCGCCCTTTTCCAGTTTGAGGGTGTTCTCGAACCAGACGGAGACGGCGAGATCGCCTTTCAAAGTAAAATTGTTGTCGATTTCCGAACACAGCCACAGCCAGGTGAGAAATTCTTGACCCAGCCAAATTTTTTCTTGCCAGAGTTCGAATATGTCGATGTCGTCTAATTCAATAGTCTTGGCCATGATTACTCGCCTTCAAAAAAAGGAACGCTCGTCAGGCGCAAAAGCTGTTCTTTTTGCGATTCGGCGAGGATGGAAAGACCCATGGAAACGGGCACCAAAAGCTTGATGTTGAGGCCGAAAGTGCGGCTCCAGAGCTCTTCGAAGAGGGCGCGGTTCTTGTCTCCGGCGGAGTCGATCCAGAGCTCCTGATTTTCCGGCAGCCAAAGGAGGCCGATGAGCTTGGTGTCCAAGAGGCTCCGTCGTAAAAGATCCGCGCGGAGGGCCTCCTTGAGCTGGCGGCGCTTGGTGGTGTTGGGTTTTTTGCCGGTTTCCTTCGTCAAATTGGCCTCGGCGATGGCGTAATAACGGTTGAGGATTCGATTGGACAGCTTGCGTTCGTCCAAGCGCAGGTTGAAGCCGATAATTTGACCGAACCGCCAGGACTCGGCCGGAAAGCCGGTCGAGAGGTGATCGAAAAACTCCACCCAGCCCAGGCTGCTTTCCTCCGAGGAATTCTCTATGTCCACAAAGGCGTTCTGAAGGAGTCTTTCGGCGATGAACTCGTCCGTCAACCCTTCCGAAGGCTCTTCGGTTATCTTGTAGCGCGTCATGGTGGCGCTGCCTTTGACGAAACCCATATAGTCGGATTCTCCCTCGTTTGTTTTTGGGGGGCTGTTTCGCCCCATTCGGACCGGCTTTGGAACCGGAGTCGGCTGTTTCGGGCCTTTTCTTCGGCTTATCGGCGACGGGGCTTTTTGGCGTTCCGTTGTCGGCGCCAAGCCGGCGTCGCCGGAGTCGCCGGAGACCAGGGCGCTTGAGGCCAGAGCGAAAAGGCGAAAAAAAAGCGGAGGCCTTTTTCGAGAAAAAAAAAATTATGGAAAAAAAACCGCCGCCAAAGGCCGGGGCGGCAGAAACGAGCGAACCTATTTGTCGGCCGTCCGAACAAGAAACGAAAACCTCGGCCAGTTTCAACCCTGGTCGACCAGAAAACCATTGGCCTTATTTTTAGGCCTTACGCCAAAAACGCCAAACACGCCAAAAAGGATTTTTGAAAGCCTCAACAATTCTCGGAAAAAAGTAAGACGAGGCGGCGAGCTCAATCGTCTTCGCCTCGGAGAGGCGGCCGTTTGGGCGGTTGAGCCGGAAACATGTTTGGGGGACGATGCGATTCCAGAGGCGGCAGAAGATAGAGCTTCTTTTTGATCAAATAGCGTTGATAAGCTAAAAGCCAGTAGGACAGATCTTCGAGGGTGCTTTGGGTCAGTCCGCGATAAGTCCAGATGTTTTGATTTTTGTCTTTCAAGTATCGGCCCAGAAATCTGACTCTGAGAATGTTGTGGGCGCTTTGGCCCAATTGCACGGATTGTTGAACGTATTCTTGCGACAGGAGCTGAATCAGGACGATCAGATTCGGCTCGGAGAGTTCGACGTTCAAATCCTGAGTGGGCAGAGCCATGACCCCGACGAAACGCTGAGTTTCCCGAAGAGTCAGGCTGTTGGAGAGCTTTATTTGGGCGCCGCCGATGCTGATGTCCATGATTTCGCCGGAACAGACCACGTCGAGGGCTCCGAGATCGGGGATGTTGCCTTCAGGGACTTCGTGCAGGGCGCAGGAGATGGCGAATTGTCCGGTGGGCTCCAGGCGCAGGAAGCTGCGGCGCTGGGCGCTGGTGACGACCTTGGGGATGGGGATCAATATTTGCGCTTCGCGCCAGTCCTTGTCCTTGACGAAGCGATAATCCATCACTTTGGTGGCGAATTGAAAGTGTTCCGTCGGTTCCTTGACCGCCGGCCGGAAATTTATATGGATGACTCCGGGCAGTTCGGCCAGTTCCGCGTCCGCCGAAGGAGTTTCGCTCAAGGTCAGAACCAGATAGGATTCGTCTTCGAGACCGGTCAAGACGCCTTTGAAATTGATGGTTCTGGTCGCTTCGTAGATGTCCAGCGAGAAGTGGGCCTGTCTGGCTACGGCCTTGGACAGGACTTCCCAGATGTTCTGGCTGTTGGTTATGGACGACCAGCCCTTGGTCACGCGGCTGCGTTTTCTGCGCCAGCTTATCACCCCGGCGGCCATGAAGGTCAGGACTATGGCCCCGGTGATGACGATGATGTAATTCATGCTGGTGGCGGAGATGGTCGTCGGCGCCGAAAGACCGGCCTGGAGCTCTCCCAGCCTGTCGGCCGAGCTGGTCGCTTGCATGGTCAGGCTGTCGATGATTCTTATGCTCATGATCAGTGGTTCAAGCCTTAGGATTGACGTCCGGGAGGGCAAAAAGGTTTATCAAAAGACTGATGGTCTTTTTGGCCTCCTCGCTGGTTTCTAAAAACATCAGGCCGCTTTCCATGAAAGGCTTGGCCAGACTAGGTCTGACCCAGACGCATTTGGCGCGGATTCCGATGGGATCCAGCCCCTGATCGGCCAGGGCTACAGGCAGGTCTATCCGTATTAAGTAATCTTTTTGCAGTTCTAAAGGTTCTTTGCCGATAAGAAGCAGTCCGTTGGTATGGATGTCGACTAATCTTCCAAGTTCAAAATTGTTCAATAATTCATTGACTTTTAGATAGTAAATCAGTTCGCGCCGAAGAAGACGCCTTTTTTCGCTAAGCAATAGGCTGGTTGCCATCTTGCCCTCCTGAATGAACTTGGTTGTGTCGTTTATGAAGTCGAATATAAGTTTAATTCAGATCATGACATGAAAATTAATAAAAATAGTGTCCAATGATATTAGTTAGATTGTCGTCTATGGTTTATGACGAGATAGGGAAAAGCTGGGACGCGTTTTACAGGCGAAAAACATGGCCATTACTGACTCGGCCAAAGAACGGCGGACGACGCCGGCGAAATGAGCTTCCGGCGGAAGGTCGCCTTCGAATTCGCGCCGCAAAAGCTGGGGGACTCCAAAAACCGATCAAAGGCGCAAATTTCACCTATGTCAATTATACTTTGGTAACAAAAAAAAGCAACATTATTTGTACTTTGCCGGAAATAGCCTGCATGTTTGTCGGTTTTTGGCCGACAAGAGATCCGAGAGGCCGATTTGATCGCCCGAAGGCGGAAAAGGCGGTCGAACGGCGCCGAAAAAAGACGCTCCGGGCGCGTTGGCCGGAGCGTTTTCGCCCGAAAAAGGAGGGCGGACAATTCCCGAGATGAGGCGGCCTGCTCCCTGCCCGCAGCCGACTTGCGGCCGGCTTGCGGCCGGGGGTCGTCACTTCGCTTGCTTGTTTTTAATGACCAGCTCGGGCTTTTTGATGAAGACCTTGGTGTCCGGCGGGATGCTCTCGGTCAGCCAGACGTTGCCGCCGACCACCGATCTGGCCCCTATGGTGGTGTCGCCGCCCAAAATGGTGGCTCCGGCGTAGACGATGACGTCGTCCTCCAGAGTCGGATGGCGTTTGGCCCCCTGCAGGCGCTCTCCGGCGTTTCGAGGGAGAGACAGCGCCCCCAAGGTGACGCCTTGGTAGAGCCTGACCCTTTCGCCGATGGTGGTGGTTTCGCCGATGACGACCCCGGTGCCGTGGTCTATGAAAAAACTGGAGCCGATGGAGGCGCCCGGGTGAATGTCGATGCCCGTGCGGCTGTGGGCGTACTCGGTCATGATTCTGGGCACGAAGGGCACGTTCAGAAGCCACAGCTCATGCGCCAGGCGGTAGACCAAAGTGGCCAGAAGACCGGGATAGCAGAGGATGATCTGATCCAGATGGTTGCCGGCGGCCGGATCGCCTTCTTTGGCCGCCTGGACGTCGGAGGCCAGGATTTCTCTCAGACGCGGCAGCTGGTTGACGATTTGCATGGCCAGAGTCCGGCCTTGCTGATGGCAGTTGGCGCAAAGACTGTCGTAACGCACGTGATCGTGTCTGATGGCGGCGGTGATCTCTCTGGTCAGAGCGGCGAAAAGGCTGGTCAGGGTCTGGCCGATGGAGAATTTGACGTTTAGTTCGTTGGACGGCAGCTGGGGCTCGAAAAAGCCGGGAAAAATCAAGCGCCGCGCCAGAATGATGATTTCCTTGGCGGCGGCGAAGGAAGGCCGAGGGACGGAGGTGACGTACTCCAAAAGGGGCAGCTCGGCCCGCATGGACGAAAGCCGGTTGGTTATGGATTCGAGACTCGGGGCGTCTTCGGCGAGATATTCCAATTCGGCGATTTTGTATTCGCAGGCCTTTTCGGCTGGATTCGGCGACATGTAGCCTCCACTGTTGCGATCTGCAAAAAGTCGGCGGGTGTTTAGGAAAAAAGGAAGAGCCTGGCGGTTCAGACCCGAAAAGAAGAAGATGACGAGCGGAGCGGGAGAAAAAGGTCAGACAAAAAAGCGCCGACTCCGTCTCGTCAGAGATGGCCAGCCGTCGCGACATCGGGTCGTGCACCATTGAGACATTTTTCTCACCAGTTGGGCAGGAGCGGATTGAAATCGCCGAGCCGTCGAAAAGGCCTGCGAGAGCTCGGACTCCGAAAGCTCGGACATTTTTGGTCTGACGGCGTTCAGTCAGCCAAAGTCGTCAAAAAAAACTTCAAGAGGGCATATTTTCGGGCCA
>JAIRTO010000042.1 GCA_031254895.1 Deltaproteobacteria bacterium
ACGCTGTTTGTACGTATTTTCATGAAAAAAGGTTCGGATAATAAACCTACGATTTTGGCGTACGGACGCCACACAGGGCCGCAAGCGACTTGCCTGACGATTTCCGCTTCTTAGGAGTGGACTTGTCATTGTCATCTTCAAGCGTGGCGAGCGCCTGCGCTTCCTGCTCAGTTGTAATGTCCAAGTAGGCCATCGTCGTCTGCACTTGCGCGTGACCCAACAGAAACGAGATTTGTACGATGTTCATTCCGTCTTTAAGCCAATGTGAGGCTTTTGCATGCCGAAGTTGGTGCGCGTGGATTTCCAACGGGACTTCGACGCATTGCCCGTGCGCTGCCGCCGCGTGTTTTTCAACTGTTTGTTTACGGCGTTATGGCACATCTTTCCACTCGGCCCTAAGTTCCGCGAGTAGAATACATACGAATCGGGCAGAGGATTCTCGCCGTGAGCGTCCGCAAGATACGCCCGCAAGTGTGCAACATTCTTCGGCAGGAGGTACAGGGTGCTGATTTTGTCGCCTTTGCCGATTACCGTGACATATGGGGTCGCCGCCTTTAAATGCAGATGCCCGATTTTTAATGACAATATTTCGTTGAGCCTTGCGGCAGTGCCGTACAGCGTCACCATCAGGGCGATGTCCCTGCGGCCCGTCTTGGTTGAAGCATCCTGAGCGGCCAATAGGGCTTGGACAGCCTGTTTGCTCATACCCACGACTTTTTGCGCAGTTGTTTTGCGACGGTTTATCAGAGAGACTCCATATGCGAGATGAAGATATTTGACGTCCTGGTTGCCGAGATATTTAACAAACGCCCTCAGCGACGCAAGCCGCGTGTTGCATGTTTCAGGCGAGTTTCCACGCTTGTCTCGCAGCCACACAAGCCATGACTCAATATTGTCCGCACCGAAGCAATCTCCGCACAGATTTCCTCCGTTGACGCTTTTTTCGGTTTCGAGGAAACTCATATATAGACTGAGCGCTTCGCCGTATGATTTCAGCGTGTAGCGGCGCCAAAAACTAAAAAGCAAAAAGTCTCCGTCGTCATTGACAAGCCGAAAGGCCAAGACTACAATTACCCGACTTTCCCCAGACGATCGCCCTACGGCCCCGCGCCGTCGAACGACCAAACTGTCCGAAGACGATAACGGCGGTCTGCCGCCATCGCGGAAAAAACTCTAATTTTAGGCGTTCGAGTCGAAAGCCCTGGCGGGAGTTTAGGCCTGGATTGGCCGGCCCCCCAAAAAAACGAAGAAAAAGCTAAAAGGCGGAACAATCATGCAACCGAGCATGCAGAAGAATCAGTTGAGCCACGAGGAGACCATGAGCCTGGTCGAGAAGGAAAAAGTTCTCTTTCTCGGAGCCTCAGGCGACGATTTTCCTTATGTCGTGCCCATTAACTATGTCTTATTGAACGGCAAGATCTACCTCCACTGCCGGAGAGCCGGAGGCCGCAAGCTGGACTGCATCCGGAAAAACCCGAAAGTGTGCGTGGCCATCGCCGAGGCGGAGAGTTATCGGACCGGCGAGACGCCCTGCCAAACCTCCACCTTGTTCAAAAGCGCCATAGGCTTCGGCCGGGCCAGGGCGTTGAATCATGACGATCCGGCTGATCGAAGCTTGATGGAAGCCGTGCTTCTCAAATTCGGGGAAAAATTTGTTCCCGGCTTGATCAATCCGACCATTCCGCCTGAAAAGCTGGCCGCGACCGGAGTCGTGGAGATTGACGTCGAAAAATGGACCGGCAAAGGCCGCGGCTAAACTCTCAGATTTCCGCGACGCGTAAAAAAAGGGTGGGCTCCGCTTTCATCCCCGCCGTTTCGCGACTTGACGCTCTCGAAAAGTCGCCTGAAAGGCAAGCCGCCCTTTCGCGTCGCGGCGAGGGGCCTCCCCTCGTGGTCAGCCGCAGCGTTTTCTCCGCCGAGAGCGTTTGGCCTATTTGGCGAAGCGCTGGCAGGCAGGCGCCTTAGATGAATTTTTCGTGAACTGCCCGCCGGCAAGCCAACCGGGCTTTTCTCCTGACGGGGATTGGTTCAGTTTGCCAGACTAAGCATTTAAGAAACTGACAGCTACGACAGCATGGTCATGACGCCTCCAGACGTCGCCTCAGTCTGGAGCTCCGTCGCGAAAGGCCAATCAGCTCTGAGAGGGCAAGGAGCAGCTCCTTAGCGCAAAAAGCGTTCTATCTTTGCCGAGAGGAAGCAGGAACTTGCTTGGCCGGTCGTCAATGCCGCGTGCAAAGAAAGCGCTCGCCGCCTAGAAATGGATAGCTCAAGATCTTGCGGTTGAACTGAACAAAAACCTCATCTACATTCCGCCGTATTCTCCCAATTTGAACTTGAGCGAAAAGTTCTGGAAGCGCGCCAAAACCAAACTTCGCGCGAAACGCTACGACGACTTTCCGGCGTTTTGCAAAACCATCGATTCAATCGTGGCCTGTGGCGACGTCAAGGACAAATCCGACCCAAAATTGAAGAAATATTCGGGGGAGGTCAAAATGAAGAGGACGAATTTCGCCGTATACCTCAACAAGTACTTCACGGACTACCTGCCGAACGCTTGCGGGAGTTCGTCGCAGACGATCGACTCGTACAGGTACTCGTTTATCCATTTTTTGCAGTTCCTTTCGGAGGAGCGGGGCATCGCCGCCGACAAGGCGGATCTCTCGAACCTCTCCTATGACAATGTGGCCGCATTCCTTGGCTGGTTGGAAAATAGCCGGGGGAACGGCGTCTCGACCAGAAATCAGCGGCAGTCGGCGCTGAACAGTTTCATACGATTTCTAATGTGCGATTTCCCCGAACATTTGGACGAATACCAACGGGTTTTGGCCATACCGATCAAAAAAGCGCCGCAGAAGGAAATCTCGTACCTCAAGACGGATGGGGCGGCGCTGCTGATTAGCAAGGTAGGCATTGATAAAACGAACGGGCTCAGGGACTGCGTCATGTTGTCATTGATGCGCGCGACGGGAATCCGCGTCAGCGAACTGATACGAATAAAGGTGAAAGATCTGTCGCTCCATAAGCCGTATGCTTTGCTAATTCACGGTAAAGGGCAGAAAAGCCGATATGTGCCGCTTATGAAGAAAATGGTTCCCCAGATACGGAGGTACTTAGGCCAGAAGGGCTATGACAAGCCCGAGAAGCTAAACGAATGGCTGTTCAAAAATCACATGAACGAGCAATTCACGAGACAAGGGGTAAACTATCTGATCAAGAAATATGCCCAAATGGCCCGGATGGACAATCCAGAGATAATCCCGGAGGATTTCAGTCCGCGCAAAATGAGACACACTGCCGCAATGGAACTCGTGGAGTCTGGGGTTGACTTAATCTACATCCGAGATCTGCTCGGCCATGTCAGCTTAAACACCACCAAGACATACGCGCGGGCTGACGCGCAGAAAAAACGCCAAGAAATTGAAGCGGCCGGCAAGGAAATCGCGCCGCCTGAGGATGCGGCGCGGAAGCGCGATTCGAACCTGAAGGACTGGCTGAAAAACTTCAATCGCCGTTGATTATGTAAATAACGCTTGTGTTGATTCCCATCTTGATGACCGATCGACGGCAATTGTTAACATAGCAAAAAAGTCTTTACTTAACTTCTCTTACATGAATATTTACGTAACAAGAGGACGAATGGAGGCCGATTGGCCAGTCGTCAAACCTGTCGCCGCCCGCTCAAGATCTCGGCCGCAAAAGCCGGCACGACTTCTGTGGCCGGACCGTAAAAGCTTTCGTTGAACAGCCCCGGCCTCGAAGCCTCAAGATTCAGTTCCACTGTTTTGAGGCCCAGGCCCAAAGCCTGACGCAGGTACCCGGCCGCCGGATAAACTGTCCCGGAAGTGCCGATGGACACGAACAGGGAGCTTCGGCTCAGAGCCTCGTCAATTGCCTCGAGATGGTAAGGGACTTCTCCGAAAAGGACCACGTCAGGCCGCAGAGTTCCCGTTTTCCGACAATCGGGGCAGACGTCTTTCGTCCCCAGATCCGCCCTCCAGTCCATTCTATGCCCGCAATTGTCGCATAAAGCTCCCAGAAGGCGGCCATGCATGTGCACGACGTTTTCGCTGCCGGCCTCTTCGTGAAGGTCGTCGACGTTTTGCGTCGCCAAAAACATCGGAACGCCCTTCTTCTCCAGCTCCGCCAAAGCCAGATGAGCGGCATTGGGCCGTATCTCTCCGGACAGAAGAGTCCGCCGCCTCTGATCATAAAAGGCCAGCGTCTTGTCCGGATTGCGTTTCAACGCTTCTATGGTGGCCAGCTCGGCCAGGTCGACCTTCGCCCACAATCCGTCTTTGTCGCGAAAGGTGTCCAAACCGCTTTCCTTGCTGATCCCCGCTCCGGTCAGAAAAAATATCATGCCCTATCCCCTCTCTTCGAGCCGAAGTTTCGGCTTCGGCCCTGACGACGGCCGAAACGAACGTCCTTTTCGACAATTCTACCCCCTCAAACGGCAATAGTCCAAAAAGTCGGCCGTTCGCGACGGCGAATATTGATCCCCTCGCCCTTTTGGACGATTGCGTCTCCCGCCAGCCCTCGCCGTTATCCGTCGCCTTTTCCGTCGCCAAAAACCGTTATCGCGTCGCGAACGCGCGGCGTTCGGCTGCGAAGGACTCGCCAAGCCCCGCGAACGCGTCGCGTTCGCCCCGCGTTCGCGAGGCTTGGCTCCAGCGGCTGGCGCGAACGCTTTTTGGCCGCGCCCGCCGAACAAAACGCTTTTGGGAACAAGAACGCGATCTCGCGAAATTCGGCCAAAGGGTAGGCGAAGGGAGGGAAACCTAAAAAAACGCCGCTCCGGGGGGCCAGGATTTTCGGCTTAGCCTCGTCGTCCGTCGGACGAAGGCTCGCCCCCTCCCACAAAAGACGCTTCCTCGACCTTAGCCGACCGGGAAAGGCGTCGCGGCCAGGGGAGCGGCTCGCCAGGAACCGTTTGGCGGCCTTATTTCGCCTTTTCGGCGCTCCTAAAGGCGGTTCCAAGGCGGTTCCAAGGCGGCTTGTCTTCGTTTCGGAGCAAATATTGACGACCTCCGATTTGGCGAAGAACAATGGACGAAAAAAAACGATTCGTCAAAATTTAATGTTGTCATGTCTCCCCCCATAGACTATAATTATTTAAACATCTTCGCCGGACATCAAGGCTCGGTCGGATTCCGAACGCCAAAAATATCGCCTGGGGGCCGCTTCATTCGTCGGTTGTTTTTTTCAACTTTTCGCGTCGCCCTTATTGATTGGAGTTTATGCAGACCATGTCGACATTCGACGAACAAGACTTGGAACAAATTCTCCGGTCCAGACCGGCCGAGCCCCGACAGCTTCTGCCTTTGCTGCAGGACATACAGGCCCGCTTCCGCCATTTGCCCAAAGAGGCTCTCCTGGCGACGGCCGAGCGTCTGTCCCTGCCGCCGGCCCGGGTCTTTGCGGCGGCCTGCTTTTACCGGGCTTTTTCCTTGACTCCCAAAGGAGAAAGACTCGTCGCCGTCTGCCAGGGCACGGCTTGTCACTTGAGAGGCGGCCAGGCGGTGACGGAGTCTTTGGAAAAGCGTCTCGGCCTGAAAATTGGCCAGACTTCCGCCGACGGCCGTTACGGGCTGGAATCGGTCAATTGTTTGGGAGCGTGCGCCCTGGCCCCAGTGGCCACCGTGGACGGGGTCGTCCATGGGCATCTGACCCCTGACGCGGCGGCGGAATTGATTTAACTCGTCTCGGGAAGCCGCAGGCGCTCTTTTCGGGCCGGCTGGAGGCGTCCCCCTCGCTTCTCTTTTTTTCTTCGGCTTGGAGCAGGCATGTTTTTTGCTAATCCTCAGTCTTTGACGGATTTCGTCAAGAGTCCGAAAAACGACGCCAAGATCGCTCGTCGCCTGTGGGTCTGCGGCGGCCCCGGCTGTCTCGCCGCCGGTTCGGCCGCCCTTCTGACCGCTTTGGAAAACGCGGCCAAAGCCGCCGGCCTTTCCGAAAAACCGGAATTGCGAACCGACATGACCGGCTGTTTGGGCTTATGCGAGCGAGGACCTCTGGTCGGGGTCGAACCGGAAGGCCATCTCTACGAGAAGGTCGTCCCCGCCGACGCCGAGGAGCTGATAGAGCGGACTCTCAAAAAAGGCGAACTGATCGAAAGACTGGTCAACGACCCTAAAAATCCCGGCCGCCAGGAACACCCCTTCTACAAACCCCAAACCAGCCTTATCATGCGCAGGATGGGCCGCATCCGGCCTGACAGCCTGGAAGATTACCTGTCCGCGGACGGCTACAAGGCTTTGGCCCTGGCCTTAGGCGAACTGAGCCCGGAAGAAGTCTCGCGCCGCGTGGAAGCTTCCGGCTTGCGGGGCCGAGGCGGCGGCGGCTTTCCGGCGGGTCTCAAATGGAGTTCCTGTCGTCTGGCCCCAGGCGAAATAAAATACGTCATAGCCAACGGCGACGAGGGCGACCCGGGGGCCTTCATGAACCGTTCGCTCATGGAAGGCGATCCCTTTGCCGTCGTCGAAGGCCTGACCTTGGGGGCTTACGCCGTAGGCGCTCGAAGCGGATTCATCTATGTCCGCCATGAATATCCCCTCTCCGTGGAAAGACTTGAGCGGGCCATAGCCCAAGCGGAAAAATGCGGCTTGCTCGGCCGAAACATTCTCGGGAGCGGCTTCGACTTTCATCTGGAGACGGTGGAAGGCGGCGGAGCCTTCGTCTGCGGCGAATCCACGGCCCTCATGGCTTCCATCGAAGGCCGGGAAGGCCAGCCGAGGGTCAAATATGTCCGTTCCGTCGAACGCGGCCTGTGGGACTGCCCGACGCTCCTGCAAAACGTGGAAAGCTGGGCCAACGTGCCTCTAATCGTGGAGAAAGGGCCGGATTGGTTCGCCTCTCTGGGCGCGAAAAACAATTCCGGCACCAAGGTTTTTTCTCTGGTCGGCCAGGTCAGACGGTCGGGCTTGGCGGAAATGCCTCTGGGTTCGCCGATTAGGGTTCTGGTTCAGGATGTCGGCGGCGGAGCCAGACCAGGCCGAACAATCAAGGCGGTGCAGACGGGCGGGCCGTCGGGGGGCTGTCTGCCGCTGTCGGAGCTGGATCTGCCTCTGGACTTCGACCATTTGCCGGCGGCCGGAGCCATAATGGGTTCGGGCGGTCTCATCGTCATGGACGACTTAAGCTGCATGGTCGACGTGGCCCGCTATTTCACCAATTTCCTGAAAGGGGAAAGCTGCGGCAAATGCGCTCCCTGCCGGGAAGGACTTGGCCTGATCCTCCGAATCCTCGAAGGCCTGTGTCGGGGACAGGGCCATCCCGGAGACGGTCAAGAACTTCAGAGTCTGGGGCGCAGCCTTTCTCTGACCGCCCTGTGCGGGCTGGGCCAGAGCGCGGCCAATCCGCTTTTGTCCACCCTGCGTTATTTCGCCGAAGAATATCAGGAACACGAAGAGGGCTTCTGCCGTTCGGGCCGCTGTCAAGGGCTTTTTCATCCCGCGATCGACCCGGACGTCTGCACCGGCTGCGGGGCTTGCGCCAAAGCCTGCCCGTCTTCCGTCATATCCGGCGGAAAAAAAGAGCCTCACGTCGTCGATCTTGACGGCTGCATCTCCTGCGGGGCTTGTCTGGCCGCTTGCCGCTTCGGAGCGGCCAAAGCCGTCAGAAAAAAATAGTTGTCGAACAAATTGTCCGCCATGACCAAACAACAGTTCATTCATGTCGATGCCGACGCGACGGTGAAGCCTATGCCGCAAACTTCAGATCTGGTCTCCGGAACCATAGACGGCCGCGAAGTCGCCGTCCCCTGGGGGACGACGCTTCTGGAGGCGGCCGCTTCCATCGGAACGGTCATACCGACCTTATGCCACCATCCGGCCTTGCCCCCTGACGGCAACTGCCGACTGTGTCTGGTGGAAGTCGACTCTCGCCTGGCGGCGTCGTGTCTCTTCCCTCTCCGCCGAAGCGGCTTTAGCGTTTCCACCGAGAGCCCCAAAGTCTTCGAGGCCAGAGCCTTCGTCTTAAAACTTCTGCTCAGCCGAGCGCCGAACGACGAATATTTGAAAGAACTGGCGGTCAAATACGAGGCGGCTCCGGATCCTAGACTCGGCGACCTGGCCGACGGCTGCGTCCGTTGCGGACGCTGCGTCAGAGCTTGTCAGGCGACGGGAACGGAGGCCATCAGTTTGGTCGGCCGCAGTCAGGAGCGCCAGGTGACCGGACCCTTCTTCGAGCCGCCGGCTCAATGCGTCGGCTGTCTGGCCTGCGCCAAGGTCTGCCCCACAGGCTACATCGTCTTCTCCGAAGAGAGGACGTCCCGCTCCATATGGGGCCGCGATTTCGAAATGGTTCTCTGTCCCATCTGCGGCGAACCGGTGGGCTCTCTTCAGGAGCTCGCCAGGGCCGGAGCAGCGGAGGAACTGTGCCCCGCCTGCCGCCGACGGGCCATGGCCAGCGCCTTGGTCTCGGGACCTGGACTTTCGCTCTGAGAAGAATCGAATATTATGGGCCGAGGATCGGTTTCCGAAGCTTGGCTTCCGATGCTCGGCTCCCGACGATCGGATCTAAATGACAGGGTTCCGATGTTCGGCTCCCGATGTTTGCTCAAATGCTCGGCTTCCGATGCTCGGATCCCGATGTTTGCTCAAATGCTCGGCTATCGATGCTTGGATCCCGATGCTCGGCTCTCAATGTTCGACTATTGATGCTCGGATCCTGATGTTCGACTATCGATGCTCGGCTCAAATGAAGGACGCTTCAAGCGCCGCGAAAAAAAGCGCAAGTTATCCTGACCAGGCGTCCGACCACGAATAGTTAGGATTTTTCGCGTCCGTCGGCGGCGCGGCTAGGCCGCGTCGCCTAAGCCGCCGGAAAACGTTCGACCGACTCGAACGACTCGACCGCCAAACGACTTGCAGTCCATCGCCTGACGGCCGAATAGGGCATATTTTTTTTGAAAAAGACCGATATTTACTTTTTTTGACTGACGAGCGCCAGGTCGTTGCCAAAAATAGGACCGGCCCGTCGAAGGGAGGCTTTTTTATGTGCGAGTTCGCCAAGCCCAGCGCCGAGTGCTCCATGTGGACTCAAGAGACCGGGCGTCTTATAGATAAAGCCCGGGCGGAAGGTCTGACCTTGGCCTGGGACAGACTGGCCAAACAGACGCCGCAGTGCAATTTCTGCGAGATGGGTCTGTCCTGCGCCAAATGCGTCATGGGACCCTGTCGCATCATTCCCGGTTTGGATAGGGACAAAGGAGTCTGCGGAGCCAACGCCGATCTGACGGTGGCCCGCAACTTCGGTCGTTTCGTGGCCGGCGGCTCCGCCGCCCATTCCGACCACGGCCGGGATCTGGTCGAAGTTCTTTACGAAATCGGCTGCGGCAAGACCACGGCCTACGAAATCCGCGACGAAGCCAAGCTGAGAAAGTTGGCCGAGGAGTTCGGACTGAAGAGCGACGGAGACGTTAAAGCCGTGGCCAAAGCGGTGGCCGAGAGATTGTTTCTGGACTACTCTTCCCTGAGCCCCGGTCTGGCTTTTCTCAAAAGACTTCCCAAAGCCCGCCTGGAACTGTGGGACAAATTGGCGATAACCCCTAGAGGGATCGATCGCGAACCCGTGGAAATGCTGCACCGCACCCACATGGGCGTGGACTGCGATCCGGTCTCCTTGTGCCTCCATGCCGCCAGAACTTCCCTCTCCGACGGTTGGGGCGGCTCCATGGCCGGGACGGAAATTTCCGACGTCATCTTCGGCGTCCCTTCCCCGAACAAGACCAAGGTCAATCTTGGCGTCTTGAAGACGGACATGGTCAACATCCTGGTTCACGGACACAGCCCGGTGGTCTCGGAGATGATCCTGGCGGCGGCGGCGGACAAGGAGATTTTGGCCGAAGCCAAAAAAGCCGGGGCCGCCGGCATCAACATCGCCGGTCTGTGCTGCACCGGCAACGAGCTTCTGATGCGTCGGGGCGTCCCTCTGGCCGGCAATCACATGATGACGGAACTGACCATCGTCACTGGAGCGGTGGAAGCCATCGTCGCCGATTATCAGTGCATAATGCCCAGTCTGGTCAACATCGCCCAGTGCTATCACACCAAATTCGTGACCACTTCCGACAAGGGACACTTCCCGGGAGCGGAAAGATTCCATTTCACCCCGGAAAACGCCAGGGAGCTGGCCGGACAGGTGGTCAGACTGGCCGTGGAGGCCTTCAAAAAGAGAGATCCGAACAAGGTCTTCATCCCCGTCGAGCCGGTGGAGATCATGAGCGGCTTCTCCAACGAAGCCATCCTGGGCGCCTTAGGCGGGACGCCGAATCCCCTCATTGAGGCCATCAAGGCCGGAACCGTCCGGGGCGCGGTCGGCATCGTCGGCTGCAACAATCCAAAACTCAAGCAGGATCACCACCACGTCGCTCTGGCTCAAGAACTGATAAAAAAGGACATCCTGGTTCTAGTCACTGGCTGCGCCACCTCGGCCATGGGCAAAGCCGGCCTCTTGGTCCCGGAAGGAGCCGATCAAGCCGGCGAGAAGCTGGCCTCCCTTTGCCGGACTTTGGGCATTCCCCCCGTCCTTCACGTCGGCAGCTGCGTGGACAACTCCAGGATAATTCAATTGTGCGCCGTCCTGGCCAACGCCATCGGAGTTGACATTTCGGCCCTGCCGGTAGCCGCTTCGGCTCCGGAATGGTATTCGGAAAAAGCCGCCGCCATCGGTCTATACGCCGTGGCCACGGGCATCACCACGCATTTGGGGCTGCCGCCTCTTATCCTCGGCAGTCCGCTGGTGACCAATCTGGCTGTAGCCGGGCTGAACGACGTGGTCGGCGCCTGCTTCATCGTCGAGCCGGATCCCGTCAAAGCCGGCCAGCTGCTGGACGCCCATATAGCGGCCAAACGTCAGGCCCTCGGCTTGCAGCCATAAAGGAGTCGACCCATGGCCCACAAAACCATACATGTCAACCCGGCCAAATGCATCGGCTGCCTGAATTGCGAGCTGGCTTGCGCCAGCCGCGATTGGGGCTCGTATTTTCCGGCCGGATCGAAAATAAACGTCGTGTTTTTTCGAGACGGCGGTCAGGCGCCTGTCTCCTGCTTCCAGTGCGACGACGCCCCCTGCCTGAGAGTCTGTCGAACGGGAGCTCTGTCCAGAAATGAAGCGACCGGCGTGATCTCCAGCGATCCGGAAAAATGCATCGGCTGCCGGACGTGCGTTTTCGTCTGTCCCTTCGGCAACATCGCCTACTCGAAACCTGGCCGCCGGGTCGAAAAATGCGATCAGTGCCAGGGAGCTCCCAGATGCGCCGCCATCTGCCCGTCCGGCGCCCTGTCGTACGTGGAAGAAGAAGGCCAAATCAAATCCAGACGCAGAGCCTACGCCGAGAGTCTCAAGGAAGCCTTCAAAGAGGCTTGATTCCGGTCTTTCAAGAGGTCAGGGCAAGAGAATAGGACAATAAGTCAGTGATTGTTCCGTCTTTTCCCTGACCTCTTTCTGACGCTC
>JAIRTO010000044.1 GCA_031254895.1 Deltaproteobacteria bacterium
TTTTAGGGCAAACCGTCCAGATAGCTCTTTAAGCCGTCGCACAGGCCGTCGGTCACCATTTCCAGATAAGCGTCTTCGCTTAACCGAGCCGCATCCACTTTGTTGGTGATGAAACCCATCTCCACCAGAACGGCCGGGACGTCCACATTGGCCAAAACGACGAAAGCCGCTTCCTTGACCCCCAGATCGCGTATTTTGTATTTTTGGCGCAGAGAGGCGATGGCCCCCGAGTGGATGGATTTGGCCAGAACTCTGGATTCGGCTATGCGAGTGTTGCGGGCGATTTTCTGGATCAAGCCTTCCATTTCGCTCATGGTTTTGCCCGCCGAGGCGTTCTCTCTGGCCGCCACGGCCATGGCCGTGGGATCGTTGGAGAAGTTCAAGACGTATGATTCGAAGCCTTCGACTTTGGCCAAGTCATTGGCGTTGACGTGGATGGAAATGAAGACGTCGGCCTTTTTGTCGTTGGTCGTCTTGGCCCGTCTGTCCAAAGTCACGAAAACGTCCGAATCTCTGGTCATGACGACTTCCAAACCTAAGCGGTTTTGGATTTTCGTCCGCAGCATTCTGGCCGCTTTTAAAGTGATGTCTTTTTCTTTCAGACCGTTGCCGGCCGCTCCGCCGTCCTTGCCCCCATGTCCGGCGTCGATGGCGACGCGGCGGATGGAGAGCCCCAACTGTCTAGCCATGGAGTCCGTCGGCCCTTTGGCCGGGGGAGTTTTGGGCGGCGATTTTTTAGGCGGCTTGGGGGTGGGCGGAGTCCGCACGCTGGGCGGATCTTCCGCCTCCATCGGCGGCAGGGAAGCGGGATCTCGAGCCACCCGGATAATCATTCGGGGCGGATTGTCCAGAAAAACCGGCGTGTATGGGTGCGCCGCCGGGAGGTCGGCCACCATCCTGACCGTGTCGTCGTTCAGTTGATTGACCTTGAGCGTCTTGACCAGCTCCGTGAATTTGGTCGGGGTTCTGACTCCGCCGGGGCCGAGTCTGGTGCCTCGGAAATCGACGTAGACCCTGAAGCGACCGCCTTCCCGAGAAGGGGGCAACAGATTGTAGACGTAAGGGGTGACCTGATCGAGGTAGGCGGTTATTTCGGAATAGCCGCCTTGATCGTCCAAATACAGCCCGAAAATCTGGGCCCGTCCGTCCGCTCTGGGCGACGGCGCCTTCGGGGCGGTTCTCTGTTTGGGCGGAGCCGACGGCGGGATGGTCGTCTTGGTCGGCGCGGGAGGCCGAGCGGCCGAACCAGAGCCTTTGGCCGGCTGGCTCGTCGTTGGGGCGGTCGACCCCGTCTTGCCGCCGGAGGCCTCCCCGGCCGAACCGGACGGTTTGTCGGGGCCTTTATTTGAGGAGCCGGACGAGCGCGGCCGGCCCGAGAGCTCGTTCATCAGTTCCCTGGCCTGTTTGGCCTGGGCCGGGGCCTGATAGTTCAACTCCACCTTCATCAGTTCGCGATAGGCTTCTTCCTTTTGATCCAACGCGATGAGAGCCAGTCCCAGAACGACGTAGGCCGAAGGGGCGTCGCTGCAGCGGGGGCAGGCTTTGACGGAGCGGCCGGCCAGATCGGCGGCCTTGCGGGCGTCAGGCATTTGCGCGAACTTGTTGAAGGAGCGCAGGGCCATGTCCGCCGCCAGGTAACGGGCCCGGGCGGCGTGATCCGACCGGGGCTGCACGTCGGCGGCCCGTTCGAACTCGGCGATCAGGGCCAGCCACGCCGCGCGTTTGGCGTTGCCGTTGTCGGCCAGGAATTTGTCCCGGGCGGCTATGGCTCGAACCAGTTCGCCTTCGGCCCAGGCGGCCGAAGTGGGCGTCAGGCAATAAAAGACCAGGACTCCGGCCATCAGGAGCAAAACGGGAATCGAGACAAGCTTTCCGACTTTCCCGCTCAAGAGAGGACCTCCATGGCTCTGTTTTTCAGCTCCGCCAGCAGATTGAAAGCCGCCAGCGGGGTCAGCTCGTCGAGCTTGATCTGAGTGATTTCTCTGGCCAGGGAGACGGGGCCGTCCTGGGGCGCGGCCGTCTCGGCGAACAAGCTGTTGGCCTGATGACGGGCTCTGACGAGATGGGAGGATTGGCGGCCGATGTCGGCCAGAACTTGTCTGGCCCTTTTGACCACCGGCGGCGAAAGACCGGCCAGAGCCGCCACGTCCAGCCCGTAACTGCGGCTCACGCCGCCGGGGACCAGTTTTCGCAGAAAAATGATGGACTCGCCCCAGCGTTTGGCCGAAACGTTGTAGTTGCGGGCCAAAGGCTTGTGCCGGGGCAGCTCCGTCAGCTCGTGGTAATGGGTGGCGAAGAGGGTGGGCACGCCGCGCTCGCCCAAATCGTGAAGATGTTCGGCCACCGCCCAGGCTATGGCCAGGCCGTCGTAAGTGGAGGTGCCGCGCCCGACTTCGTCTAAAATGACCAGACTTCTGGGGGTGACTTTTCGCAAGATCTTGGCCGTCTCGCTCATCTCCACCATGAAGGTGGACTGGCCTCGGGCCAGATCGTCGGCCGCGCCGACTCGGGTGAAGATCTGATCCCGGATCGACAGAACGGCTCTAGTCGCCGGCACGAAGGAGCCCATCTGGCCGAGGATGACGATCAGGGCCGTTTGCCTTAAGATGGTGGATTTGCCGGCCATGTTCGGGCCGGTGATGATCAGGAGCCTCTGCTGGAGGCCGAGGCTGACGTCGTTGGCCACGAAGGTCTCGCCGGGGGGCAGAAACTTCTCCACCACCGGATGGCGGCCGCCCAAAATCTCCACGACGTCGTCGGAGACCATGATGGGCTTGATCCAGCCGCGATCGCCGGCCACTTCGGCCAAGGCGCACAAAACGTCGACCTCGGCCATGACGGCGGAGAGGTTTTTGAGCCGGGCGGCTTCGGCGGCCGTCCGGCTTTTTAAGTTTTCCAAAATCCGCTCTTCGAGCTCCCGCCTTTTTTCTCCGGCCGACAGTATTTTCTCTTCCCAAAGCTTCAGACCGTCGGTCACGAACCGCTCCCCGTTGGCGATGGTCTGCTTTCTGGTCCAATCCGGGGGCGCCAGAGACAGATTGCTCTTGGTGACCTCCAGATAATAGCCAAAAACCTTGTTGAAGCCTATCTTCAGAGAATTGATGCCCGTCCGTTTTTTTTCGGCCGCTTCTATGGCGGCTATTTGCCTTCGTCCGCCGGATTCCAAATCTCGGTATTCGTCCAGAACGGGACTACGTCCCTTTCGGACCAGATGTTCGCCGGCCCCGGGGGCGGGGTCGTCGACCAAGGTTTGCTTTATCAGCCGCAAAAGGTCGGGCAGTGGATCCAGCCCGAGCCCCAGAGCTTTTAGTTTTTCGGCTTGCGCCTGGGTCAGGAGCTCTAGAAGGCCGGGAGCCAGTTCCAGAGTTTTCCTGACGACCAGAAGATCTCTTAGGGAGCCTCGACCGAGGGTCAGCCGCCCCAAAGCCCGCTCCAGATCGCCGGTCTGTTTCAGGCTGTCCTG
>JAIRTO010000123.1 GCA_031254895.1 Deltaproteobacteria bacterium
CGCGCCTTCCGCGTTTTTTGGCCAAAAGCCGCTTCCTGACGAAGAGGCGATTGGAAAGAAAGACCGAGGACTAATCGCCGTTCCGTCCGTCCGGCGTTTCAACTGACAGGCGAATTAGGCGACTAAAAAGTTCCAGACGACTCGACGTTCAATCTGTTCCCGAAATTGCCTGTTCCGAAATTCCAAGACCTCTTCATTTGTCCAGCCCGGGCAGACTGAGATAAAGTTCGTCGCTTAAAGCCAATATGCCGAGATCCAACCTCTGTCCCAGTCTATTGGCCGCCGCCATGTTCAACATGATTTTGCTCTGAAAAGGCGCGGCCATGTTTTGTTCGCCAGGGGACTCGCCGGACAGGATGTTGACGATCTGCCGCCCTTGAAAATCGGCCAAGAGCTTCACGTCGGAAAAAACGAGGCCGGCCATGGCGAACTGTCGGACTAGAGCCCGGTCGTCGGCGACGAAGGTCATTTTTTTGTTTCGGTAGATGAGATCGAACAGCTCTTTCAGATCGTTTTGGTTGGGGTCGAAACAAGATATGTTGGGAAGGAAGATGGCGTCCACGCCCTGGCCGATCAGCGTTCTGACCGCCGCCAGGCAATCCTCCAAAGGCTCGCCCGCGCCGATGTTGGCGTATTCCACCAGCTTGAAGCCCCGGTCCCGAGCCACTTCTCTGGCCTCTTCCAGATAGGTGTAGGCCCGCCCGTCGGGATCGTCGCGGTACATGATGCCCAGCGAACCGAATTTCATCAGCTCGTGGAACAGAAAAAACAAATTGCCGCCGTGGGGCTCGTCGAAGACCACGGTGGTGAAATGCTCCGCCCCGGAGTCGTCGGCGCTGACGATCAGGCCGGCCCCCAAGGGGTCGCTGATGGACAGGCCGATCATAGGACGACGCAGGACGGCGTTCTCCTCCAGCATGATGCGGGTGGCCGTGGTGCCGAAAGTCAAAAGAAGGTCATAATCGTCCCTGGCCAATATTTCTCTGGCCTGTCGACGAAAATCGTCGTAGTCCTCTTCCTCGCCTTCGCTGAAGCTGAAATGCAGCTCAGGCGGGAAAGTCGCCCGCTCGCCCCAGCCGACCCGGTCCAAATAAGCCCGCAGATGGTCTAGGGTGTCGCTGTAGGACCAGTAAGGGTACGCTTCGACGTAGGCCAGGCGGCTCGCCCGCTCCGGCGGGTTGGCCGCCTCTTCGGCCCAGACCGGCCGAAGAGGGCCCAAGAGAACTAAGCCGAGCAAAATGACCGTTATTCTGGACATGGGACTTCAACCGCGTCGTTTTTCGTCGGAAGCGCCGGCTATGGGCGCCGAGGCGATGACCAGCAGCAGGCCCACCGCCGGGGTCAGAAGCAGGGAGCCGAAAAAGAAGCCCCAAAACCCGAACCTGCGGTTTCGCCCCCAATAGGCCGCCGCCAGACACAACAGCAAATAAAATACGGATACGCCGGGATTCATGAGTCGCCTCCATTTCGGTCGCCTAAGGCAGGCGCCGGACCATGATTGTACAGCGGCAGGCCGATGGCTCTCTCCATTGTCCGAGATATGCTCTCCAGACGTTCGGGACCGATCCGTTCCAGCCAGCTCTCTTCGGAACCGACCGTCTCCGACGTTGACGTCGACGTCGACGGTTCGGCCGCGCCGACGGTCTCGGCGGAGTCGATCCTCGTTTCCGAGGGAGCCTCGGAGACAAGATCCGGCTCGAGGGCGGATTCCTGATCGAGCCGCTGTCCCGAGCCTTCCATGTTCAGGATGATCGGCAGACCGTCAGGCCCGCCGAAAAGCACCACCTTGCTGTTGCCGCTCGCCGCCAAGGCTCGAGTGGCTTCGATGCCCTGCCAACGCAGAAAAGGCTCGCTCATGCGCGCGTTGACGATCTCTTGGGTCATGCTGACGGCGCTGGCCTCGACGTATTTCCGCTTATAGGCTTCCACCGCCTCCAGAACGTTAAACTGCTGCTCGAATATTTTCTGCTGGGCGACCAGTTTCGAGTTGATCGCCTCGGCCAGGGAGTTCGGCAGGCGAACCCGCCTGATCATCAGATTGTCGACGACGACCGGATTGCGTCCCATGGTCCCGATCATGAGGACCAGCATCTCGTCGCTGATCCGGCTGGCGTCGGTGGAAAAGAAATCGTCGGTGTCGTACTTGGCGGAGATTTCGCGGACGGACGAAGTCAACATCGGGATGATCAGCTTTTCCCTGTATTCGAGACCGACCGTGCTCAGAAGCGTCGGCGTGCGGTCGGCCAAGGGGTGGTAGATGATGGAGACGTCCAGCTCCATCTGCAGCCCTCTAACGTTCAGGATGTCGACAGTGTGAGTCTCTTCGTGCAGGCGGGAATCGAAGACGTGCATCGTGTCCCACGGAAAAATGACGTGGGTGCCTTCCTGGAAAGTCCTGTTCAACTCGGTGCCGCCCATGAAGCGTCTGTAGAGCACGCCCACGTGTCCGGGCAAGATGGTGACGACTACGGTTGGCCACAGAACTATAAGGAAAAGAGCCACGAACAAGGCCCACCAGAAAAGGCTTTTCTTTCTTTTGGCCCAAAAGTCTCCTCGACGGCTGCGACCGGCCGCCGTCGAGCCGGCGTTTCCGCGGTCGACCCGATCATCGTTGGACATTTTACGATCCGCCTTTCCCTAAAATTTGATTTCCGAAAACGCGCCGCAGACGATCTGCCGAAAACCGGCGAAAGCGACGTTCAACCAGGCAAAGTCAACCCTTTTCCAAGGGAGCGCATATTCTCCAAAACGGCGGCCCACCGCCGAATCCTCCGTTCCGGTCGAGTCTCCTCCAAATACCACTCGCTGGCGGTGAAAGGCCAGACGTCCTTTAGCCTCAACTCGGCCAACCGACGCCAACGATCCATCGTCCAGGGCTCTCCGGCGAACAGTTCCAAGGCTCCGGCCGCCGCCTCGCTCTGCCAAAGCGGCTCGACCTCGCGGTTGACGGCCCGAACCGGCAAGGCGCCGGCGGCCAGCCAGGCGGATCGTCGGGCGTAGGCGCGGAGGTCGGGCCGCTCCAGAATGTCGGCCATAGGCTCCAACAAGCCAGGCAGATAGCTCAGCGCAAAGACCCCGGCTCTGGTCTCCAGATTGTGATCGGCCAACGTCAAGTAGTCCAAAAACAGCGACGGGCCGATCCGTCCGGATCGGAGAGCCGACCTTACGGCGTCAGGCCGAAGAGACAGTCTTAAGCCCGGCCCGGCCAGGACGGCCTCGCCGCCGCCCGACTCGATTCGCATGGGGTGGCGGCGGCCTGACTCGCCTATCTCCCAGAAGAACGCCGTTCCCAAAGCCTGACTGGAATCTTTCAAAGCGGCCGAGGACAGACTTTCGCCGAGCAATTGAGGGCTCCAGCAGCCCCTGCGGCCGGCCAAAGCGCAAAGAACGCGCCGTCGAACGTCTTCCTCGAGCAGCGTCCGCCTAATCGAGGAGTCTTCGCGCTCCAAATCCGCTGCCAAACAATCGCCGACCACGGCTTCCAACTCGAGGTGAAGGACCTCCCGGCCGCCGTCGGAACCGCCCGTCACGCTCGCCCACAACCGCCGATTCACAGAGGCGGCCTGGCTGACGAAACTGGGGCGATCGAAAAAATCCGCCTCGATGGCTTGGTC
>JAIRTO010000050.1 GCA_031254895.1 Deltaproteobacteria bacterium
TTTGAACCCTATCATATTTCCGTCTTGTTTTAGCCGCAATCTCAAAATTTGTCAAACAATATTTTTAAAGCTGAGGGCTCTTTTTTTTTCTTCTGCTTTATTTCAAAACAAGGAAAAAAAGTCATATTTAGCGTAACATTACAAAAAACAAGTCAATTTAATAAAATTAGGTCAGACTTATGCCAGCCACAAAAAATCTGAGAGATTTTTTAACTATTTTTAACCAGCAATAAGCATAATATTCCAGCGACATATTTTAAAATTTAACATGTTATGCCTCAATAGCGCAAGACAAAATAAGCGTTGGATTATCATTAACTCCGCTTGTCGGGAGCAGACGTTTGGCTGGGGCCGAGAACGAGCGCAGATTGGCTTTTCTTCAAATATTTTAAAGCTGTCGGCTGGCATAAAGGCAATTTGTCAAAAACAAACAACGTAATATTCTCGTTATACATTTCATATATTATATTTATCACCATTATGACAACGTAAATATTAACTTATATCTTATATTTAATAATATAACTTTTAATATACATGCATTACCATGATAAAATTAATGATTTCGAGGGCGAAAACATAATATCCATCGCAAAACTAAATCTAATCGTCGCCCCTAGCGCGCGACCAGTTTCCGTCGGTTCATCCATCCTCCGTTTCCTTGGGCGCGCCAATTCTCGACATGCCAATTCTTGACAGGTCAATTCTCGAAGCGCCGCGTCTCGAAGCGCCGCTTCCTTGGCGCCTCGTCCGTTTTTTCCCTCTGCTCGTCGCCAAGAAATCTTCGGCGGAGCTTCGCCTCAACCTCAAGCCAAAAATCGCGTTTCGAGGCGATCTCGACGCGTAAACTTCAAACCAAAAGGCTGAATGAAATTTTGGTCGACGTTTAGGGAAAGAGAAACGTCAATAAATATCCTCTAAAGCTTCGGCCTTATCTAAACCAAGCTCTTAGCTTTTTGGCGCCGAAATTGCTTTATACCCCTGCAAGCGGCGTCGGCGGCAGATCCTGCCGCCGCGGTCTTATTTTCAGGAGGAAGTCACATGGAAGGAAACGCCCTTACCTCGTCATCTCTGGAAGGAACAGTCCCTCCGCCCGTCCCGGATGGGCTGAATCACGTTTTGGAGGGCGAAAAGCTCTTTGAACAAGGACTTTTCGAAGAAGCCAGGCGATTCTTTCAGACGGCTCTGGACATATGCCCAGGCAACGTGCAAGCCTGGAACAACCTGGCCGTGACGGCCGTCACCATGGGCGACGGCGAAGAAGCCAAAAGATGCCTGACCCAAGCCATAGAAATAAAGCCCGATTTTCTGGAAGCCCGCTTCAATCTGGCCGAGATCCACTATCTGGACGAAAAATGGTCGGCGGCGGCCAAGCAGCTTCAGAGCATTCTGACTTTCCGGCCGGAAGATCTGCCGACCGTCAAACGCCTCGCGCAGGTCTACATAAATATGGGGCAACCTGACAAGGCCAAAAAGCTCTTGAACAACTCCGACAACTTCGGAGCCATGAAGGCGTTCATCGACTCTCTGTGGCTGGGCATCAAATTCTATACCCTGGCCGAAGGCTTGTCGACCAGAGAACGTCTGGAAAAACTGATGTTAGCCGTCTTGAAGCTGATAGACGGCCAGGAGGGCCGCAGTCAGTTCTATCGCCTGGTCGGTCTCGACAAGGACAGCGGACGCGAAGTCGTCCTGCAAAACCTGACTGAACATTTTTACTATCAAGAAGCCAAAGACCTCAACAAAGGCGACGCCGACGATCTGCCCGAGCTTGTTCTCACCATAGGGGCCACGGACGACTGGCGCAGTTTCCGCGAAACTTTGCAGGCGGAGATGAGAGCCGAGGGAGGCTGTCTCGGCGATTTCACGCAGACGAAAAAAGTTCTGAAAAACGACGGTCGTTTCGCGAAATACGACCTCGAAGCCACCCTCAAATATTTCTTGGCCAACGTCGGCCCCTGCGACTGCCATGTTCTGCGAGCCAATCTTGTTTGACGAAAACGCGCCCATATCTTTCGAGCAGGGCCTCTCTTTGGAGGGAGCATGACCTTCGACCCCAATCAGCTTCTGAACAATCCTGGCGCCCTTCTGAACCTCAAAGGTCAGATCCCCGTTCATCCGCCAGGAGAAAACGTCGCCCCCGAACCGACGCCGGCTCCGGCCTACGATCCGAGCTTGTACGAAAACGCCTTCGGTCGTCTGGGCCTTTTGCATATCGCCAACGTCGCCGATTTGGGCTGCGGCATGGGCAACTTCACCGGGATCATGGTCAAGCGCCGTCAAAGGCCGGAAGTCTACATAGGCGTGGACATAAGCCACAACAACATTAAAGTGGCCAAAGCCGCCTACCCTGGCTGGAACTTCATTTACGGAGACTTCGCCTCCCCGCAAGTCATTCAGCAGTACGAACGCTTCGAGGCTTATCTGCTTTTGAACGTGCTGGACGTTTTGGAAGACGACTTGGGGTTTCTGGAAACCGTTCCCGGCGAAAAGCCGGTTCTGTTTTCCATGCCCCGGTTTCCCAAAGAGGGTTCGGTTCGCCATTTTTCGGACGTGCAGGATTTGAGAACCCGCTATTCCAACCATCTGTCGATACAAAGCGTCGGCCGATTCGCCGACGCCCAAGGCGAAGCCTACAGCATGGTGGTGGCCAAACGCTGGTGAGCCATGAAAGAAAGCCCAGTCCTGAAATCGGCCGCTCAGCCTCTGGCCGCCGCGACTCCTGACTTCAGGACGGCCAGCGACTTTTTCGACGACGCCTCTTCGCCCGCCGAAAAAGCCCGCAGAGCTCTGTCCAAGCTGAAAAGCCGCCATCTAAGCGCCAGACGCCTGGAGCAAGCCGAAAAAACGCTGAGTCTGGCCAGGACTTTGGACGCGGAAATTTTGGCCCACTTCTACCAGCGTCAGGAAGTGAAGATCCTGGCCGACTTCGTCGGCGGCAGCGTCGGCTTGTCTCGCCGGATCGCCAACTCGAAGGCCAGAATCATTCTCCTCTGCGGGGTCGATTTTTTGGCCCAGCTGCTGCAAAAAATCCGGCCGGATCTGACCGTCTTGATCCCCAGAGCCGACGCCGGCTGCCCCTTCAGCCAGACGGTCCAAGCGGAAGAAATCGTCGCCTATCGCCGAAAAAGGCCCAAATCTCTGTTGGTCGCCGACGTCAAAGCCTCCGGACCGGTCAGAGAGCTTTGCGACTTTTCTTTGAGCTCGTCGGCCGAACTCGACTTTCTCCGCCAAATTTCCGCAACCTTTTCAGATGAAGCGAAACGAGATACAATCGCCCCAGAAGACTTGATCGTGCTCCCGGCTCTGTCTATGGGCGATCCGGACAAAGTGACTCACGGCTCATGGCCGGGGGCTTTTTGTCAGGTTCATCGTCAGGTGGAGGCCGAACGGCTGAGGGAGGTCATAGAGGCGCATCCTTCGGCCAAAGTGGCCGTCAACGCCCTCTGCGAATCTTCCGTTCGGCGGATGGCCGATTTCGTGGGCGACAGTCAAGCCATCCATGACTGGTGTCTGGAGCGGCCTGACGAGGAGTTCGTCATCATCTGCGAAGACGGCCTGACGGAAACGCTTCAAGAACGCCTGCCGCGCGCAAGATTCGTCGAGACGAACATCGAGGTTTTCTGTCCGAACATGAAGCTGACCAACATCAAAGACCTGCTGTTTTCTTTGGAAGCGTTCCAACTAGGAGAGAGATCCGCGCCGGCGGAAATGCCCCTGGCGGAGGCTCGCTGATGATTTATTTCGACAACGGGGCGACTTCCTACCCGAAACCTCCCCAAGTCATCGACGCCGTCATGGCGGCCCTTTCCGCCCCGGCCAGCCCCGGCCGCAGCGGACATGCCGCCTCTCTGAACGCCAGCCGCTCCATACACAAAGCGCGCAAGCATCTGGCCGAACTGTTCGGCTTGAAGGACAACAGCCGCCTGTGTTTCGGCCCCAACGTCACCTGGGCTCTGAACGCCGCCTTAAGCGGATTTGGCCTAAAAAAAGGCGATCACGTCCTTTCCGGCTCCCTGGAACACAATTCCACGGCCAGGCCTCTCCTGCGCCTGAAAAACGAATTAGGGCTGGACTGGGAAATAGTCCCGGCTTCAAACGGACGCCTGCTCCCGTTGGAATTCAAAAAGCGCCTCACCTCCAAAACCCGGCTGGCGGTTCTGAACCACGCCAGCAACGTCACGGGAGCTCTGGCTCCGGCCAGAGAAATCAAAGAAGCCCTAGGCGAAGTCCCTCTCCTTTTGGACGCGGCCCAGACGGCCGGTTCGGTCGTTTTGGACGACGCCGGCGACTGGGTCGACCTTTTGGCCTTCACCGGCCACAAAGGCTTGTTGGGACCGACAGGCACAGGAGGCTTGTGGATAAGGCCCGGTCTGGATCTGCGTCCCCCGGCGGTCGGAGGCAGCGGCAGCCTCTCCGAGAGTCTGACGCACCCCGATTTTCTTCCTGACGCGATGGAAGCCGGCACCTTGAACACTCACGGGTTGGCCGGACTTGCCGCCGGAGCGGAGTTCATTCTCAAAAAAGGAGTCAAATCCATACGGGCTCACGAGTTGGAACTGACGAAGCTGTTCTTGGACGGCTGTCTGCGCATGCCGGGACTGACGCTGTACGGTCCGGGACCTGAGGCCGAGGACAGGGTCGCCGTAGTCTCTCTGAACCTCAGCGGCTGGTCGTGCTCGGATCTGGCCGCGGCTCTGGAGCGCGACCATGGAATCCTGACCAGAGCCGGGTTGCATTGCGCCCCCTTGACTCACCAGCAGGTTGGCACCTATCCGGGCGGAAGCGTCCGTTTCTCTTTCGGGCCCTTCAACGCCAGAGAAGAAATCTTGACCGGCGTCGACGCTCTGGCTGAACTGGCCGCGCAAAAACGCCGTTAGGGGAAGCGCGTCATGGCCGATCCGGAGATAATACTGGTTTTCGCGTCTAACACGGAAATTTTGAACGCCGAAGATCATCTCGAGGACAAAGGACTCCCTTTCACCCTGGTTCCGGTCCCAAAAGAGGTCAACCCAAATTGCGGTCTGGCCATCAGCTTAGTCGAAAGCGATCATGATCTGGTCTTGCCGGCTTTGGAATCCGCCGGCCTGCGGCCGACCTCGGCCTATCGACGCGACGGAAACGACTTTTCCGACTGGCCGTTAGGCCATTGAAGACTATTTTTATTCTCTTTTAATCAAAACGTAAAAAAGCTTAAATTTTTAAATATATAAAACAGTAAAATAGTTTAATATAACAAACCAGGGCCGGGGACTGCCTTTCCTGTTCCTGTTTTGTTTTGTTTTATTTGCGGGCTTCATGACGGGGTCTCGCCTTGGCGGCCAAAGGGCTGGTCAGCCTAGCCTCGCCGAGCCGGCCTTTAGCTTTCGTCAAATCATCGAACGCCGCAAGTCATGACCGACTGGGCGGTTTCCAAAAATAAAAAGCCTTTTCGCCCTGGGCCAATTTTTGGGAAATGTCGCCTCGGCGCCAAAAAAGCTGACTATTTCATCCGCCGCAGCGGTCGACTCGGCGGACGGTCTTTTCTCGCGGCCCAAAAAAAGGCGCGAACGCTCTCCCAAAGCGAGCCTGACGGCAGGTTCGCTCCTTTTTTGGCGTCTTTTCGTCGGAAGAAGCGAAGGACAGCCAGCTTTGCGCTAGCCCTAACGACGAGCGCGCAAAAGCGCTCTTTTCCGCCCCGAAACCTTAGTTTTTTGGGGCCATGGCGGTTTTTCATGGAAACTATCTCTAGAAGCCAAGCCTGGTCGTTGTTGACCAAATACAACCAAGAACCTTTCCACCTTCAGCACGCCGAGACCGTCGAAGGGGTCATGCGTTGGTTCGCTCAAGACTTGGGTTACGGCGACGACGTCGACTACTGGGGAGTCGTCGGACTCCTTCACGACATAGATTTCGAGCAGTTTCCCGATCAGCACTGTCTAAAGGCCCCAGAACTCCTGCGGGAAGCCGGAGTCGGCGAGGACGTCATAAAATCGGTGGTCAGCCACGCCTATGAGCTGACCACCGACGTCAAACCTGAGCATGAAATGGAAAAAACGCTTTACGCCATCGACGAGCTGACTGGTCTTATTTGGGCTTCCGCCCTGATGAGGCCGTCCAAAAGCGTGTCCGATCTGGAGCTGAAATCGGTCAAGAAAAAATACAAAACCGCCACTTTCGCGGCTGGATGCTCTCGGGCGGTCATTGCCAAAGGGGCGGAGATGCTGGGCTGGGAGCTGGACAAATTGATCGAGAAGACAATTCTGGCCATGCGCTCGGTCGAGGCTAAAAATGAGGCTTGAAGGCGCCTCTCTTCGTCCAGGCGGAGCCAAACGGGGGGAGAAACGCGGAGCCCCGGCGACGGCTTGGTCTAACCGGCTGCGGGTTTTATTCTACGCTGGCGAAGTTTAGCCTTAAAACTCTTCTCTTTATTTTTTTGGATTGGCGGACAATAACAAGCCGTCTTTAATGATAGCTGGAATCAGAGGCCATGATTTTTGGCTCTGAAAGCGTTTGATTTTCTTTCTCCTCTTCTCAAGGGTAAGACAAACCCAAAAAAATCACTCAAGAAGAAGAAAAAAAAAAAATACTCAAAAAAAGGGCCGCTCGGCTAAACAGCCATGTCCTCAGAAATCCTTCCATAGGGCCATAAAAAAACCGTTTCCGCCAGAAACGGTTTTTTTATGGCCGCTGTTTTTTTTTGACGTTCGCCAAATTCGCCGAAATGCGGCCGACAATTGAAAAGGCATATTGTGAAATGGCAAGACAAACGCCGTTATTCACTTCAAGCTATTCTCTTTTTTATTGCCCATAAAAAGCAAAATTTTGGCGATCAGAGCCAGAACAGGCAATTCAATCAAAGGACCGATGATCAGAGCCAGGGCTATGAGATGTCGATCCGGAAAGGCGCCGATGGCCACGACGAGGGCCACGGGCGAATTGCGAGCCAAGGTGGTCAAATTCAAGCTGACGGAATTCTGATAATTGAACTCCAAAGCTGAAGCCACCCCCCTGACGAAGATGAAGTTAATGAAGAAAAACAGCAGCACCGGCGCCAAAAGCAGAAGAAACGTGTCCGACTCTTCGACGATGGCGCCGCCCTCGCTGGCGAACATGCATAGAACGGCCAAAAAAAGGTACCAAAATCTAGATCCGGAAAAAACCTTTTGAAAGAAGGCTTTCAAATCCGGCTTGTCTCTGGCCAGTCTCACCAGCGCCCTGGCGGCGAGCAAAGGAACCAGAAGGACGGTGATTATTTGAAAAACAAGAATCAAAGGGTCGGACTGCCCGGACAAGCCGGTGAACAAGCCAAGATAGATGGGCAGGAGCAGGAGTTGCAAAAGTAGATTAATGGGCAGAATGGAGGCTGAAAGAGGGACGTTCCCCTTGGCCATCGCCGTGAAGATCAGATACCAGTCCGTGCAGGGCGTGACCAGAAGCATTATGTAGCCGATCTGAAGCTCCGGCGAGGAAGAAAGGAATATCTTGGCCAGGATGAAGCCAAGGCAAGGCGTCCAAATGAAATTTATGACCAGAGAGGTGGAGGCGAACTTCAAGTCGGCGAAGCTCCGGCGCAGTTCGTTTAACGGGATCTCCCAAAATATGCCCAAGAGCATCAGGATCAGGAGGGGTTGAACCAAATGAACGCCGTAGGCTCCAAACGGGGAAAAATAACCCAAAAACAGACCGATCATGGCTGCGCCGGCCAGCAACAGAGGCTCCAATTTTTCTACCCAACTCACATTTAACTCCTCTGACTTGCATATATAGATAAATTCAGTTAACTAAACCATCGAAAAACCATTAATTAAATAAGAATTTTATATACAAAGACCATATCCTTATATAATTCTAGTATATCTGTCTGAAAAAGTAAACCTGTCGTTCGAAAGGCTATTTTTTATATTATTTTAAAAAAAAGTATAACTAAAAATGACCAGTTATTTGAGGAGTTTTGAAGATGAAATAGCTGATAGCCGCTTGATGCAATCTTCCCTAAAAGCTTGACAAAGCTCTTCCAAGCTGGTAAATAACTATCATTATGATTAATTATAAAGCTAACGCCTGCTCGGGCGCCACGGTCATTAAAGCGTCATTAACCATTATCCTTATAATACTCCTGGCTTCGATCGGCGCCAATCTGGAGCATAAAGCCAGACTCGCGCTAGTTGAGGGCGAGCAGCTCATTCTGGTCGCCGAAGCCCCTCAGACGCCTCCTCCAGCAACCCAAACCTTCACTGCCGAATTAAAGCCAAATCCCTACATTCTTGATCAAATCAAAGAACAAACTCACCAAAAACCGCTATTCGACAAAAAATCGGCCCGATACGAGGCCATGATAGAAGACGCGGCCAGACTCCACCGCATCTCTCCGGCTCTGGTCAAAGCCGTCATTCAAGCGGAGTCAAGGTTCGACTACCAGGCGGTCTCCGCGCAAGGAGCCGTAGGCCTCATGCAAATTCTGCCCAGCACGGCCAGATCCGTCGGCGTGCATAGTCCTTTGGAGCCAAAAAACAACATAACCGCCGGGGTGCGGTATCTCAAACAGCTTCTGGACGAATTCAGAGACGACGAATACCTGGCTTTGGCCGCCTACAATTGCGGCCCGGAAGCCATAAAGCGTTACGGCGGCAAAATGCCGCCTTTCCGGGAAACAAGATCCTTTGTGACCCAAGTCATGAGATATTATCAATCCCACATAGAGTCCTAGAACCCCCTCTCTTCTCCCGCCTGAAAAGACCAAAATTTCTCCAAACCTCAAAAAAAGGTCTTGCGCGGTTCAACCGTCAGTCAAGTCGGGAATCGTTCGGATTCTCGCCTTGGCTGACGAAGAGTCGGCCTCATCTCATCAAACTTTATTTTGGATCAAGCGATAAACCGGCCGCCATTTTCTTTCGCCTCGGGCCGTTTCATCAGCCCGAGGCATGAGTTCTGGGTTTCCTGTTTTACGGCCGGACATCGTTCATGAGCCAACCAAAAACGACTGCCAAGACAATAGTTGTTTTTGGCTGCGCCGCTCTGAGTTGGCCGTCATTTTGCCGCCGCAAAGACGGTTCAAAACTTGTTTTTAATTTAATTAAATTTTTCAGGAAATGATTAAAAGATTTTATAAAATTAGAAAGTCCGTTTTCTTTCCAGCCCCCAAACCCCCAAAACTCTCAAAAAACCCTTTAAGTCGC
>JAIRTO010000131.1 GCA_031254895.1 Deltaproteobacteria bacterium
TTTCTGCCTGTCATTATAGCCCCTTCTTTCCGTCATATTCAAGATTTCCAGGGCGTATTTTTCACGCAGCGCGGCATTGTCTTCGGTTCCGTAAGATAAAAGCCCAGCGTACATGACACAGGCAAAAGGATGCTCGTCTTCTCTCAATTGTTCAGGTTTGCAGCTTGGCAGATGAAAAGTATTGAATTTCAGGCTCGCTTCACATTCAAGACAATTTTCTTCATAATGATTGATATCCTTCGAATTTCCTGTGTATACGGCAATAGCTGTAACCCTTCTTTCCGGCCTTGACGCCCTCAGACGCACCCACGAATTGAATATTCTTTCTGGAAAATCATCCTTATGGTCATGCTGCTGTTCAACCAGACAGGCAACATTACAATCGTCGCCTCCTTTAACAGGCACGTTCAGATATGCATCTGAAACAAGCATGCCCTTGTCTGTGTCTGAATCTTTTACATGCAGTTCCATACCGGCTACGCCAGTAATGTCTCTTGATTGATCCCTCTTGTCGTCCAGTTTTTTCATCACAAATCCGACGAAATCGTCAGCCCCGTCTATTATAGCCCTTTTCCACGCAACATCACGCCACTTATGCGGTCGTTTGCTCATATGTCTTCTCCTGAAATGATGATGCGTTTCCTGCTGCCTTATGCTAATAAGACAATATGTATCGTCTTATTGAAGCCTCTATTTTTTCAGCTTTTATTGTATCATAATCCTCCGCTTTTGACTACAGCGTCCTGGCGGTCTCCGACCGGGACGATCCAGAGTCTTGACGAAAGAGGCCCTCTCAGTTTTCTTTTTTGACCAGGTTGGCCAAGGCCTGGGAAATGTTTCGGAGCTGAGTCTGCAGGGAGGCTTCCACTATGCCCAATTCGCTTTCGAGAAAGCACTCGCCTTGGGATAGGCGGCCGTCGGCGCGGATGTCCAGAAACGAGGCCGCCTCTCGGCGCTCGCCCGATTCCTCGGCTGAGCCAAGGCCGGCGCGGCCGCCGAAGGCTTCCCGGACGGCCGCCTCGTCTTTGGGCGATATCCGGACGACCATCCGGCGATCCGATCTCATGGAGGTCAAGGCTTTGCGGACGACCCTGACGATGACCTCGTCCGAGGGCAGTTCTCCGATGATCTTGTCCACGGCCCCTCGGACTATCTCGACCAGGTCGCTCTCCAGCTTCTCCAGATACTCGATGGAGGCCATGACCGTGTCCATGATCTTGAAGCTGTACTCGTCCAGTCCTTGGGCCAAGCCTTCCTGATAGCCTTGTTTTCGGCTCTCCTCGCGCTCGCTCTCGTTTCGGGCGACCAGCTCGGTCTCCAGTTCCCGGAGCCTTTGAGCCAGCTCCGACGCTTCCATGAATCGGCGGGCGTCTTGGGCCTTCAGCAGTTTTGTCCCCGGGGCCGGGGAAGGTTTCAGACCATCGAGGCAAAACAGTTCCGCCATGGCGGGGCCACCTCCTTCGTCAACATTCTCTTCAATTTGTCGAAAAGCTTCTTTCTGAAGACCTCGGAAGCGGGCAGGGCGCTTAAGGCTTCAGGCTCGACCAGACGCTCGGGACGTCTCGCCGCCAGTTCAGGCGGGAGCGGCGACCAGCAGAGGTTCACGGCCAATAGTCCGCTCCGGCCAAGTCCTTGTCTGGTCAAAGGCGTCCGGCCGCTTAGAAAGGGCGTCCGCAGCTCGCCCAAAGCCAGACGGCCCTGGCCGGTGACGTAGCCGTGCAGCTCGCCCAGCTCCTTCTTCACCTGGGCGACGTCGGCCCGATCGACGATCCGGCCTAGCTTCGGAGCCCAGACGGCCGCCCCGAAGCGCAGGATTAGGGCTTCGAAAGTCGGATCGTCCAACAGCATCAGTCGCCGGGGCTCGAAGGAGAAATCCCAGAAATCGGCGAAATCGTCGGCTGACGGCCAAGAGCGGCGCAAAAACGGACGCTCTTTCAGCCGGGCGTTCAAGAGGGAGAGGATTTCCTCTCGCCTCTCTTCCGGAAGGTCGGCCAGGACGGCCGGATCCGGCCGGTGAGCCGACCGGTTGAAGTCGGCCGTCTTTTCCATTAGAGAAGCGCCGGCCGGCGAAACCAGCGAGAGGTAGAAAGCGTCCATATGGCTCTTTTGGCGGCGACCGCTAGGACAGCGGCGGCCGTTCTCCTGATTGGCGGCTGAGCTTGAAGCCCAGACGGGACAGGAGGAAGACTCCTCCGAGGACTAACGCCGCCGCGCCGGCGAGGACGGTCCAGGTCGAAAACCCGGTCTTTTCCCGGGGAGTCGGGATGACGACTTCGGAACGGACCGGCACCAGCATGACCGACACCCTGTCGTCGGACAGACCGGGCACGGACTTGGAGCTCACTTCCCGGATCTTGGCGGTGAGATTGGTCACGGGGGAATCCGGCAGATGGCGCAGCACCACGGCGGCCGAGGCCGGAGTGAGCACGGCCCCGGTCTGATCCTTGGTGGCCAGAACCACATGGACTCTGGCCGTCAAAACGCCGTCTATCTTGGAAAAAGTGTCGGAGAGCTCCTCGGAGAGGGCGAAGGAAAGCCTGGACTGCTCTTCCAGAGGCGTCGAGATCATGCCCTGGCCGGAGAAGACCTGGCCCAGGTTTTCGTGTCTGGTTCGGGGCAGACCGTTGTCGGAAAGGATCTCCAAGGAAGCCACCACATCCGACTTGTCCACGGTGATGGCGAAGCCGTCCTTGCCGCGGCTGACCTTTTCGGTCTCGATGTCGCGGGAAAGAAGCAGAGAGAGCATGAGATTGGCTTCATTCTCGCTCAGCCCGCTATAGAGCTCCGTCTGGCAGCCGACGGCGAAGATCGTCAAAAACGGGATCAGCCAGAGGAGCCGAAGGATGGCGGCGGCCGTTGTTTTCATATTATGACACCTGAGATCCTGAGACGAAAAAGCTCCGCCGGCGACTTGAAACGCGCCAGGTCGCGACGGAATTTCCAAAAAACGCTCGGCCGAACCTGAATCGGCTCCAAGCCGGTTTCGAACATCCTCGGGGTCGAGCCGAGGGGAAAGGGACGATCCGCCTTGGCCGAAGCGGCCGAGGACAAGTGGAACAGTCAGGCGGCCGAGGAGGTGAGGAACAGTCAGGAGGATCGGCCGAGGCCCAAAACCTTGAGAGCGTTCCGGCCAAAATTGTTCGGGCTTGACCGTTGGTCTTGGAGCGGTCGGCTTTGACCGTCGGCTTTGGCAGTTCGTCCTTGAGCGGTCGGCCTTGACCGTCGGCCTTGGCAGTTCGTCCTTGAATGGTCGGCCTTAGCTGTTCGGGCTTGACCGTTGGTCTTGAGCGTCGGCCTTGAGCGTTCGGCTTTGAATGGTCGGCCTTAGCTGTTCGGCCTTGGCCGTTTCGGTCGGAGCGACGTCGCGCCAAGAGAGCCGACGCGAGCCGATTGAATCAACGCCGTCGGTCGAAGAACCGAAAAAGAGACGAGCCGCCCTAGGTCGGAGCCGTTAAAAAACCTCAGCTCAAGAGCTGTTTGGCCAAATCGGCGACCGGCCCTTCGAGATCTTTCAGTTTCGCCAAATGGGAAGCGGCCTCGTCCTTTTTGCCGCCGAGGATCAAGGTCAGGGCCAGAAGGGCCGAAGCCTCCGAGTAGTCGGGCCATTTTCGCAAAACTTCCTCGAAGCCGGCTTGGGCCTCCTCGAACTCGTTGACCACCAGATGGCTGAAGGCCAGTCCGGCCTTGGCCGAAGGCAGGGCCGGAACGGCCGTCTCCAGAGAGGCGAAGAGTTCCCTGGCCTTGGCGACCTTCCCCTTGTGGATGCCGTACAGGCCTATTTCGGTCAATATCTTGAGGATGGGCGCCTTCTGTAGAGAGTCGGCGGAAAGATCAACTTTGCTGTAAGGCACGGAGAACCTCCAAAACAGATCGTTAAATCGCGAAGGGGAGGCGATTCGTCGAAAATCGCCTTTTGGACGGGACGAAATCGCGACAAGACTAAACCCCGACTGGCCGAAAACCGCGACGCTCCCCTAGGCCTGATTCGAATCAGGCCAATCTAGCCAGGCTAAGGAGTCGGGACAAAAAGTCGGGCCAAAAGGAGCCCGCCTAAGGAGCCTGGCTATTGAGCCTGGCCTAAGGAGCCGGGGGCGGGAACGGCGCCAGGCCGGCCGCGTTCAGTCGGAAACGGAATCGACGATGGCCAGAGCCGCTTCGCCGACTTTTCTCAAAGCGTCGAAATAGGCGAACTCGTCGGGAGCGAGTCCCTCTCTGATGATGTTCTTCAGAGACAGATCGAAATCGAAGACTTCTTCCCTCAGAGCTTTTTTGGCGGCGGGATCGCCTCCGGACAGAACGTCGATGGGAGATTTTTCTTGGGTCATTGGATAAGTCCTTCAAGCGAATAGGTCAAGGTGTCGTCGTCGCGGGTCAGGACGATGGATTCGGCCGTGATGGAATCGATGATCCAGCCCCCGGAAAGGGCGCTGCCTTCGAAAAGCTTGTGGCCGTCCCGCGTGCTGATGAAACGCATGGGTTCAGTGGTCACTCCGACGATCTTCAGAGAGGATAGGGGAGCGTTGGAGTCCCCTTCCGGCTCCGAAGGCCCGGCGGCTTCCAGCGACGCCGGGAGGGCCGGCGGAGGCGGAGCCAGGGAGACCGAAGCGGCCGCCTCGGGGGCGGCGAAGCCGGTCAACAAATCGTATCTGATGGGCGTTTGGGCCCGGTTGGCCGCCTCTTGAAAGGCGGAGGCCACCGCCGACATGGCGTCGAAATCCCGAGGAGCCTGCACGTCCACCCGGCCAGGACGGAAAACCAGTTCCAGCCCGGTCAGGCCGGCGCTCAAAAGAGCCTGGTTCAGGAGAGGCTCGATGACGGTTCGGTCGACGACCTTCCGGACGGGCCGGAAATCCGGAACGTCCCGGGCCAGCTCGGCGAAGGCCCGATCCGCCGTGGCGGCGTCCAGCATGTAGACGGAGACCAGAGCCTCGCCGTTCTCCTGGGGGACGATCTTCGGGAAGAAGCCGTAGCTGGTCAAGGCCTCTTGAGCCGCCCGAAAGACGTCGTGCCGAATCGAAATCCGAAGAAACGTCTTCACCGGCCGGTTCTTGACCAGTTCGACCAGTCTAGCCAGTTCCTGATCGTCGTTCAAAAAGCCTTCCACTTCCAAGCCGTAGCTCAAATCGACGACCGACAATTGCCCGAAGCCGTTAGCCGCAAGCGTTCGGGAGAGTTCGTCCTCTTGGGAGACGACCGTCTCCCGGTCGCCGAAGTCGAAGACCAGGAAGAACAAGACGACGGCCAAAATCAGAGCGAAAAGGATGGTCTTGACGGATGAGCCTTTGTTTTTCCGCTTTGCGGAATCGGCCTCGTCGACCTCTTCGTCGGTTCCGTCGACTTCGTCGGTCTCCTGGGCTTGGCCGGCCGCCTGAGCCTCGCCGGCGGCCGACAAGGCGGCTCGCTCCTCCTCGGCCGAAAAACCTGTCGCCTCTTTCTTCTCTCCCGCAGCCGCCTCCTCTCCGGCCGAAGCCCCAAGTCCGGCTTCGGCGGCGGGGCTGCCGGCTCCGCCGGCTTCCTTCGCCGGCGAGTCGCCGGCCAATTTAAGAGCCAGAGAGCGGTCGATCAGATCGATCGGTCCCCAAGCCTGGCCGGGTCGGCGGTAGGTCAGAGCGGTGAAGCCCAAGGTCAGAAACCGTCCTTCGGCGACCGGTTCGCCCTCCGGGGGGAGGACGACGCCGTCCAGTCCGACCGGCCCGTCCAAGGGGCGGGCCACGACCGAAAAACCGGCCGTTCCTTCGGCGGTTTCGTCTCCTCCGTCGGCTCCGGCCGGGGGTCCGGCCTCGGCGATGGTCAATTCCATATGCCTGGGGCTGACGCTAGGGTCGGCGAAGACGAAATCCGCCTCGTCCGAGGACCCGAAGACGTATTGGCCGGACTCCAAAGACAGACGGGCGCCGACGTTGGGTCCGGAGACGACCCTGAATTCCAAGGCGGCGGGACGTTCGTTCATGGCCTGACCTGCCTCGCGGAGCAGCCGCCTTTGGCCGGAACCGGCCGGCGCGGCTCATAGTCGGCCTGCGAGGGGCTGCGGCTCATGGCCTCGTCGTCGACATGAGAGGGCAGATTGTCCGCGTCGCCCAGCCTGATGATTCTGGGAGTGATCAGGATCATGCGCTCCATCTGGCTGTTGTTCTTGGTCGTGGTCTTGAAGAGGCGACCCAAAAGAGGGATGTCCTTGAGCCCCGGAGTCCCCGTCTCGTCGTCCTGTCGGCTCTCGAAATAATAGCCGCCGATGAGCAGGCTCTGGTTGCTCCGGATGAGGGCTTGAGTGTTGATCCGAGTCTGCTTGACCGGCGGGATGGCCATGCTGGTCCCGGCCATGGACGCCGATCCGCCGGAATCCTGGCTGTCCTGCACGGTGACGGACAGACGGATCGCGTCGGCTCCTTCCTGCCCTCTGATGATGTGGGGCGTGACCCGCAGGACTGTCCCGGAATCGACCTTGAAGAGATCCACCGCCTCGAAGCCGGTCACCTGGATGTAGTAGGTGGTGGTGTTCTCCAAAGTCGCTTCCTGATTATCCAAAGTCAGCACGGAAGGACGACCCAGAAGTCGGGCCTCTCCCTCCTGCTCCAAGGCCTGGATCCGGGCCACGAAATAGTTGAGGCCATGGGTGTAGACGGTCGAGGCCACCGTTCCTGGCCCGCTGGTCGTGCCCATGACCGGCAGAGGCGAGTAGTCGCCGGATCGGCCGGACGATTCGACGCCGAAGCGGAAATCGCCGGATGAGCCCGTGCCCTGAAAATCGACGCCCAGCTCTCTTTTGAAGTTGGTGTTGATGTCGACGATGGCCGCATGGATCTCCACCAGGTGAACTTCCTGATCCAGATCCCGGATGACCCGCTCGTAGTAGGGCATCCGCTCTTCCAGATCGTAGACCAGAACGGCGTTCATCCGGGGATCGGCCATGATGTTGGCTTGGGGAAAGGCCGACGGCTCCTCTTCCGGCTCGGGCGCGCCCCGGGCCGACAAGCCCCGTCCCATGAGGCCGCCGACGGAAGCGGGACTTTGGGCGACCCTCGTGCCGGCCACCCCGCCCGAAACCATGCCGTTTAAGATGGCGGCCACGCCCGGCACGGTGACTCGGCGATCCATGTTGTCGATGGTCACGTCGTCGGCCTGGGCGTAATTGAGCTTGAAGACCCGCATGATCATTCTTTGCTCCGGCCGACGAAGATCGATCCTTTCGGCTTCGGTCATGACCGCCTCGACGTAAGCGGCCGGGCCATCGACGGTCAGCCCTCCGCCGGCCAGGCGGAGGGGGAGCTGGGGCGAGAGCAGAGCCGAGCCCCTGGCCGCGTCCAGAATCTGGTGGGGCTCATGGTTGACGGGAAAGAAGTTTTTGGTCACGTACTCGGACTCGTGAAAGAAAACCATCGAGCCGCCCAGAACGTACCAGTGAACCCCGAAGGCCGATTTAAGCCCTTCCAGAAAAACCTGAGGTTGGACGTCGACGAAATTGCCGCTGATGGAGCCGACGACGGCCGGAGAGACGGAGGCCCGGTAGCCCTCCCGGCGGGCGAAATCGGCCAGAACCTGTTCGATGGGCTCCTTGTCGGAAAAATGGCTGTACGGCTTGACCATCGGCTGAGCCGCCAGCGGCGGCGCGGCCGCAAAGACGACGCAGACCAGAGCCAAGATAAACAGAGCCGCGCCTTTTAGGGCCGAAAAACGCGCCCCGCCGGAAAGGCGGCGGCCGTCCGGAAAATCGTTTTTGATCTCGCTTTGGGCGAATCCCGGCGAACCGCTTCGAACTTCGCCCGGCAAGGAGCCTAAGACGCCTCTTAGGCCGAACGCGCCCGGTTCGAAAGAGGTTCGGCTTTCTCGGATCCCGCCGGGCGGAACCGCGTCATGACCAGCCGGACCGCGAGCCGACGGGAGGCGAATCAGGCATCCGTGCCGAACGGATGAGTCTGGGCGTTGGGGCAAGGACATGCGTCTTTCCTGCGAGGTCTCTTTCAAGCGGTCGGAGGACCTAAGGGACGAAAACGAACGAAAACGGTTTTTCGTTTCGCGGACTTATGCGTCCTTTCGGACGCTCCGCGAACTTGTGAAATAGCCGACCGACAATCGGTCGACGGTCGACCGACGGCCGGCCTCTTGGCGTCTTTTTCGACGCCTTTTAGGGGGGCGTTCCGAACAGCTTCGAAACGACCCTGAAATGTCCGGAACCGGCCCTGACACGAAACGAACGAGGCGGCTTATCCGACTCTTTTCCTCTTTCCCGGTCGATTTTTAGACCCGGAGAGAGTCTTCGGAGGTGAGCTTCGCTTCTCG
>JAIRTO010000136.1 GCA_031254895.1 Deltaproteobacteria bacterium
TTGAAAAGAAGACCGCCGAAGGGCAGAGCGTCGAGGGGAAGACTGTCGAAGGGAAGACTGTCGAGGGGAAGACTGTCGAAGGGAAGATCTCTAAGGAAAAGACCTCTAAGGAAAATATCGCGGAGGCGCGAAAAGGCGAAAACGGCGGCGTCGGGAACATGACTTTGGCCATAAAGTCGTCCGTTCTAGGCCGATTCAACGCTTTGAACATTCTTGGCGCGGCGGCGGCGGCGGCGGCCCTCGGACTTGAGCCTCGGACGATAGAGAAGGCTTTGAGCGGCTTCGCCGGAACGCCCGGTCGGCTGACCAGAGTCGGCGAAAATTCCGATTATTTGGTGCTGGCGGATTACTCTCATACCCCTGAAGCCCTTAAAGTCGCCTTGGAGACCTTAGATGGCCTGAAAGAGGATCCTGAGAGCCGCCTCTTGTGTCTGTTCGGCTGCGGCGGCGATCGCGATCGCGGCAAAAGACCTCTCATGGGCCGGACGGCGGCCCGACTGGCCGACGTGGTCATCCTCACTTCCGACAACCCCAGAACGGAGGATCCCATGGCCATCATCGAGGAGGCGGGGCAAGGGCTGAAAGATTCGGGTTTGAAGCCGGTCGGCGCGGCCGACCGGACCGCCGGACGGAAGAGCCGGACTTTCGTGGTCGAAGAGGACAGACGACTGGCCGTCAGATACGGCTGCGAAGTCATGAATAAGGGCGACATTTTTCTCATCGCCGGCAAAGGACATGAAAACTATCAGATTCTGGGTCGGGAGAAGCGGCATTTCGACGACGTCGAAGAAGCTTTGGCCGTTCTTCGAGAGCTCGGGAGGGAATAGATGTCCTCGCATTTTCAGCCGGAAGCGGCCGACAAATTGAAGAGCGGGCCCGGCTTGGCCGGGCTCGGACTGAATTTGGGGGATTTCGTCGAATGGCTTAAGCCGTTGGCCGCCGAGCCGACGGACCCTCTGGCGGTTCGCGACGGGAAGGTCGCGATAAAAGCGGTGACCGTCGACAGTCGTCTGGTCGCCGAAGGCTCCGTTTTCGTGGCCCTAAAGGGCGAAAACCGGGACGGTCATGATTTCGTCCGGACTGCCTTCGAAAAAGGCGCCGTTGCGGCCGTGGTCGGTTCGGAGTGGCGACGCCGCGCGGCTTTGGGGAAAAATTTCGAAAATTTGTCCCCAAGGCTCATGGTCGTGAACGACCCGGTCAAGGCTTTGGGACGTCTGGCCAGGTCGGTTAGGGACAGAACGGGCGCGAAAGTGGCGGCCGTGACCGGTTCGGTCGGCAAGACGACCGTCAAGGAGCTGTTGCGAAGCATTTTTTCCTCGTATCTGTCTGAAGACGAATTGACGGCCACTTACGGCAACTTCAACAACGAGATAGGCCTCCCGTTGACCCTTTTGTCCTTCGGATCCGGAACCAAGATGGGGGTGGTCGAAATGGGGGCCAGTCATTTCGGCGAAATAGCCGAACTGACCGCCATCGCCAGGCCCGACGTCGGACTGGTGACGGCCGCCGGCGAAGCGCATCTTGAGGCCTTCGGCTCGGCCGCCGGGGCGGCGAGAGCCAAAGGCGAGCTTTACGCGGGATTGGAGACGGACGCCTCGGCCGTGATAAACGCGGACGACGAAAACTTGCGGGCCATGGGGGCCGCGTTCGCCGGCCGGAAAATATACTTCGGCTTTTCCGGCGGGAAAACGAGCGAACTGTCGGTGACGGTGAAGGAGATCGGCGAACGAAGCCTCTCGGGTCAGAAAGTCGTTCTCGTCAGCCCGCTTTTCAAGTCGGGGAGCCTGACCGCCTCCATGAAGCTTCTGGGTCGACATAACGCGGTCAACGCGGCGGCGGCCGCCGCCGCGGCCTTGGCCGCCGGAGCTCCGGAAGAGGCCGTGGCCGACGGCCTGTCTCTGGCCAGCCCTTTCCCGGGACGCCTTAAAGCCTGTCGGAGCCGGAAGGGCTTTTGGATCATGGACGACTGCTATAACGCCAACCCCACTTCGACGGAGGCGGCTTTGAAATTTCTGGCCGATTTGCCGCCCCGGTTCGTCAAAGCGGCCGTTTTGGGGGACATGCTGGAATTGGGCGGAGGCAGTCAAGCCAGCCATTATCGGTTGGGCCGGACGGCCGGCGAGGCCGGCCTTCGTTATCTGGCTCTGGTGGGCGACCTGGCCGGGGAAACCCTTAAAGGGGCTCGGGCAGGCGGGCTTTCCGCCGAAGATTCGGCGGCGGTCGCTTCTCCGGAAGAGGCGGCTGGCTTCATATTCGAAAAGGTTGGCCGCTTGGTCCCGGAAGAGGTGGTCATATTGGTCAAAGGCTCCAGAGGCATTGGCTTGGAGAAGACGGTCGTCGAACTGGAAAGGCTTTTGTAGGGAAAAGGCGGAAAACGAAGGTCATGCTTTACCAATTTTTGCTCAGTCTGTCCGATTCGATGACGTTTTTCAACGTCTTTAGATACATAACCTTCAGGATCGTCCTGGCGGCTTTGACCTCCATGATCCTCTGGCTGATTTTAGGCGGCTGGTTCATAGAACGGATCAAGGCGTACAACGTCAGACAGTTCATTCGAACGGAAGGGCCGTCCACTCATCACAAGAAAAGCGGAACGCCGACCATGGGCGGAGTTCTCGTTCTTCTGACTTCGTTTTTCTCTTGTCTTTTGTGGAGCGACGTCACTTCCTACGTGGTGCAGCTGGTCTGGGAAATAACGTTGCTCTACGCCATGATCGGCTTCCATGACGACTATCTGAAAATTAGGAGGCGCAGAAACGAAGGTCTGACCGGGCGGCAAAAACTGGTTCTGCAGACGTTTTTCGGCTTGGTGGCCGGCTGGTCGCTTTATTCCTCGCCGGAGTTCACGCCGTATCTGACGGCGCCGGTGTTTAAGGACTTTTTGCTCAACTTGGGGCCGTTCTACATCCTTTTCGCCGCCTTGGTGCTCGTCGCCAGCTCCAACAGCTGCAACCTGACCGACGGACTGGACGGACTGGCCATAGGCCCCATCATCATGGTGGCCGGCACTTACATGATTTTCGCCTATTGCGTCAGCAACGTCGTCATTGCCCGGTACCTCCAGCTCACGTCGGTGCCCGGAGCCGCCGAGCTCGCCGTGGTGCTGGCCGCGCTGATCGGGGCCTCCCTCGGTTTCTTGTGGTACAACACCTATCCGGCGGAAATCTTTTTAGGAGATGTAGGCTCCCTTTCCTTGGGGGCGACTTTGGGTCTTTCCGCCTTGATAGTCAAGCAGGAGATCTTGCTCATTTTGGTGGGCGGGCTGTTCGTGATAGAGGCCTTGTCGGTGATCATGCAGGTGTCTTTTTTCAAAGCCACCAAAGGCCGACGCATTTTTTTGATGGCGCCGCTCCACCACCATCTGGAATTGAAGGGTTGGCCGGAGCCGAAAATCATCGTCAGACTGTGGATAATTTCGATTATTTTGAGTCTGGCCGGCTTGTCAACCTTGAAACTTCGCTGAAGCGGCGGAGACGGGTCGCTCGGAGACGATTAAGAGCTCTTCGGACGACGTCCGGAAAATCGGATCGTTTTGATTCGCCTTTTTTTGGTCGACGGCGGCTTGGTTCCATTCTTCGCCGGAGGGAGGTTCGCTCTTGAGTCGGGAAACATCGCAGAAGAAGTGCCGGAGAGCCGAACACCTGGCCGGTCAGGTCGGGTCGGTGAGACCAAATTTGTTGACCAGAAGCAACTGGCCCAAGCCGGGACAGCCCGCGCGGAAAGCGCTGGTCATGGGTCTGGGCGTTTCAGGTCTTTCCGTCTCCAGACTTTTGTGCCGGCTTGGCTTCGAAGTCGTCGCCTCCGAAAGAAGAAAGGTGGACGAATTCGGTCCCGAGGCTCTGGAAATGGACAATCTCGGGATCAACGTCATCGACGAGGAAAGAGCTTTCGGGCTTATCTCCACTCCCTACGGAGGTCCCGATTTGGTCGTTCCGTCTCCCGGCATCCCCTACGATCACGTCCTTTTGTCCCTGGCTCGGGAAAGGAAAATAGAGGTCGCCGGAGAGCTGGAGATGGCCTTTCGCCATCAGCCGCTGCCGGTTCTGGCCGTGACGGGTTCAAACGGCAAAACTTCGACGACTTCTCTGGTCGGTCATATTTTGGAAAGGCTGAAAATTCCGGTCTTCGTCGGAGGCAACATCGGCAATCCGCTGTCGAATCTGGCCATGGCGCATCTGACCGACGCTTTGGGCGATCTCCGATTCGCCGTTCTGGAAGTCTCCAGCTTTCAACTGGAGACCATCTCGCGATTCAAGGCCAAAGCGGCGACGATTTTGAACCTAAGTCCGGATCATTTCGATCGCCATAAGGACATGGACGGCTATTTCAAGGCCAAGAAAAGAATCTACAACTTGCAGACTTCCAGCGACGTGGCCGTGGCGAATTTGGACGACGAACTGGCTGGCCGCGTGGACGGGCCGGCCAGGGTTTTTGGTTTTTCCCGTCAACGTCGGCCGGATTTCGGGGCCTGGTTCAACGAAGGGGTCATCGAGGTCGTCGACGGCGAGACCGTTTTGGGCCGAAGAAGCTGGTCCGATTTTAGTCTAATTGGCGGCCACAACATAGAAAACGTCATGGCCGCCGTCGGTCTGGCCTGGGCGGCCGGAGCCGACCCTCAGGCCGCGCTGGACGAGGCGACCAGCTTCAGACCCTCGGATCACAGGTTGCAGCTGGTGGCCAGATATGACGGCGTCAGCTTCATCGACGATTCCAAAGGCACGAACGTGGGCGCCGTGGCCAGCGCCCTCTCCAGCTTCGATAGGCCCATAATTTTGATCGCCGGAGGGCGGGACAAGGATCTGGATTTCGATTACCTGATTCCCTACGTGCGGGAGAAGGTCAAACGCCTGGTGCTGATGGGCGAATGTCGGGAAAAGATGTTCAAGTCTTTGGGCCAGGCCGCCCCAACGGACAAAGTGGCGGATCTGAAAGCGGCGGTGGCCGTTTCGTTGGCCAACGCCCAAAGGGGAGACATAGTCCTCTTAAGTCCGGCCTGCGCCAGCTTCGATCAGTTCAAGAACTACAAGCACAGAGGCGAGGCCTTCGCTTTGGAGGTAGTCAGACAGGCCAGAGAAAAGGGCCTCAATCCGGAAGACGCTCCGGCGAAAGAGCCGGAAGGCGAGGCTCCGGTCAAATGGGACGGCGGCGACAATAACGGGGGAGAAGGCGCATGTTAAAAGATTTGATTAAATATGTGAAAACAATCGACACGCTTTTTGTGATCTTCTTTTTCGCCCTTTTGCTGTCAGGAGCGGTCGTGCAGCTTTCGGCCAGCTTCGCCATCGCCGAGTTCGACAAAAAAGATCCGTATTTCATTTTCAACAAGCACCTGAAGATGATGTGCGGAGGCGTCGTCGTTTGTTTCATCGCTTTTTTCGTGCCTTACAAATAGCTGCTCTAACATTGGGGCGCGCTGTTCGTGTTCTGCTTCATTCTGATTCTTGTGCCGCTTTTGGTTCCCTATGAGGAAAGCCAGACGAACCGCTGGTCTCCGTTGCTCGTTTTTCAGCCCTCGGAGCTCGTCAAGCTGGTCGTGGTTTGCCTTCTGGCCAAATACTACAGCTATTGCGGCGACAAGGTCAAAGGCTACGTTCAGGGCGTCATCGCGCCCATTCTGATTGGCGGCGTTTTCTGCTATTTAATCCATAAAGGCGTGGATTTGGGAGGCGCCGCAGTCGTGGGCATGATCGTCGCCATGCTGATGTTCTCTTCAGGGGCGAGAAAATCGCACCTTATGAGCTTGCTTCTTTTTGTTCCCGTGGTCATGAAGGCCGTCGGAAGCTACGTCTATCGGAGCGACCGCATCATCGCCTGGCAAGATCCATGGCCGTACGCTTCCGGGATCGGCATGCAGATAGTCCAGTCATATTACGCTTTCGCCAACGGAGGCATTTTTGGAGTGGGGCCGGGCAAAGGCCAGCAGAAGCTCTTTTTTCTGCCCGAGGCTTCCACCGACTACATTTTCTCCATCGTCGGCGAAGAGTTCGGCTTAATAGGCGTGTTTTTCGTCAGCTCTCTGTTTCTGGCTCTCCTCTGGCGCGGCTTCATGATCGCCAGAGCCGCCAGGACCATAAGCGGCTATTACATAGCCCTCGGCATGACCTTATGCGTCGTTTTTCCCGCTTTCTTCAACATGCTCGTCGCCTTGTCCATTATCCCGGCCAAAGGACTTCCCTTGCCTTTCTTCAGTTTCGGCGGCACGAGCATGATGGTGTCCAGTTTGGCCGTCGGCGTGGTTCTGGGAGTTCACAGCCAAAGCCGAATGGAATCGCCTTTGGCCAAAAAGGTTTTTTCCGTTTGAATCCGGTCTGTCTGAGCTAAGCGGACGGAGGAGGAGCCAAAAAGCGACATGGTTCTAGGAAAAGACGAATCGCCAGGTCTGAAGAGTCAGCCAGGCGAGAAGAGCCCGCCAAGTCTAAAAATCCTGGTGGCCGCCGGCGGGACGGGCGGCCACATAATGCCGGCGGTCAGCGTCTGCGAAGCCGTCAAAAAGATTCGGCCGGAGACCGGATTTCTTTTCGTGGGAACCAATCGGCAGGCGGAGAAGGACATTCTCGATCCTCTCGGCTACGAAAGAAGGACGCTCGACGCGCCGCCCCTGGCCGGTCTTTCTCCCTTCCAGGCGGTCAAGAGGCTATGGCGGCTTTTCAAGTCGGAAATAAGGGCCATTTCCTTGGTCAGGGAATTCAAGCCCGATCTCTGTCTGACCTTCGGCGGCTACGTCTGCGGTCCGATCGGTCTGGCGGCCAAGCTCATGCAAGTTCCTCTGGTCATCCATGAACAGAACTCCAGTCCCGGGTTGACCAACAAAGCCTTGGCCCTGATGGCCGATCTGACGATGGTGGGCTTTCCGGAAGCCGAGGCCGCCTTCAAGGGACGAAACGTCCGTTTTGTCGGGAACCCCGTTCGGGAGGCCATCGCTTCTCTGGCCGGGCGGGAAAGGAAAGCTTTGGAAGAGGAGCCTCTGATTCTGGTCTTGGGCGGCTCTCAGGGCTCCAAGAAAATTAACGAAGCCGTGATGATCATGGCCAAAGAGCTAATAGAAAGAAAAGTCAAATTTCGTCTGATTCACCAGACGGGCCAAGACATGGCCGAAGAGGTCGAGAGGCGCTACGCCGATTTGGGACAAAATTTCGAGGTTCGCCCCTTCATCAGGGATATGGAGAGGGTTTACTCCATGGCCGATTTGGCCGTGACCAGAGCCGGCGCTCTGACCCTGGCCGAATTGGGGGCCGCGTCTCTCCCGGCCGTTCTGATCCCCCTCCCCACGTCGGCGGGAGATCATCAAACGCATAACGCTCTCTCCCGAGAAGCGGCGGGAGCGGCCAAGACCGTTCTGGAAAAGGACTGTCCCGGAGAGCTGGTTCGCGCGGTCGAGTCCTTGCTCGGCTCGCCGGAAACTCTCCGGTTCATGGGCGAAAAGGCCGGGAAACTAGCCGAGGGAGGCGAACATGTCGCCGCCGACATGGCCCGATTGGCCCTGGCTCTGTTGGAGGAAAAAGGTCTTCGGCCTCCGAGCGAAAATTTGGAGACCGAGAGTTCTCCCGGGTCAGACGGTTCTCCCAGGTCAGACAGATCTCCCAGGTCAGACGGCTCTCCCAGGACAGACGGTTCTCCCGGGCCAGACGGAGCAGGCGGGAATCGCGACGCCGGAGAAGAAGAAGGAGTTGAGCGAAGCTGACGCTGAAGAATCGCCAAAAAGACGACGATTTTGGAGAATAGGCGGCTTCGCTTCGGATTTGGCGGACGGCCGCAAAAAAAGGACTAGACGGAATGTATCATCGGCAAAGGAAAATTCATCTTGTGGGCATAGGCGGCATAGGCATGAGCGGGGTGGCCGAAGTTCTTCACAATATGGGTCACGTCGTCAGCGGCTCGGATCTGCATGAAAGCGCCCAGACCAAAAAACTGTCGGAGATGGGTTTGACCGTTTTCATCGGCCACAAGTCGGAACAGGCGGAAGGGGCCGACGTGGTGGTCGTGTCCAGCGCCGTGCCGGAGAGCAATCCGGAAATTATGCGAGCCAGAAGCATGTCGGTGCCGGTGATCCCAAGAGCGGAAATGCTCGCCGAACTGATGCGGCTCAAAACGTCGGTGGCCGTGGCCGGCTCGCACGGAAAAACATCGACCTGTTCGCTTTTGGGGACGCTCCTCACTCAAGCCGGTTTGGATCCCACTTTGGTCATCGGCGGCCGCATCAACAATCTGGGCGTGAACGCCCGTCTCGGTCAGGGAGAATACCTGGTGGCCGAAGCCGACGAAAGCGACGGCAGCTTTCTGTTGCTGTCGCCGACCATCGCCGTGGTCACCAACATCGACCAAGAGCACATGAACTACTATCGCGATTTGGATCACCTTAAAGAAACTTTTCTTACTTTCATCAATAGAGTGCCTTTTTACGGGGCTTCCATCCTTTGTCTCGACGACCCTCAAGTGCAGAGTCTTCTGCCGAAGGTCAAGAAGCGCTTCGTGACTTACGGCTTGTCGGCCCAGGCCGACGTGACCGCCAGAGAGATAAAGCCGCTCAAGTGGGGCTGGAGTTTCGATTTGTTCCAAAATGGCCGCGAGCTTGGCCGGGTCAACGTCAACATTCCGGGCCGACACAACGTCTTGAACGCGTTGGCGGCGGCGGCGGCCGGACTGGAGCTGGGCCTCGATCCGCGACTTTTGGCCGAAGGCATAGCCGACTTCAAAGGGGCGGGACGACGCTTCGAGGTCAAAGGCGAGGTCAACGGGACGATTTTTCTGGACGATTACGGTCATCACCCCACGGAGATACGGGCCACTCTGACCGCTTTGGCCGAATGTTTTCCGGATCGAAGAAGAGTGGTCGTCTTTCAGCCGCACCGGCACAGTCGAACGAAAGATTTGTTCGACGAGTTCGTCACTTCCTTCAACGAGGTCGACAAGCTCTTCATAGCCGACATTTACGCGGCCGGCGAGACCCCTTTCCCCGGCGTGGATTCCGAAAAGCTGGTCCAGGCCGTCTCCAGCCACGGTCACCATGGCGCGGAGAGCGTCGGCTCCGTTCAGGCGGCGCCCTCTCTGATCAAGGACGCTCTAAAGCCGGGGGACGTGGTGATGACTTTGGGGGCCGGGAACATTTGGCAGGCCGGAGAAGAGCTGATGCGGCTTTTGAGGGAAGAGGACGAAGGGGACGAAGAGGACAAGGGAGCGAAAAAGCCAGGATCGAAACGAAAGGCGGGCGAACCGGACAGATCGGGAAGTCCCGCCGCCGACCAACTGTCGGCCGGCCGTCGGTCAGGCCGGAAGTCGGCCGCCGACGGCGGTCCGGCCGGGAAAACGGCGCCGGCGCGGCCGACGGAGTCGGCCTCGGCGAAGGCGGCGCCGAAGGCGTCGAAAAAAAACGGCGGAAGCGGCCGACCTGAAGGAGGAAAATGAGTCCGTGGACGAACTCGCCAGAAAAGCGGCCGAACTGTCGGGGAGATTCAATCTAGGCGTCCGAACGGAAAAATTGTCTTCGTTGTCCGCCATGGGCACAGGCGGCCGGGCCTTGGTCGTCGAGGCGGAAACCCTGGCCGAGTTGGCCGAGCTCTTGAAGATTCATCGGCTGAACGACTGGCCTTATCTGGTCGTCGGGGGAGCCAGCAACATTTTGTTTCCGGACGAGGACGTCTCGTTTTCCGTCCTAAGATTGACCGGGACTTTCGCCGCTCTTAAATCGTCCGGCTCGGAGATCTTGGCCGGGGCGGGGTGCTCGACGGCCAAAGTCCTGGCCTTGTCGGAAAAAGCCGGTCTCTCCGGTCTGGAGATGACCGCCGGGCTGCCCGGAACTCTGGGCGGGGCGGTTCGAGGCAACGCCGGCTCCGCCGCCACAGGGGCGGCCGAATTGGCGAGCTCTCTGGAGATGCTCGACGCCGACGGGCGAGCGCTCCGACTCGGGCCGGGGGATTTTCAGATCGGCTACCGCTCTCTCGCGTTGCCGACCGAATTGGCCGGCGGGATCATCACCTCTCTTCGCTTGTCGTTGATCCCGAGTTCGCCTCAAAAGGTGAAGGAGGACAGTTCGCGGGTTTTGGCCGCCAGACGAGCCAACCAGCCCCGCGAGCGGTCTTTGGGCTGCGTTTTCAAAAACCCTCCCGGAGATTCGGCCGGTCGCCTGATAGATCAGTGCGGACTCAAAGGGGTCAAGTCGGGAGGGGCCATGATTAGCCCCAAGCACGCCAATTTCATCGTCAACGTCGGCGGGGCCAGTTCTCGGGACGTTTTGGCTCTGGCCGACCGGGCCGCCGACGAGGTCAAGGTCAGGTTCGGTCACGACCTGGAATTAGAGATAAAAACGGCGAATAAAAGAGGTTTGTTTATAAAACGTCTCTAATGAGCTGAAAATTTTATAAAGGAAATAAAAACGGCCAAAAAATATCCAACATCTTCTAAATTTTCGTTATAAGCAATTAGTCTGGATTTTATTTTTAAACATGCTGATTTTCTTAGCTTATCTTTTATTTTGAGTCAAAAAGGAAAAAATTGACTGAAAATTGTCTGTCCGATGGTCGCCCTGGCTCGGGGCCTTGTCCATGAGGATTGGTCAAAAAATGAGGCGTAAAAGAGCGAAAGTTTCGGGATCGCGCTCCCAGACGGAGCTTTTCGGGGCGTTTTGGAGGTTTTATGGCCAAAAAGATTGACAAGAACAAAAAAAAATCCGGTTTGTCCGGCGACGTCGGGCGCCAGGGTCAGGGGAGCAGAACCGCTGAACCTATGGCTAGACGTAGAGCCGAATTAAAGTCCAACGGATCTAAATTTTGGTCGTTTTCGATAGGAAAATGCTTTAAAAGAGCAATAAAGCTTGTTTTGATCAGCGTTTGCGCTTTTTCAGCCTTGGTTATAGTCTCCTTCTTGGCGCTTGTTGGTCGTTCATATGTTCACAAGTCCAATTTTTTTATTGTACAGCCCCAATCAATTTTAGTAACTGGTCAAAAAAAACTTTCCAGAGCTGAAGTCTTAGAGGCTGCGGGACTGGATAAGCCTGTGAATAACTTGACATTAGATGTAGATTCAGCTATAAATAGCTTGAAGTCTATTCCTTGGGTCGATGATGCGAAGTTAAGACAGTCATATCCAGACGGACTAAAGCTTACTATAACGGAATTTGAGCCTAAAGCTATTGTAAATCTTGAATATCTGTATTATATCGATGTTAAAGGCAAGCCATTCAAAATTCTTGAGCGTGGAGAGGTCTCAGATTTGCCTATAATTAGCGGATTTGCCTTTGATGATTTAGTCAGCGCTTCTCCCTTGGTTCAAGATAGACTGAATAAGGCGTTCGAGTTGATAGATTTGTTAGCTGTCAGAAATGACAAATTAAATATTTCTAATATTTCTGAGATTAATTGCGATCCTGATCGAGGCGTTGCGGTTTATCTTAGAGGCGGAATGGAGATAAAAATTGGTCTGGACGGATTTGAAAGAAAGCTTTGGCGCCTTGGTCGGGTGCTTTCTCACCTCGAACAGAATGAGCAGGAGATGGACATCGACTATATTAACCTTCTTTCGCCAGCCAAAGTGGTGGTTAAACCTCGTTCGGCCTGATTTTCGGGCTGTTTTCGTCTTTTGTAGTTTCGAAGCAGGAGCTTAATTAAGAAAGTCGGGGAGAAATCGGATATGCCTGCAGAGAAAAACGTCTATGCGGCCGTTGACGTGGGCACCACAAAAGTCTGTTGCGTAATCGGCGACATGGGCGACGACGATGTCGCGGTCAACATAAAAGGTTTGGGAGTCGCCCCGAATCGCGGGTTGAACTGCGGCCGAGTCACCGACATAGAATCCACGGTCAGGGCGATAGAAAAAGCCGTGAGGACGGCTTCGGACGATTCCGGCGTCGATGTCGCTTCCGTCATGGTGGGCATCGCCGGGGATCACATCGTCGGCAAACAGTTGCCGGGCCATGCGTTGATCAAGTCGGAGCAAGTGGAAGACTCCGACGTCGAAGCCGCCATAGATAACGCCTTGATCTTGAATCTTGGTCCCAACGAAGAGATTTTGACCAAAGTCCCGCTGGAGTACGCCATCGACGAGCGCACCGGCATCATGAACCCTTTGGGTTTGAGAGGCACGAGACTGGAAGTTCTCCTCCACGTCTTTAAGGTCAGCTCCACCGCTTACCGAGATCTGATCAACTGCGTGATGCAGGCGGGTCTGGGCCTAAGCGAGGTGATTTTGGAGTCCATAGCCTCGGCCGAGGCCGTTCTGGAGCCGTCGGAAAAGCAGCAGGGAGTCGCTTTGCTGGATCTGGGCGGCGGCTCCGTCGATCTGGCCGTTTTCTATCGCGACGCCGTGCATCACGTATTTGAGATTGCCGAAGGCGGTCAGGCCTTGTCCACGGATTTGGCCACGGCGTTGAACATTCCTTTGGATGTGGCGGCTTCTTTGAAAGAGCAGCACGGTTGCTGCTGGGACGATTTGCTGTCCGACGACGTCCTCATAGAAGTTCCCACTCATGACGGCTCCTACGTCAACGTCGCTCCCGCCACAATTTGCGACTGTCTGAAGATTCGGCTAAAGCAGATCTTGGACATGCTTTCGCTTAATTTGGCCAGCAGCGGTTATGACGAAATAGTGCAAACCATAGTTCTGACTGGAGGCACCGCCCAGCTGTCTGGCTTAAGGGAGATGTGCACGGCCCATTTCAATAGACCCGTGCGCGTCGGTTCGCCTCTTCATGTGACGGGACTCGTCAATTCCGTCGCCAGCCCAATATTTTCCACGGCTGTGGGACTTCTCTTGCACGGTCCCAGAGAGCCGCAGAATCATCAGCCTTTTTGGCGAAACATCAGCAGCAGCTCCAGTTATTGGGGGCGGCTGGTAAATCGGCTAAGAGGCGGCTCCCGCGGATAAAGCTCCGCGTCTCTCCGGGATCGACGCGGTTTTCGCCGCCATCTGCCCGGTCAATTTGTTCGATTGCTCGCTCGGGCGGTTGAGGCTGCAAGCCTCGATCGCGCCTTTTGGCTGACGTTTTTAAGCAAATAATTGAGAGCGTCCATCTTTCCGATGTCGCGTTCGAAATTCTCGCCGTCTTTTTTTGGTCGCCCTGACGCGGCGACTTCTAATCATGACAGGATGTTCGGTCGCCGTTTTCCCTGGTTTTTGGAGGATCATGAATGGCTGCACATAATGACGCTCATAATGACGTCGCCAAAGAAGCCTACGTCGCCTTAGACGTGGGAACCACAAAAGTCTGTTGTCTCGTCGGAGAAATAGGCGCAGGCGACGAGACCGTCGAGATTATGGGAATGGGGATAGCGCCGAATTGCGGCTTGACGGACGGCCGCGTCTCCAACGTCAAAGAGACGGTCGAGGCCATTTCGACGGCGGCCGAGGCGGCCGCCGAGCAGTCCGGCTTCGATTTGGCTTCGGTTTTGGTCGGCATAGCCGGCGAACATATAAAAGGCCTGGAAATTTCCGGCAACGCGTCCGTCAGAACTGGGAAAGTCGAAGAGGACGACGTCAATCGGGTCATACAAAACGCCGTCACCTCGAACATAGGGGCGGAAACGAGAATCCTGGCCAAGGTGCCTTTGGGGTATAGACTGGACGGCCGGCCCGAACTCATGAACCCTTTGGGGTTGACGGCCACCACGATGATCGTTCGCCTGCAGGTGTTCACCGTCGACGAGATCGCCTATCAAGATTTGCTCTATTGCGTGCAAGAGGCGGGTTTGAAAACCAGCAAGGTCATCCTGGAGTCGGTCGCTTCCGCAGACGCGGTCCTGCATCCGTCGGAAAAGGAAGAAGGCGTGATCTTGTGCGACCTGGGGGGCGGCACCACCGACCTTTCTCTTTTCTATAGAGGAGCCGTCCATCACGTCTATGAAATCGCCCAGGCCGGACGGGCTTTGACCAACGATTTGGCGGAACATTTTCGCATTCCCGCCGACATTGCCGCTCAGTTGAAAGAGGAGCACGGCTTCTGCCATTACCATGACCAGGATGACGTCGAAATGGCTTACATCGAAGTGGCCAACCACGCGCAAACGTACTCGGTGAAAGTTGATCCTCTCGAAATGTGCCACTGTCTCCAAAATCGGCTCAACGAAATATTCAGCTTGCTTTGCGAGGATTTGAAAAAAACCAGCTACGCCAATGTCGCCAAAAGCGTCGTTTTGACGGGCGGAACGGCCAAGCTCAGAGGCTTGCCGGAATTGTGCCGAGAACATTTCAATCTTCAAGTTCGCGTCGGCTATCCTCTTCACGTGACGGGGCAGGAAGATTTGGTCAAAAGTCCCATCTATTCCACGGCCGTGGGGCTGCTTCTTCACGGACCCAAGAGCCTGCCCCTAGACGACCCTCCCGCAAAAGGCGCCTCTAAAAGCGGATCCAGCTTTTGGAGCAGGATAAAACGCTTTTTCTTCGGAGACTGATTCCAGGGCTGACGCCCTTCGTCTGAGGCGGCTCTGGAGCGTCCTTAGAATCCCTCGAAAAATGGGAGCCTTTTTGGTCAAGAAAAATACGACGACCGCGATCGCGACGCGGTCGGAACATCGGCTTATCCCTAGCGTCGGAGAAAGCCTGATGGAACATACATGCAATCGACGAGTTATTCACTTGGCGAGCATCTTAGGGAGACAGACATGACTAACGAGGTGATGGATCCTATCATCCCCAACGACTTGGCCGGACGGTGTTCGATTATGGTCTTCGGCCTGGGCGGTTGCGGAAACAACGCCGTGACTCGAATGGTCCAGCGAGGCATGACCGAGCCTGTCTTTGTTTCGGCCAATACGGACGTGAAGGAGCTTTTGCGTTCCGAAGCGAACGTCAGAATTCAGCTTGGCCCGCAATTGACCCGAGGGCTGGGCACCGGGTGCAACCCCGCTCTGGGCCGCAAGGCCGCCGAGGAGAGCATGGACAAGCTCCTCGAGGTCGCCGAAGGAGCTGACATAATCTTCTCGGTGGCCGGTCTCGGCGGAGGGACGGGTTCGGGCTCGGCCCCGGCGTTCGTGGAAGCCTTGGGGAAATTGAAGACCCCGCCTTTGGTCATATCGGTGGCTCTCATGCCTTTCGAATACGAGATGGATCGGGTGAAGAACGCTGAAGCGTCTCTAAAGGAGCTGCTCCGGCTCAGCCATTCCGTCGTCGCCGTCTCCAACCAAAAATTCATAGAGCTGTACCCCGACGCCAGCCGAAAAGAATGCTGGGCGATGGCCGACGACATCATGTGCAACTCGGTCAGCTGCATAACGAATCTGATTTTGAATCCCGGGGACATTCACCTCGACATCGCCGACATTCGGAGGACTTTTTCCGCCAAAGGCTGGGTCATCATGGGCATGGGCGAAGCCAGCGGAGAGAACAGATCCATGCGGGCTCTGGACAAGGCCATCAAGTGTCCGCTTATGGTCAATCAATCCGTCAAGGGAGCGAAAGTCATTCTCACCCACGTCGAAGGCGACGAAACCCTCAAATTGAAAGAGGTCACCGAAGTCAACAACAAACTCGCCGATCAGGGTTCCAAGAACATCGAGGTCTTTTCCGCTTACCGCGCCAACCCGAGTTTGAACGGCTCCGGCTTGGCCAGGGTCACGGTGATAATCACAGGTTTGCCCTACGCCTTCGGCGGAGAGACTTGCGCCGACGATTTCGGCGGCCTCTCCGGAAGCGACGGCAGGCCGTCCGGACAGGGCGCAGCGGCCTCGAGGGCCATGGAGTCGACGGTTTCCGCCGAACCGAGCGGTCAGACTGAGGCTCCTCTCGGTCAAGGGGACAATTTCGCCCGCCCCGAGCCGGAATTTTCTCTTTGGTCCGACCAGCCGACGTCTTCCGAGCGTCAAGGAGAGCTCGATCCGGTCAGCCGCGGAGTCGTCGTTCAGTTGGACGGCGAAGAGCCGATAACTTTGTACGATTCGGTCGACTACGAGAATCCGCCGCAAGCGGCGGCTCAAGACCAGGGCTACATGTACGGGGCGAATTACGAGAATCCGCCGCAAGCGGCCGCTCAAGGCCAGGGCTATATGTACGGGGCGAATTACGAGAATTCGCCGCAAGCGGCCGCTCAAGGCCAGGGCTACAGGCCCGGGGCGAATTACGAGAATCAGCCGCAAGCGGCCGCTCAGGGTCAGGGCTACCTGTACGGGGCGAATTACGACAATCCGCCTCAAGCGGCCGCTCAGGGTCAGGGCTGCCTTTACGGCGACGGGTCGAATTTGGATGAGCCTCCTTTGGTCGTCAGACCTGGAGACGACCACGTCCAGAAGCCCAAAAAGGTCATTCGCTTGGAAGTGGCCCCCAGAGACGTCAAATACAAACGGTGACCTTTGGGGCGAACGGCGGCGGGGGCGAGGCGGATGGCCATATCGCCCGAAAAAGGCGATATGGGCGACTTTTAGTTAATTTATACTATCCGCAGGTTCGAGTCGGATAATCCAAATAGGCCTGAGAAGGGTCATCGCCTCCGGTTTTCGCCGAACCCGAGAGATTGCCTGCTTTTGGCTGTTAATTTCAGGAGAGCATGATGACTGACAACTTCATAACGCAAGTTCCGGAGAATGAGCAGCAAAAGATCGTGGTGTTCGGGATCGGCGGCTGCGCTTACAAGGCCATAAATTATATGGTCAAAGGAGGATTGAAAGGGCCGAAAATGGTGGCGGCCAACACGGACGTGGTCGATCTCAACCGCTGTCTGGCCGAGGTCAAGATTCAGATCGGACCGGAGTGCACCAAAGGAAACGGCAGCGGCGCCGATCCGAATGTGGGCAGACAGGCGGCCGAAGAAAGCATGAGCCAGATCCTGCCCAAATTGGAAGACGCCGATCTCGTGTTCGTCACTTGCGGCTTAGGCGGAGGAACAGGGACCGGGGGAGCCCCGGCGGTCGTGCAGGCCTTGAACAAAGTGAAGCAGCCTCCGTTGATCGTCTCCGTGGTGGTTCTGCCTTTCGAATATGAAAGAGACCGCGTCATGAAGGCCAAGCCGGCTCTGGAAAGCCTTCTGGCCGACAGTCACTGCTTGATCGGCATCTCCAACGAGAAGCTCGTCGAGCATTACGCGGATCTGCCCATCAACCAATGCAAGGATCTGGCCGATAGCGTCCTGTTTAGGGCCGTCAGCTGCATTTCGGAGCTGGTCGAAAACTGCGGCGAGATAAACCTCGATTTTGCCGACATCCGCGCGGCCCTGTCCGCCAAGGGGCGGGCCATCATGGGGCTGGGCGAGGCCAGCGGCGAAAACCGGGGCGTCAGGGCGGTGGAAATGGCCATAACCTGTCCTCTGATGGAGAATCAGTCGATCGAAGGGGCCAAATATCTCCTGGTCAACGTGACCGCCGACGACAACATCAAGATGCGGGAGATGGACGAAATTCACCGCTATCTGACCTCCAAAGCGTCGCCTGACGTCAAGGTCTACTCCGGCTTGCAGGAGGACAATTCGCTGACCGAGTCCGGCTTGCTGAAGGTGACGGTCATCGCCACGGGACTGCCCTATTCGAACGATTCGAAGCCTGTTCGGAGATTCGACGAAGACGACGAGCCCATCACTTTGGATCTGGAAACCGAGCCCCAGATAAATCTCATCTCCTCTCCTCAAGTCGACGCCCGTCAACCGTCTTACCGATTGGAGCGGCCGGAGCTTCCGGAGTCTCCCGACTCCCTGTCGGACCGGCCAGTTCAGACGGCGTCCTGGCCGCAGCAGCCGGGAGTGGTTTACGTCCAGCCTGTCCGGCCCGAGCCGATGCCGCCGATGACGCGTCAGGAGCAGATTCGACCAGGCCAGCTTCTTCAGACTCCGCCGGTTCAATCGAACGGCTTTTCCGGCCAATCGGCTCGAGGGGAGAATCCTCCCGCTCGGACGGCGCCGGATCAGTCCGTTGAGGGGCAGAGGTCTTTTCAGCAGCCCGGGATGATCCAGCCTCAAGCTTTCCATAACCAGCCTTGGCCGTCGAATCAGAGACAGGAGACCGTCGGCGTTTCCGCCCGAGTCCAGCCGTCTCAAGTCCCGAACGAACCGGCAGGGCCGCGTCAGCTGCCGTCGGGCCAGCCGCTTCGGCAGGCCACCTGGAACGAAAATCAGGATCCGGCCGCTTTCCGTCCCCAGGTTCAGAAAACGCCGGTTCGCCAGCCTCCCGCCAAGCAGTCGCGGGTGCTGCTCGGCGCGTCGAGAAAATTGACCGGCATCGCCAACAAATACGCGCCTAACGGCGACGGCGATCCGAAAACCATCGATCCTCGAAACGTCAACCCTTCCGGGCCGCAGAAGGCGGCTCCTAGCCGACCCGTTTTGGGGAGCAAGAAAGGGGCGCCCGATGTCGGGTCGTCTCATTTGCCCGCCTACATGTTCGACAACGCCAATTAAGAGGACAGGCCATCGCCGCATCAGGAGAAAATCGTCGCTTGAAGCGAAAAGGGCCTTCGAAACGCGAAGGCGCCGACAGATCCGACAGCGTCGAGAGATCTGAAAGATCTGAAAGGCCCGAAAGATCTGAAAGGGCCGCAAGACCTGAAAGACCCGTAAGACCCGAGAATCAGGCGAGTCCGGCGCGCCTTCGAGCGGGTCTTCGAAATTGTCGTCGAGCCTGTCTTCGAGCCTTCCATGGAGCGGGTCTTTGAGCGGGAAGGAATCTTTCGCCGCGCGGGCTTCCGGCGAAGAACGGCGCAAATTCAGATCCCGAAAAAGCGTCGAGCCGAGCGATTTGAATCTTCTGGCTTCTTTGGAGAGAGGCGCGGTCAGGAAAGACCCAGGCGGAAGGCTGTCCGTGGCCCTTATTTGGCCGGGCGAATATCATACCGGACAGTCGTCGCTGGGGTTCTTGTGGGTTTATAGGTTTTTGGCTCAAAGCCGACTGGGCCTGGCCGAGAGATTCTTCAGCTCCGATCCCGTCTCCGGAAGACCTCTGTCTCTGGAAAGTCGCCGCCCTCTGGACAGCTTCGATCTGCTGGCCGCCTCACTGGTTCTGGAGAACGACTACTGGCTCCTGCTCAATTTGCTGACTCGGGCCGGGCTGTCTCCCGAGCGATCGGAGAGAAGAGGTCAGGGGCCGATGCTTCTGGTCGGCGGAGTCGGCGTTTGGAGCAATCCCTGGCCGGTTTTGCCTTTCGTCGATCTGGTTCTGGCCGGGGAGGGGGAAGAGCAGTGGCCGCCTCTACTGGACTTGTTCACGGACAAGTCTTTCGCCGCTCTTGACTATTACGGCCGATTGAGGGCTTTGTCCGCCGCCGTGCCCGGCCTCCTCGCCCCGGCCCTCTGGCCGGAAGAGGCTCTGTCCGGCCGCGGCGCTCCGAACCTGGCCGAGACTCTTTCTCGAAGCCCGCGTCTTCGCGGGAGACGCGAAGACGCGGCCAGTCCGCCTTGCGCGAACGATTCAGATTCGCTGAAACCTGTGGTTCCGGCCCTTTTGAAGTGGCCGTTTCCTCAGGACTTGCTGCCGCCGGCGACGTCGATCCTGACGCCCAAGACGGAGTTTCCTCTGACGACCTTGGTGGAGATAAGTCGGGGATGCCCTTGGGGTTGCCGCTTTTGTCTGGCCGGCTATTTGTACAGGCCTCACCGGCCTTGGTCTGGCGAAGCGGTTCTTAAGGCGGCTTTCAGCCAGGTTCCGGAGGGAGGGCGCGTCGGATTGGTCAGCCCGGCCGTGGCCGAGCATCCCGAGTTGGGGCGAATCATTGACGGTCTGATTGAGCGCGGCGCCTCCGTCGGTTTTTCTTCTCTGCGCCTTTCGGCCTTGACCGAAAGCTTAGCCGCCAAAATGTCGAAAGCCGGCCTCAAAGGACTGGCCGTGGCCCCTGAAGCCGGCAGTCAGAAGCTGCGCGACGTCATCAACAAAAATTTGAACGAGTCCGAGATACTCTCTTCAGCCGCCCTTCTGTCCAGCTACGGCTTGAGACGTCTGAAACTGTATTTCATGATCGGTCTGCCGGGAGAGACTTTAGACGATTTGGCGGCCATGGCCGCGCTGACGGAAAAGATCCAAAAAGCCGTCAGGGGAGCCGGAAGAGGTCCGGTCGTGGCCGTTTCCGTGGCCAACTTCACCCCCAAGCCTCACACGGCCTTCGAGTCGGCGCCTTTGGCGACGATGGAGGAAATGCGAAAAAAAGGCCAGCTGGTCGCCGGTCTTCTTTCGAAAATCGGCGGACTGGAAGTTCGGCTCGATCCGCCCAGATGGACGCTGATCCAAGGCCTGTTGGCCAGAGGCGGCCCTGAGAGCGCGAATCTGGTCAGGGCCTTGAACGAAAGCGGGGGGCGAGCTGGCGAAGCCTTAAAGATCTTTCGGTACGCTCCGACTCACCATCTGCATGAGCCCCAGGTCGGAGTCAAACCCTGGCGCGTCGTCGCTCCTCCCGTCGGGTTCGAGTGTTTGGAGGAAGAGGAGGCGCGTTCCCGAAGCGCCCGCATCACTCCGGCCTGCCCGACTGAAGGCCATTGCGGCCGTTGCCGCGCCTGTCAGGCCGCTCTGAGCGGGGATCGCCGAAACTAGGCTCTCCAAAAATTTTTGTTTTTTTTCGGAGCCAAAGGAATTTGGACGAGGGGTTCGGACGAGGAGCTTGGACGAGGAGCTTGGACGGGGAGTTCGGACGAGGAGCTTGGACGGGGAATTTTGACGAAGAGCTTGGACAGGAAGTTCGAACGAGAAGATGAGACCGACCTGCGGGTCGAGGGCCAAGCCGCTCCCAATTGACAATTTGTTAAGGGACTTCGCGTCGTCGGCGTTATTGGCCGCGCGTTCTTTCGAGTCCCGAAAAAGACCTTTGCACAAGACGTTTGAACTCCATAAAAATTTATGACGGATTTTCTCCGGCGGGAGGCGGATATGACGGATATATTGGACAATTTCGGCGACAGGACCGATTCGCGCTTCAATTCCATCTTGCTGGCTGTGGGCGGGTGGGGGCTGCGCGTGCTGAACATGCTGCCCGAAGACGCGACCGGAGCCCACGTCAGGGCGGCGGTCGGTCATTCCGAAAGCGATTTGAGTCAGGCCAAGGCGGATGTTAAGATTCTCATGCCGGGACCGAAAGAGGCGTCGTCCATAGCCGTTTCGAGAAAAACCTTGAAGCCGACGGCGAGTTCGCCCTTTAACGACTCGTCTTGGGCGGCCGATCTGGGTCAGGCCTTATCGGGGAAAAGCCTTCTGTTTTTGACCGTCAAACTGGATTCGCCGGAAACGAGGCTGGCCCTGGAGAAGGTCTTGGAGCTGGTGGAAGAAAGAAAAGACGAGCTCCTCGTCTTTTCCTTCGTCTTCAGAACCAGTCCCACTTCGACCGATCACAACCCCCTCTACCGAAAGATAAGCCGATTGAGCTGCAACGTGTTCAACATTCGCGGCCCGGCCGGTCTGAACATGCATCAACGCCGGGCTCACGATTCGGATCATCTGGCGGCTCAAGCCATCGCCGAGCTGGTCGGGGGACTGACGGGCTTTCTCATGGCGCGCCATGACATTTCTTTGGATCTCGCGGATCTCAGAGCCATCTTGACCAATCGCGGCGACATCACCTGGGGCTTCGGAGAAGCCAGCGGTCCGGATCGGGCTTGTCAGGCTTTCCGGCGGGCTCTGACCAGCTGCGGGCTCATCAAGCCCGCTTTGACCGAAGCCGACCGACTGGCCATCATGACGACGGCCAGTCCCGACTTGCGCCTGTCCGAATACGAAGCGTTGAACTTGAACTTCGTCTCTTTGGCCGGACCAAAGACCGAAGTTTTTTCCGGCTTGTCCCTGCTCGACGACGAATTGGACGCCGTCAAGATCTTCTTTTTGGCGACCGGTTTCAAAAACCGGAAAAAAACGGCTGGCTTGCCTAATTGGCGAATCAGCGCTTCCGGTTGGCGCAACTGACGCCTCCGGCGAAAGCGAGCGAAGCGAATAAGATGAGTTTTTCAGGCGACAAGAACTCCAAAGCCAAAGCGGCCATGAAACAGGCCGGGAGCTTGATGATCCTCGGCTGGGAGGGAACCGATTTGGCTGAGCCTTTATCTCTCATAGAGAAATATCGGCCGGCCGGGCTCATCTTTTTCAAGCGCAATTATCCGCCCGGCGGCGGAGAAGAGCTGCGTCTGCAACTCCGGACTCTGCAGGCCAGGGCGCTGGAGGTCATGGAGAGGCCGCTGCTTTTGGCCATCGACAACGAAGGCGGGACGGTCAGACGTCTCCCCGAACCTCACCTGCAACTGCCTTCCGCCAGCGAAGCCAGGGAGTTGAGCCTAGGAGACGTTTTTGAATTAAGTCTCAATTCGGCCAGAGAGCTGAACCGTCTGGGCTTCAATCTCAATCTGGCCCCGGTGGCCGATCTGGAAGTGGCGGGAAGCTTCATGGGCACTCGCTGCTACAGCGGCGATCCTCTGGAAGTGGCCGCCTGCGTCAAGGTTTTCGTCGAAGGCTTTCGAGCCGCCGGCGTTTTGTGCTGCGCCAAACATTTTCCGGGGTTGGGGGCGGCCAACAAAGACCCTCACAACGACTTGCCGACGGTCAGCCTGGATAAAAAGCAGATGCAGAATCATCTCAAGCCGTTTAGGGAATTGATTCAAATCAACATTCCCATGGTCATGACCAGTCATTGCCGCTATCCAGGAGTGGGCGTGGACGCGCCGGCGACCTTCGCCCCTGAAATACCGGCGCTTTTGCGTCGCGAGATGAATTTTGAAGGACTCGTCTTGACCGACGATCTGGAGATGGGCGCGGTCAGCAACGAAATGGATCTCGGCGAAGCGGCCGTGAAAGCGATTCTGGCCGGCCACGACGCCGTGTTGGTTTGTCGGAAGGCCGAACTGATAGAAAAAGTTCATCAGGCGCTGGTCGATGCCCTGATCTCCCAAGTCATCAAGACAAGTCAGTTCATAGACATCTACGGCCGGCTTTGTTCGGCGCTGGACGGACTAGGTTCTTGAGGGCCGGCGGAGCCGTCCGTTTTTTTTTCCGGGCGTCGCCCGATTCGAAAACCCGCTTATGGAGATCGGTCGGACGCTTATATTTCTCGCTTTTTTTCGGCGTCTTTTCCGAAGGTTCGGCGGCCTTTTCGGTTTGTCTTCATTTGGCGACGTCGCGGAGCCAAAAGGGAGCTCGCCCTCGAAAAACGCGGGGGCCAAACGCCCAACGAGACGTCCGAATTGCGAGATGTCCGAATTGTTCAGGCTGAACGCGTCGTCGCTCCCGCAAGCTCGATCCTCCGCAGGCTCGACGACCCCGCAAGCTCGACGACCCAGTCAGTTGGCTTGGCAACGCCGTCAAACGCTTTAAATCGCCTTTTTCGGGAAAAGCCTCTCCTCGCCATTTTCGGGCGACAAAGTTTTTGAGGGCCGACGGCGGCCTCTTCAGCGATGGCCATAAGGAGATCGATTTGATGGATGTAAAACATACTTATCTTTTTCAGCCTGGATTGTGGACGGTTGACGGGCGCTATCTGGATCGCGAGGAGAATCCCCACACCCAGACGGGAGAGCTGGTGATAGTTCACGCCAGGGATTTGTGGACCATCGACAGTCAGCTCAACATCTCCGGTCAAGATCCTCGAAAATTGGAGTCGCGGTACGAGGTGACCCCGTTTGCAAATGACAAAAGCTACACGGATTGGAAGTCGGACACGGACGGTCCCGAGCCGGTGTACGGCTTGTTCGTCGTCGTTCAGGACGCCATCATGATGCCCTGGCAGTCGCGTTCGGGGATCTATTGGGGGCAGGAAGTGTTGGCCAAAGTGTCGGATCACGAATACATAAGCCGGGGCTTCGCCTTCATCAAGGACGACAAAGTCGCCTCCTGGGCCGCGCGCCTCTCCAGAATCGACTCCGGCGAAGCCTCTTCTCTGACCGTCAATTAGTCGGAGGGAAGAGCGAGCCAGTCGTCATAGAGCTCCTTTTGGCGAGCTCCTTTTGTCGAGCTTATTTTGGCGAGCTCGTTTTGTCCAAGTTTTTTCCGGCGCGCGCCAAGAGGGGGCGCCGGACGGTTTTTCGCCTTTTTTCGGAACAGTTTTAAAAAGCGACGAGACCATCCACGTCGACTTTTCAAGAAATTTGGAAATGGTGACCAAAGTGACTGAAGCCCAAGAACAATCCGCCCCAGAACAGTCCTCCAAAAAACCTTCCTCCGGAGAACTTAGCCGCTGGCTGGTAGCTTTGATCCTTCTGCCTCCTACAATCTTTTCCATCTTTTTTCCCAATAAGACTGTTCTTTTGATTTGGACGGCCGCCATCGGGACCATGGCCTGGCGCGAGTACTGCCTCAATTTGCTCGGTCGGGAAAGGTTGGGTCTGTTCGCGCTGGCCTGCCTGGGCTTGTACGCCACCTTGGCCGGGACCGCCTATTTCGGGCCGGACGGACAGACTTTCGGGCTGGCGACGGCTTTGGCTCTCGGCGCCGCCTATTTCATCCACATCTTGAATCCGGAGCAGGATCGGATCTCCGTCAACGTCGTCAGCCGCTACGCTTTGGGACATCTCTACCTGACCTTTTTTCTTTCCTTCATCATGCACATAAAGGATTTGGATCACGGGTCGAGCTGGCTTTTGTTCGTCATTTTGATCACCTCTCTGAACGACACGGGGGCTTTTTATTTCGGCTCCAGACTGAAAGGCCCCAAGCTCGCCCCGAAAGTCAGTCCCAAGAAAACCATTTCCGGGCTGCTGGGCGGTTGTCTGGTCGCCTCGGTCGCGGCCGGCTTTTCCCGCTATTATCTGCCCGTGAGCTTCACCTGGAAAGAACTGGCCGCTTTAGGCCTATTTTTGGGGATGTGGGGAACCTTCGGCGATCTCTTCGAGTCCGCCTTCAAAAGGGCGATGGGCGTGAAAGACACGTCCAACATCCTGCGCGGTCATGGCGGGTTTTGGGACAGGCTCGATTCGATGCTGTTCAATCTGCCGCCGGTCTATTTTTACGTCACTTGGCAGACCATGCCTTCTTGAGGTTTCTTTAGATGTCCGGTCCCAGGCCGATATCCATTTTAGGCTCGACCGGCTCCATCGGCCGGGCGACGCTGAGCCTGGCTCGGGCTTTGCCGGAAAAAGTCAAAGTCGTGGGGCTGGCCGCCCATTCGAGCGTGGACGTTCTGGCTCGTCAGATTCTTCAGTTCGGTCCGGAACTGGTCTCGGTCGCCGATCCGAAACGGCGGGACGAACTCTTGGCTCTGTTGTCCGATCTCTCGGCGAAAGACCGCCGAAATCTCGGGCAAGCCGGAGACGCGGCGCCCAAAGGAGCCGGGCCAAATGGTCAGGCCTTCAAAATGCCGGAGATCCTCTGGGGTCAGGCGGGCATAGAAACGGTCGCCGCCGAAGGCGGGGCGGAGACGGTCGTCTCCGCCGTGTCGGGGGCGGCCGGGCTTAGGCCCACTTGGGCCGCTTTGCGGGCCGGGACCAAGGTGGCCTTGGCCAATAAGGAGAGTCTCGTTTTAGGGGGCGAAGTCCTCATGAACGCGGGACGCCAGCTCCTTTCTCCGGTGGACAGCGAACATTCGGCCATTTTTCAGGCTCTGGGCGGAACTCTGGAGCATCCTCATTTGAACCGCCTCGTTCTCACGGCCTCCGGCGGCCCGTTCTTCGGCTGGAGCCGGGAAGAGCTGGCCTCGGTCACTCCGGAAATGGCCCTCAATCATCCCACCTGGTCCATGGGCCCGAAAATCACCTGCGACAGCGCGACCATGATGAACAAAGGCTTGGAAGTCATTGAGGCTCGCCATCTGTTCAATTTGAGCTACGATCAGATAGAGGTCGTCGTCCACCGGGCCAGTTTGGTTCATTCCTTGGCCGGATTCGTCGACGGCTCGCTTCTGGCTCAGCTTGGTCCGACGGACATGCGGCTGGCCATCGCCTACGCTTTGAGCCATCCGGAGCGTTGGCCGCTTTTGGCCCTCGGCGAAAAGGATTCGGCAAAGGGCGAGTCTCTCGGCGGCCAGTCGGAAAAAACCAGGCCGAATCCCGGAGAAGTCGAGGATTTTGCCCGTTATCGGCCAAGCCGGCTTCCTGAGACGCTGACGTTCGCCCAGCCGGACAGAAAAGTTTTCAAAGCTCTGGCTTTGGCCGAAGCCGCCGGTCGCGTCGGCGGCACGGCTACGGCCATTCTGAACGGGGCCAACGAAGCGGCCGTGGAGGCCTTTTTGGCCAAAGAGCTTTCCTTTGTCGGCATCGCCGACGTCGTCGAAGAGACTTTGGAAAAAAACTCCGCCGGCCGGCTTTTGAGCATTGAGGACGCCTTGGCCGCCGACGCCGAGGCCAGAGTGGTCGCGCGGGAATTGATTCGCTCGAGACGAAATTAGGGAAAACAAGTCGAAAGGCTTTGAAGAGGAAGAGAAAGAGAAAGAGAAGGGAAGGGAAGTCCTCAATCAGTCATGTAAGGCTGTGAAATTGCAGTAAATCCATAAAATGTCTGTTTCATCATACAGTTGAAAATGCCGTCATAGCCTCCTATTGCTAACAATCTGTACTGCTTGAGACTTTGTCAGATCGGAGAAGGTTCAAGATTTCGAAAAAAACAAGGGGCCTTAAGATTCAAGTTGGAGAGCCGCCTCTTCCCAGACGGACTCCAACTTCGTTTTTTCGGCCAAAAGATTCTGCAGTTCCAGGGCTATCTCTTTCGCCTTTTGGCCGTCCTGATAAGTGGCCGGGTCGCCGAGGGTCGCTTCCAGCGCGGCGGAGCGTCGGGCTATTTCCTCCAAACGTCCTTCCGTGTCTTTGAGAAGTTTTTCCAAGGGCCGACGTCTTTGAGTTTCCAGTTTTTTGGCCGCTTGGGCCTGAAGTCGCTCGTTTTTGTCTTTGGATCGACGGGCGGACTTGTTCTCCAGGCCGGACAAGTTGGCGGAAGAGGAGTTTTCCTCAGACGGAGACGGCTTGTCCCGCTCGCCGCTCGCTTTGGGCCGTTCAGGCGCCGCCGGGACGAGGTCCTCCAGCGGCCTGGGGGTTTTTTGCCCGGACAAATCCTGCGGGTCGGCCAGCCACAATCTTTGGAAATCGTCGAAATTGCCCGGGTGCACCGTCAGAGTTCCGTTTTCGATGACTCCGGTCTTGTCGCACAATTTGTTGATGAAATGTCGATCGTGGCTGATCAGAATCATGGTGCCCTCGTAGTCCTCCAAAGCGTCCTCCAGCATCTGGCGGCCGGGGATGTCCAGATGGTTCGTCGGTTCGTCCATGATCAAGAGGTTTGGGGCGGTCATCATGATTTTGCACAGGACCAGCCTGGATTTCTCTCCTCCCGAAAGGACGGAGACTTTTTTGAAGACGTCGTCTCCGGAAAAGAGAAAGCCGCCCAGAACGGTGCGAAGAGAGCCTTGCGTCAGGTGTCCGGCGACAGTGGCCAGTTCTTCGATGATGGTGCGGCCGGGGTTTAAGGCCTCCATCTGAAATTGAGAAAAATAGCCGATGTCCACGTTTTGGCCGATGCGAAGAAGGCCGGAGGTCGGCTCGGTCAGGCCGACCAGGATTTTGGCCAGGGTGGATTTGCCTCGGCCGTTGGGGCCGATTAGAGCCAGTCTGTCGCCCCGCTGCAAAGTGAGATTGAGATCTCTGTAGACTTCGAAGCTGCCGTACCGTTTGGTGACTGATTGCAGTTCGGCCACGAGATCCGGGCCTCTTCTCCCTCGGGGCAGGGTGAGGTTGAAGGCGGCTTCAACGGCGTCGTCTGGCTGCTCCAGGCGATCCATTTTCTCCAAAGTTTTGACGCGGCTTTGAGCCCGCCGGGCCGTGGTGGCCCTGACCCTGTTCTTTTCGATGAATTTTTCCAACTGGCGGATGCGTTCCTGCTGGTTGGCGAAGGCCGCCGTTTCGGTCGCGAGTCTTCTGGCCTTTTCGTTCAGGAACTGGTCGTAGTTGCCGACGTAGACGTCGGCGCGGCCTTTCCTCAGTTCGATGATTTTTTGAGCCACGTTGTTCAAAAAAACCCGATCGTGAGAGACGAGCAGAAGGGCTGAGGATGAGGTTTTAAGGTAATTTTCCAACCAGATGAGACTGTCTATGTCGAGGTGGTTCGTCGGTTCGTCGAGGACCAGAAGATCTGGTTTGGCCACCAAAAGCCGGGCCAGAATGGCTCTCATTATCCAGCCGCCGGAGAATTCGGTCAAATTTCTTTCGAAGTCGTTTTCGCCGAAGCCCAAGCCGGAGAGGACTTTTTTGGCTTCGGCTTCTCGTCCCCAGCCCCCCATGGCTTCGAACTTATGCAGAAGGCGTCCGTGCCGCTCGGCCAGCTCTATTATTTCTGCCTGACTGTCGCTTTCTCTGGACAGAAGCTCTTCCGTTTCCTTAAGCTCCTTTTCAAGGCGGCGATATTCCGGGTCAGTGTCCAAAACCAGATTCAAAAGAGGCTGATCGGCTTCGGACAAAACGTCCTGAGGCAGGTATCCCAGTCTGAGGCCTTTGGCGCGAGTCACCTGACCGCCGTCGGGGGCCTCTTCGTCCATGATCAGCCTGATCACCGTCGTTTTGCCGGCTCCGTTGCGTCCGACCAGACCCAGTCTCTCGCCAGGCTCAATGGACAGATTGACCCCTTTCAAAACGTCCTGACGGTTGTGAAAACGGCGGACTTCAGAAAAATTCACTAATGACATGTCGCAAAAACCTGCGGGAAACGGGTGGTCGACGTCCTGGCCAAAAAAAAGAGGCCAAAAACGAAAAAGGGGCAAAAAAGGATCGGAAGCCAAAACGAAAAAGGGCTAAATAAAGCTCCAAAAGGCGGCGAGACATGAGCGAATGACGCCTCGCCAAAGATTCGCCAAAGACTCTCCAAAGAATCGTCAAAGAATCTCCAAATAATCTTTTGGGCGATTGGCGGCCCTGTCCGAAAAAAAACAGCCGTGAACGACTGTCCGGCCAGTATGCCATACCGTCGACGGTTTGGCAACTTTGGGGCCAGTTTGGCGGCCAGCTTGGCGTCGGCGAAGAAAGGCGAAAACGGCCGAACGACGAAAAAGCCTAAAGCTTAGACGCCTCTGATGAAGCAGGGCAGATAGGCCTCAGCCAGTTCCTTGAAGAACAATAAATCTTCGTGTTTTGGCTGATGGGGGTGCAGTCGCATGAACTGAGGGTTGAGGACGACGGCGGGGCGATAGGACTGGAGGAAAAGAGGCGCGGAGCCGGCCGCCGCTTTGGCGATGGCCAGAATAGTTTGCCTGTCCACGAAAGGGGCGGCGCAGGTGGTTCTGTATTCGAAAGGCACGGCCCCGGATTTCAGGATTTTCATGGTCGCGGGAATATTGGCCGCCAAAGCGGGCGGGGCCAGGCTCGGGGGGTAGGCTGACGGATCCGTTTTCAAATCCAGAGCGACGTAGTCCAGGAGCTCGGCCTTCATAAGTCTCTCCAACGTTTGCGGAGAAGAGCCGTTGGTGTCGAGCTTGACCAGGTATCCCAAGTCTTTGACGGCGGCGACGAATTCCTCCAGATCCGGCTGAATGGTCGGTTCGCCTCCGCTTATGACCACTCCCTCCAGAAGGCCGCGTCTCTTTTTCAGGAATGAAAAAAAGTCGCGCCGATCAAGGGACTCGGCCCCTGATCGGCACAAAGGAGGATTGAAGCAATACGGGCAAGCGAAATTGCATCCTTGGGCGAAAAGGACGGCGCTGATTTTGCCTGGGAAGTCCAGAGTCGAGGTCTTTAATAGTCCTCCTATGATCAAAGCAGAGCTCCCCGGCAGTTTAGAGAATGTTTTTCTTTTCGCTCAAGGCGTGTCCCGTTCTAAGAGTTTCTCCCTGCATGTTGTTCAGGCCGGCGTAAGTCGTCCTTTGCTTGAATTCCGCCTGTTTGCCGTCGTTCCAGCGGGCGACGGGACGGAAATAGCCCACGACTCGGGAATAGACGTCGGTCGGCTCGGAGCATCTGGGACAGGTGTGCTGTTCGCCGACGAGGTAGCCGTCTTTGGCGCAGACGCTGAAGGTCGGGGTCAGGGTGAAATAGGGGAGCTTATAGTTGGAGGCGATCTTTTTGATCAAGGATTTGACCACTTCCGAGTCGGTTATCTGTTCGCCGATGAAGCTGTGGAGAACAGTTCCGCCCGTGTAGCTGCTCTGAAGATCGTCTTGATGTTCGAGCGCGTCGAACAGATCCGTCGTATGATCCACCGGCAGAAGGGTCGAATTGGTGTAGAAGGGGCGGAAGGGGGCCTTTTCGGATTTATGGTCTTGAGCCCTGCCGTTGGCGAAGATCATGTCGTCGTAACGTTTTTGATCCATCAAGGCCAGACGATAGGAAGTCCCTTCGGCGGGAGTGGCTTCCAGATTGAACAGGTCTTCGGTTTTTTCTTGATAGTCGGTCAGCTTGTTCCGGAGGAAATTCAAAATTTCCAAAGCCAGCTCTTTGCCCTCGGGGGTGGAAATGTCTTGGCCGAGGAAGTTGAGGCAAGCTTCGTTGGCGCCGACGACGCCGATGGTGGAGAAGTGGTTGGCCCAGTATCTTTTGGTTCTTTCCTTGATGTCGCGCAGATAGAATCTGGAATAGGGGTAGAGACCCGATTCGGAGAAATGCTCCAAAGTCTTGCGCTTCAAGACGAGGCTCTCGCAGGCCAAGTCGGCCAAATTGCCCAGACGGCGAAAAAGGTCTTCTTTGGAAACGGCGAGATAGCCGATTCTGGGGAGATTCAAAGTGACCACCCCGACCGAACCCGTCAAGGGGTTGGCTCCGAAAAGACCGCCGCCCCTCTTCTTGAGCTCCCGGTTGTCCAGACGCAGATGGCAGCACATGCTCCTGGCGTCTTCAGGCTTCATGTCGCTGTTGACGTAATTGGAGAAGTAGGGGATGCCGTAGCGGCCGGTCATGCGCCAGATGGGATCCAAAACGGGGTTGTCCCAGTTGAAGTCTTTGGTGATGCTGTAGGTGGGGATGGGGAAAGTGAAGATCCTTCCTTTGTTGTCGCCGGCCATCATGACTTCGGCGAACGCCCGGTTCAGCATGTCCATTTCGTTTTGGAAATCGCCGTAAACTTCGTCCTGATGCTGACCGCCGATGAGGACGGGAGTGTCCCGAAGATAGGAAGGCACGGTCAGATCGAAGCTTATGTTGGTGAAGGGGGTTTGGAAGCCGACTCTAGTCGGCACGTTCAGGTTGAAGATCAGACCTTGCATGATCTGATAGACTTCGTCGTAGCTCAGATTGTCGTAACGGATGAAAGGGGCCAGGAGGGTGTCGAAATTGGAGATGGCCTGAGCTCCGGCCGATTCTCCCTGCAGAGAATAGAAGAAGTTGTACAGCTGCCCTGTGGCCGTCTGCAGGTGTTTCGGCGGAGAACTCTCGATGTTGCCGGAAACGCCTTTGAAGCCGACTCTCAAGATGTCCATCAGATCCCAACCGACGCAGTATACGGCCAGAAGATTGAGATCATGGATGTGCATGTCTCCGTTGACGTGCGCCTGCCTAATTTTGTCCGAATAGACCTGGTTGAGCCAATAGTGCTTGGAGACGGCGGCGGACACGTAGCAGTTCATGCCTTGGAGCGAAAAAGGCATGTTGCTGTTTTCCTTCACCTCCCAAACTTCGGAGTTCAGGTACTGTTTCATCGTCTCCAGACCGGTGTCGGAGACGGAGCGGATCTGAGCTCTATGATCCCTGTAGAGGATGTAAGCCTTGGCCGTCTGACGGTGAGGGGATTCCAGAAGGATGTTTTCCACGAAATCCTGGATGGTTTCCACATCGACGACATTTTCCCCTAAAGCGGTCGAGGCCCGGCGGATGACCTTGGCGGTCAATTTTTCGGCGACGTCGGGACCGAACTCGCCTGTGGCGTGACCGGCTTTAGATATGGCTAAAGCTATTTTTTCCGGGACGAAAGGCACTAAGCGTCCATCCCTCTTTTTTATCGAGTTGAAACGAGAAACGACACCATTCATTTACTTTTTTGTTCTCCTTTAAATTTTTAATAAAAAATAGATCTCGAATAGGAGAGTCAGTATTTTTAAAATAATAAAACCAGCAAAAGAAACACAAAGACAAATAGTCAAAAGCTATTAAAATATAATAGTGTAATATATAGATAATAGTATGTAAAATAAGTTTTGTTGATGTGAATTGATAAGCTAAAGAATAGAAAAAGACATTGCTATTTTGGAAATAACGCAACAAAAAAAGATAGATAAAGCGAAGATGTTTTTATGTCTCGGATATAGCGGGAAAAATAATCTTAAAAGAAGAAAAAAAAAGAAAAGAGCCAAAGAGGTTCTATTCTTAGAAGTTGTATTTACAGTCTAAATACAATAAAACTGAACCAATTTAGTCTTTTCTGAATTATTTAGAATGGTAATGGTATATATAAGAAATTCTATGACATAAACAAGTCTATATTTTTAAAAAATGAAAAAGTGTGGCATATCGCTTGGATTTTTATTTGATGAGGGGGCAGTTTTATCTAGCCGGCCTAGGGTTGATTGACCCGCTGGCGATCAACATTTAGCGCCGTCGTGAAAAAAATTTTACCTCTTGGCGCCCCCTCTTGTCAAGACGAATTTTACTTCAGCCCCAAAATAGCGGGGTTCTGGTCTTTGCCAGACACAAGATAAGCCGTCCAGAAGGTTTGGGAATCTTTTTGGCGAAAAAAAATTGCTGTTCGGGGAGGCGCCAGATGTAGGGGCGCTTTTCGGCGGCTTCAAAATGCCGTCGGACAGGCAAGTCGACAGGGAACTCTACAGGCAACTCGACAGATTAGTCTGGTTTACGGCTGAGGAGGTCGGCCGGAACCGCCAAAGAGAGTTCGTTTCAGGGAAGAGAGTCTCCGAAAGATTCGCCTTTTAACGCGTTTTCGCGGGAGGCGTCGTTCCGGGCCGCGAGGCGGTTCAAAATTTATCGCGAAAGCGCCCGAGAATCAGGCGGCGGAAAAGATGACTTTTTTCTTCGACCAGGGGAGGAGAGGAGAGGAGAGGAGAGGAGAGGGGAGCGGGGCGGAGCGTGTAAAAAAAGTCTTTCCTCAATGTGAGGGAGAAAGAGTCGTTGGACTTGAAACCATGCGACCAAAATGACATGCGTCTCGACAACATGCCCTCTGAAGACATGCGCCTTGACGACATGCGATTTGAAAACTTGAGATTTGAAGACTTGAGCGAAATTAAGCCGTTTCGACGGGCGCATATTGGACCAAAAGGCCGTCGCCTTCCGAAGCCGATCGTCTTGAAGACGCTCCTTAGGCGGAGGCTCCTTGGCTTCAGAGCAATGCGTTTATGCTACAATGGCCAAAAATGCTTTCGCCGTCGTCTAGGCGGAAAACCATAGGAGAGCCAATGTCGCCAAAAATAGCGTTATCTTGTCTTCTTTCCGGCATGTTCGGCTTTTTGGGAGCGGGCCTTTTTTGGTTTTTCGCCCACGCCGAAACAGCCAAGGCGGAGGATCCCTCTTTCTTGGCCACCTCCGAGCTGAGGCTGACTGACGACCAAGGGAGAACCAGATTGTTGCTGACGATGGTCAGAAACAAGCCCAGGCTCTTCATGCTCGACAACAACGGCGAGTATAGGTTGGAGATGGGCTTGGGAGAAACGGGAGAACCGCATGTCTGGTTGAGGGATTCGGACGGCGCGGCCAAGGTCCAGGTGTCTCTGACCGGCAAAGGGTTGCCCTCTTTCACCTTGGCCGATCAGAAAGGACGGGAAAGAGCGGTCATGGCTTTGAGCCAGAGCGGCGAACCGACTTTCCTCATGAGAGATCCTCAAGGTCATGATCGGGTGGCCTTGTGGCGAGACTCGAAAGGAGAAGGGCTGGCCTTGGCGGATCAAAAGGGGCAAGCCTTGGCGGCCTTGTCCGCGACGGACGGTCAGTCGCCTTCCCTGACGTTTTTCAACGAAGGAAAAGCTTATCAGACTTTCAAGTAGGCTTTTTTAGAATCAAAAAAAACCGCCGCTTTGTCGTCAGACGGCAAAGCGGCGGTTTTTTTTGTCTGAATGAGACGTCAATTTTGCGGAAATTACTGGCTTTTCATCAAAGGCTCGTGGGCAGCAGGCTTCCCTGATGGGCCTTTTTCATGAATTATAAATCTTTGTGTGTTTTTGTTCAAATTATAATCATATAAAATCGTTAAGCTGACAATTTGACAAAAAATATTTTTATTCTGGAGCAAGAAACGGGGCTCGAACCAGCAGCCAAAAAGATTGGATGGCTTGTCGCCAAGAGCTGGCGCTTCTCCTAAACCCTGTACTAAAGATCAAATTTTTGAAAAAGGAAACTTTTTGTTTTCAATTGTTTTGCCGAACTCTTGTTCCGTCTAATTCTCTTGGCCATGCCTTCATAGTATTTATTTGGATAAAATCAAGACCTTTCTTTCCAATATCCTTGGCGAAAATCTGCGAGCTACATTTTTGTCCCTTTGGGGGAAAAATCATCTTTAATATCTTCGTCCAGGCCATGTCTTGAGGAATTATTCTTGCTTCAGCCAAGGTTTGTTTGGAAAAAGAATATCCGACACTTGGGCTTCCGCTGTAAGTCTGTACTCCCTGGCCAGCATCCGGACTGCTAATACCATTTCCTTCGGTATCGGCAAAGGTTCTTTAAGACCCTCGGCAATTTTGTACATGACTTCCACCAAATCGGACGTCAAGTACCCTCTGTAGAATTCCGGCAAATCTGATGTCAAGCTCTCTCTGCGGAATTCCGGCAATTTGTCCGAGCTCATCGTGACTCCTAGCGGTGTTGAGCGAATCGATTAATATTGATGTTTGACCGCAGAACAAACCCGGCCATGGTCAGGATGTTCAGATAACTTAGCCGTCTTCCCTTGAGGGCTCGTCAGAAAAAGACGGTTCGCCGCCAAGGTGTTTCTTATTCTTCCCGAACTTCTTTCCGCAAACAAAACAATCATGACGCCAAGAGGCTGCGCCTCGAACAAACTAAACATGTTGGAGGCGTCAGCATTTTTTGGCGCCGACGGACTGGCGAAGCGCGTTTCACTTTTGGAAACGCGGAAAGGTCGGGCGGCCAGGCGCGAGCGCCGCTGGCCTTCGGCCTGACTATGCGCTTCTCATGTTCAGCAGAGCGTCGTGCACCGTCATCCAGGGAAGGGGCTCATCATCGGGATATTTCACGTTCAGTTCTTCAGGGCCTTGAGGCGCGTCAGGCTGGATGTCGGTTGAAGAGCCAGCTGGCGGCTGAGAAGCAGGAGGCTGACTTTGGTCGGCTTCAGGTTGAGGAGCCGCTTGGGCGTCCGGCGCGGCTGAAGCGGGCGGTTGGTTGTCTTGGCCGTTTGGGGCGGCGTTTTCGGACGGCGGCTCATTTTGGTTCGGCTGAGGCTCAGGCTCCGGGGCTGTCTCAACTTCGTCGTAGGTCGGTTCGGCGTCAGGCTCGGCGGCCGGTTCGGCGACAGGCTCGGCAGCTGGTTCGGCGACTTGTTCTGGCCCGGAATCAGTTTCTGGGGCCGGTTGAGCGGGCTGGCCAGGTTGAGCGGTCGGGTCGGGGGCGACGGCTGATTGGGCCGGGGAGACTTCCGGCGGAGAGGGCCGGACGGCCGCTGGCCTGGCGGCGGCGGGGACGACGGGCTGAGGCGGCGCAGACGTCTCCGTCTTGGCGAGGCAAACTCCAGAAATGAGCAGAACTCCAGTTATGAGGTACATGAGCCGGATCAGGATGCCCGACTTGTCCAGCTCTTCCCAGTTTTCGGCTCGGTAGATTCGACGCATGACCAGAATGTGCAAAGGCAGACAGACGACGCCCAGAAGAGCCGGCCAAGCGGCGAGTTCGGCCAGCCACAGGTTGACCATCATCAGCCAGACGAGGGGCCACCAGAGGAGCTGAACTAGGGCCGCCCGCTCTTTGCCCAATAGGCCGGCGAGGGTTTTTTTGCCCTTTTCGGCGTCCGAGACAATTTCAGGCAAACTTTGGAAATAGAGAATGTTGGCCACGCCGAGAGCTACGGGCAGAGCCAGAGCCAGGAGTTTCGGATCCGGGATCTTGGTGAGGGCGTAGAAAGTTCCGGCCGTCATGATCAGGCCCATGTTCAGAAAAACGAAGATTTCGCCCAGAGCCCTGTGTCCGTATCTGATTGGGGGACAGACGTAGAAGAAGCTGGAAAAGGCGGCGAAGATGATCATGCCCCAAAGGATCCTGTCCGTGCGGACAATTATTATGGCTAAAGCGAAAGCCGCCAAATAGCAAATGGCCAAAGCCTTCTTGATCTGTTCGGGGGTTATTCGTCCCTCTTGGATCACTCTGGAGCCGCCGAGAGTTTCCTTCGTGTCGACTCCTTGCTGATGATCGAAGAGGTCGTTGGCGAGGTTGGTCGCCAGGTGAACCAGGAAAGAGGCTAGAAGGATGAGGATGAAGAGCAAAATTCTTCCGGCTCCTTCTCCGTCCGTCCCTATGGAGGCGACCAGACCCAGAAAAAGAGGAACCAAAGTGGCCACGAAGAAAGTGGGCCGGGAGGCCTGGAACCAATCCTTCAGGCGCAAACTTTTTTTCTCGGCCGTCTGATGGAGCATGGCTTTCGAAGGTTCTTCCTCTTCGGCGGCTTTAGGGGGCTCTCCCCGGAGCTCGTCAGAGGCGTCGAGACCGGACTGGTCAGTTAGAGCGGCGCCAGCCTCTGATTCGTCCTCGCTCGTTTTCATGGAGGAGGCGATTTCGTCATTGATGACGGGCTCGTCCAGATTGAGTTTGTCCTTGCTTTCAGGAACCAGTATTTCGCTCATAATTTGACTCTCACATTGGTTAAAGAAATAAAATAGATATTATGAATTGGAAATTAAAGTTAAATTAAATATTTTAGAAATATAAAATATATTTAAAGCGTAAAAGACATTGATTGTGTAAGCTAATGAAAGATAAATTAATAAAATAATAAAATGTTTCATGGATAAAGAATATTAATATATGAAAGGCGAATAAAAGGCCTAGACGATGTCAAGGTCGAAAAGCTATATGTTTGGCTTTGTTTGTTTCGAGTTTTGAAAGCCTTAGACCCGCCTGAAAGGAACATGACGAGGAAGACGGCCTTCGCCTAAAAAGCGTGAAAGGAGCTGTTTTTGGACGGCTCGTTAAAAAAGAACGAACTCATTTGTTATTTTTGAGCGTCATATAACTATAAAACTGTCCGCAGTTTATTGCAAGAGCTCTAAAGCC
>JAIRTO010000128.1 GCA_031254895.1 Deltaproteobacteria bacterium
TCCATGGCGCGACCGACCCATGCGGCTGCTTATTTCGTCATTTTTTTCCATCGGCGATTGTTTGCGCCGTCAACGCCATTGAAGAGAACGTCAAAGCCATCTCTCACGCTCTTCGCTTCTGGAGCCTTACTGGCGTCCCCGTTCAGAACGACGCGTTGCCCGAGATTGTTCTTTCCAAAGAGATGATCGCCGCCTTGCGCAATATTCTGGGAATGAAAAAAAAATTTGACCTGACGCCCAAGGTTCAAGAGCCTCAAAATTCGCTCTCCTCGTCAGAACCTATTTCCTTTCGTCGTTGGTACGAAAATCTGCTTCGCCTTCCTGTCGACGAGCTAGGCCAAATTAGACAGGCTGTGAATTCTTGCGGCAATCTTTCTGACCACCTTTACGCCGCCCTCAAATCGGCTGCGCAGAAATTCAAACCCAGAGCCTTCGTCAAAAAGGGACTGCCAATTTTGTTGTCTGACGCTTTCCGGCAGGCTGAGGACGTCTTTGTCGGTTCCCTAAAATATCTTGGCCCCTTGAGAGCCGCGCCAAGACCTCCATATCTTCTCGCGACCGACGTCGATTTGGATGATGCGGGCATTGGCGGAGAACACGCGGCCGTCATCTTTGAACTCCATAAAAAAAAGCCCGTCAAGTACATTCCGTCCGCGCATTTCCAGGATCATTCGATTGATCCGAAACCAATCGCCAGCACGCTTGAAGCGGCGGCGACAGATTGGCTCGAGCGCCTTGGTCTGGCCAGTTCCGTAAAATGCCGGGCTCAAGGGAAATGGGGACACGAGCTGAAAGTGACGCTCTCCCCATCGGATGCGCCGCATGACCTTAGGCAGGCGGGTTCAGGCGTCAGTCAAGTTCTGCCCATCATCGTCATGGGCCTCCTCGCCGACTCTGACTCGACGTTAATTTTTGAACATCCGGAGCTGCATCTTCACCCGAAAGTCCAGACTTTGCTGGGCGATTTTTTTCTTTCCATGGCTCTATGCGGCAAACAATGCCTTGTCGAAACCCACAGCGAATATTTGATTGACCGGCTGAGATTCAGAATTGCCGCCGCTTCGCCTGAAAACGAGCTGCACAGTCTGGCTAAGATTTATTTCGCGGAAAAGGCGCCGCAGGGATCAACTTTCCGAGAAGTGGTCATTAACGAATACGGGGCCATAACTGATTGGCCGGAAGGATTTTTTGATGAATCGCAGGAGCAAGCCGAGAAAATCTTAATGGCGGCGACAAGGAAGCGAAAAGCTGAGAGGAAAAATAAAGAGGCTTGATTTTTGGCGGAGTGGCCGTTGACGCCAGCGTCCTCGTTCTTCCTCGCGTCCATTGCTCGACGAGGACATTTTCCAGCGCGTCGACGCGCGGCCGGACTTGAACAAAGCGCTCGACAAGCGGAGCGTCGCCCTAGACCTGAGCGAACGAGCGCCAGCGACAAAGTTGAAGAGGATTCCAAGGGGCGAAAGACTATTTATGGACTAAATCTTTCGGCCGTTCATGATTTACGAAAGAGCCCCGGCGGAAATTCTCCTCAAAGGCTGCGGGGAGACGACCAAGCCTGCCGCCGAGACATGGATGGAGACCTCCCCTTATGGGGCTTGCGCCGAGGGAAGGGTCGAGCTGGCTCTACGGTTCAGCGCGACGATTTCTCCATTCCCATATTGAACAATGACCAAAGGACTTACCCATAGCCGCAAAAGACCAGCGAACGGTTGCCCATATGAAAAATGACCATCTAAACAATGACGTCGCCCAAGTCTCTTCCGAAGGCTCAGGCGGCCCGCCTGCGCCTTCGCCTTCGGCGCCCGGACCAAAGGCGGCCGAGGGCGAAACGCCCAATAAACTCGCCGCCGAGCCGACGGAACGAAGAGCGACGATCCAGCTCCTGACGGAAGTCGTCGACTGTTCGCCTTGCGGCGGCCCCAATCATCTGCTCAAAATTCGGGCAGGGGCCGAGTTTTGGGGCGATCTTAGCCTGGCCGCCGGCCGATTCGTCCGCCTCAGGGCCTGGCCCAGACGCCGATCGGATCCCGATTTTCCGGATCTCGGTCCGGCGTCGCCTTTTCCTCTTCTGGACAGGCCTTTTTCGGTGCACCAGGTCGTCGACGGAGAAGTTCGCTTTTTGATTCGAAAGGTCGGACCAGGCACGAAACTTCTGACCGCCCTGGCCGCCGGGAGCAAAATCTTGCTGACTGGCCCTCTGGGTGTTCCGTTGCTCGACAAGCGCCCTGATTTCAAAAGCCACAGCTGGTATCTGGCCGCCGGGGGCGCCGGCTTAGGGCCCATGCCGGCGGTCATGAACCTTCTGAAGCCGGAAAAGAGCTTTTTGTTTTATGGCGAAAGGAGCGGCTCTTTTCAAGTCGACGAGTCTTATCTCCAAAAAATGACCGGCGGCCGCTTTCTGGCGACTACGGAAGACGGCTCCGGCCATGGCCAAAAAGGGCTAGTCACCGAGCCGCTCGCGGCCGCGCTTGAGCGAGAGCCCAGGGCCATTTTCGGCTGCGGCCCGCCGGGCCTTCTCAAAGCTTTGGCCGAAACCGCCAAGTCCTTCCAGGTCGACTATGTCGCCTGCGTCGAAGCCCGCATGGCTTGCGGTCTTGGAGTCTGCCTGTCTTGCAGCTTGCCGATGAAGGACGGCTCGAATTTCCGGGTCTGCCGGGAAGGCCCTTCGGTGGACGGGCTTTCTCTGGCTTGGGACGAAATAAGGGGCTGAAATGAACAAACAATCAACTAAATCGGAAAAAGATCGCCCCCATGGCCAGAAAATAGAAAAAGCGGATCTGTCCGTCGACATAGGTCCCCTGACCCTGAAAAATCCGGTCATGGCCGCTTCCGGGGTCTTCGGCTACGGACTTGAACTAGTCGACTTTTGTCCGCCTCAAAAATTGGGGGCCATCATTTCGAAAGGCTTGAGCCTCGTTCCCTGGAAGGGCAATCCCGCGCCCAGAATGGCGGAGACGGCCGGCGGGCTCCTGAACGCCATCGGGCTGGAAAACATGGGCGTCGACGCCTTTTTGGCCTCGGCCCTCGGAGCGGTCAAAAAGACGGGAGCCGTCGTCGGGGTCAACGTTTTGGGGCGGACGGAAGAAGATTACGCCGTCCTCGCCGAAAAACTTGGCCGAACGGAGGCCGATTTCATCGAACTGAACGTCAGTTGTCCCAATCTGGCCAGTTCAGGCGGAGCCAGCTTCGGCGCCGATCCGGTCGTCGCCGCGAGATTGACGGAAAAGGCCGTCAAAAGAGCCGGCTCCAAGCCGGTGGTCGTCAAGCTGCCGCCTCTGGTCGGCGACGTCGCCGCCCTGGCCAAGAAGCTGGAAGAGGCCGGAGCGACGGCCCTGTCTCTCATCAACAGCCTGCCGGGACTGTCCATAAATCTCCAAAATCGCCAGGCGGATCTCGGCCACGGCTTTGGCGGGCTTTCCGGACCGCCCATCAAGCCTTTGGCCTTGCGCCAAACCTACCTGACCGCCCAGGCCGTCAAAATTCCGGTCATCGGCGTCGGGGGAATTTTGAATCATTTGGACGCCCTCGAATTCATCGCCGCCGGAGCGACCGCCGTCCAGATGGGCGTCGGCGTTCTCATCGATCCTTCTTCGCCGCTGGCGGTCATAGAAGGCCTCGCCGAATGGCTGACCGAACAAAACCTCGCTTTGTCCGAACTTCGGGGGAGTCTAAAGCTTAGAGCCTGACCCCCCGGGGGGGGGAGGAGGCTTTTCCGCCAGCCCAAAAAAAGCTTTTGCTCCTCCGACGCGGCGGGTTCGCCGAGCCCGTAGCGGCCAAGGAATAGCCAAAAGACAGATGTCCGCGAAAAAGGGCCGGCGGCGGTTAAACCGAAAAAATATGGCCTCTCGCCGGCCCGAGCCAAGGCGCCTGCGCCTGAATGGCGCCTCCGTCGCCCTATTCCAAAGGCGCTTTTCATCGATTCTCATAGTCCCGTCCTATGGCGCCTCCGTCGCCCTATTCCAAAGGCGTTTTTATCGATTCTTATAGCCCCGTCCTATGCGCCTCCGTCGCGCCTAAATATTTCACTCAATTGGTCAAAAGGCATGAACTCCCCTATAATGAACCTGCGTCACCTTCGTTATTTTTTTCTGGCGATCGTCTTCCTTCTGGCGGTGGCCTTCGTCGTCTTGCCCGGCTTTTTGCTGGAAAAGATGCTCAATCAGGACTATCCGGA
>JAIRTO010000231.1 GCA_031254895.1 Deltaproteobacteria bacterium
TTTTTGCCCGGGGACACCGACAACGTCGTCATAACCGATCACCCATTGGAGTCTTTGTTCCTCAAAGCTCTTTTCCCTAAAGAGAACATTCTGGCCATCTCCAAAAAAATCGTCCTGAATCGACCGCCTTGGCCGCTGGAGGGCCGTCACGTCTTTTTGACCGGCGAAATGGATCGCGAAACCTTTCTGTCCCGTCTGGTTCTATCTTCGGGAGATCCAGTAAGTCCGCGATCCGTCGCGGATCTCGGAGAAAAGAGATCCGGGTTTTGGTCGGACAGTTTTCAAATCGGCTGGCGCAAACTCGGCTTGTCCAAGATCATCCCCAAGATGACCGATATTCTGCCCTCCCCCGCGCGAGACAAGATGTTGGCCGACCTAACCGGCCGTCCAGCCGAGTCTCTGCTTGTTCCCGGGGCGGCCCTGCCTCCAATTTCGCGTAGGCCGATCTTTTCCCCAAAACCCTCTCAAGAAGAGGATGAAGACGCCGAAGATTTTCGGACCTTCTTCGAACCAGATGAAAAAGGAGATGATTATGATCATGACTATGACGATGACGGCAACGGCGACAATACCGGCGACGCCCCCGTTTTCTTGGAAGCCGGAAATGAAGCCCGCGCAGTTGGTGACGGCTATGGCCAGGCGAGCGAGGAGAATGAGGAGGAGAAGGAAATTAAAAGGACGAACATAATAAAGGGGGCAAAAACCATTTTTCTGAAAAAGAGACTGGAACGACTACGGCAAGAAAAACAAAAAAAGAACAAGTCGTTCAAAGGCTCCTCCAAACCGTCATGCCACTCGAAGTTCATGAACCAACAGAAAATGAAGTAAAAGTCGTCTTCATCGCTTTCTCAGTCTGGCGCCAACGAGGGAACTTTTTTTGGATCTGGCTGACGAGCCCTCAAAAAAAAACGCCTTTTGGCGTCCTTGGCGCAAGGACGCCAAAAGGCCGCAAAGCCAAAAAGCCCGGCCTTTCCCGAACACGCGCCTAACCGTCATGAGACCAAAGAATCGGCTCCGCGAACAAAGGGAAACAGACCGATGGCGTCGTCCTTTGATTCCAAAAACAAGCTGAAGGGGCGACGGCTTGGCCCGAAAAAAAAGCGCCTGAAGGTTCAGGCGCTTTTTTCGATCTCTTCGGTTTAGCCTTTTATTCAGGCATGTCCGGACTCCAGCTCGGCAGGGTTTGGCTGCCCCTGAATTCCGGCATCAGAGGCTGCTGACGGTCGCCGTTGGCGCTCATGACATAGAGGCGGTTGCCGCCGGCCCGGTCGCTGGAAAAGACGATCATCCGGCCGTCCGGAGAGAAGCTGGGATGCATGTTGCGTCCTTGACCGCCGGTCAGCTGCAGGAGACCCGAGCCGTCGGGATTGACGATGCAGATGTCTCTTTCTCGGTAGACGAAGACTATTTTGTCGCCTTTAGGAGACCAGGAAGGATCCGTGCTGGTTCCGGAGGGAGATATTCTCCGGCCCAGACCTCCGCCCGGGGTGGTGACGTAGACGGCCGCTCCCCCGCCGGCGTTGGAGACGTAAGCCATGCGGCCGTCCGGCGAAAAGGAGGGCGAGATGTCTATGCCGCCGCCGCTGGTGATGGGCCTGGAGGAACGACCTTCGAAGATGGCGATGTTGGTGCTGACCCGTCCGGAGAGGGCGGCCGTCAGCGTCCCGTTGGCCATGAAGGCGGGCGTGAAGACGGTGTCGCCCGAGTGGACCACCCGGCCCCCGGAGACCAGTTCCCACCTCTTGCCGTTGCGATGAGTCCAAGCCGTCTTGTTGCCCGGACCGATGGCCGGCTGAGTGGACGGTCCCCCCTTTGAGCCGGCCAGAGATTCCGCCTCGTCGCTGCCGAGTTCGGTCAGCATGATGCCTTTGTTGGATCCGTCCCCGGTGACGAAGATGATCTTGGAGCCGAAGACTCCGGGCTCTCCGGTGATGGAGAGAATGACCTCATTGGTGAAGCGGTTGATGATCCTTCGTGCTTCCTTCACGTTGCCGGTGTATCGCTTGGCCAATCTCTGCTGGCCTAGAGCCACGTCGAACAACCTCATCTCCATGGTCACGGAGGAACCGGAGACCTCGTAGGCGCCTTTGATGACGAAGTTGGCGCCTATCTGGGCCCAAGGCGCGTAGTTCAGGGGCGTGGCCGCGTCGATTCCGGCTCTGGGGTCGGACTCCAGAGAAGCTCGGGGATCCAGAAGCTGAAAAAAGCCGGTCATGTCCAGATTTGTCCCCAGACGGCGGGACAGGAGCTGAACGGAGTCGTTTAGCCGGCCGCCGGTCTTGATGGGCATAAAATCGGGTATGACGACGTTGTAGCGGTAATATGATCCGCTCAAATCCACGGGAATCAGAACGCTGGGGTTGTCGAAGCCGGGCTCCTGAGCCAGGAGCGACGAAGCCGACGACAAACCCAGAGCCAGAATTAGGGTCAAAAGGGCTTTCAGCCAGTCCGTCGGTCGGCCGCTTTGGGCCGTCCTATTTTTCATTCGGGATAAAACTGCGTTTCTGATCATGGACCTCACCCGGAATAATCTCTGACACGTGGTCAGATTGTTATTTTCGTCTAAGTGTACTTTCTTGCTTGGGTTAAATCAAGCTTTCGGCGTCTTTGAGCCGATCGACTCCGTTTCGACGGCCAAAATCGTCTTAGCGGCCGCAAGATGCGCAAAGAGACTATAAATTTCTCTCGACGAATAACCCCGCTGGACAGCGTCGCCGGAAACCTATCTCGT
>JAIRTO010000012.1 GCA_031254895.1 Deltaproteobacteria bacterium
AGGCGGTTAAAGGTTTGCAGACCTTGACCGCCTTTATTTTTGCCTGACGACGATTTTTGAGCGGCCGTGAAAAACAAGCGAATATTTGGCGCTTGTGAAGATTTAATATTTCGCATTAAATTATTTTTAGAATGTTTCGGTGAAAGATTGAACTATTTTTTTTAACTCTTCACACTTTGGCGACCTTTTTGGTAAAATGCCGCTAGAGATGTTTCTTACATTTTAACGCAGTTTTCTCCTAGACCAAAAAAAGCGGCAGATCCGAGCCATTTTGGGCCTTGCGGTCTTTCAATTAAAATCTTATCGTGCAAAGTATTATTTTGGTATTTTCATGACGATTTTATAATTGTTTAATAAGGTTTTTTTTGGCACGACGGGGACGGAGATGTGGTCTCAGTCTGGCTCAGCGCCGCCAAGTTCCGCCAAGTCAGGCCAAGTTCCGCCAAGTCAGGCCAAGAGCCTCTCAGTCCTGCTTGGTCTTCTTGATTCTTGCTTGGCCTGGCTTGGTTTTATTGGGTTCCGCTTAGTCCGGCTTGGTCTTGCTTGGTCTTGCTTGGTCTTGTTTGGTCTGGCTTGGTCCTGTTTTGGTCTGACCTAGCCAGGCCTGATTCGGCGGCGCTTTTCCGACGGGCTTGCCGTAACGGCGCCTAGTGGGCCTATCGGCTTCATAGGTCGGCGGCTTTTTGACCTTTTTCGCCTCTTCACTGAAAATCGTCGGTCGTCAAAAGGGCCATGGCCACAGCTGCGGCGACCGCCGCGTTCAGAGACTCCACGCCAGGCTTCATGGGGATGGCCAGGCGCCGTTCTTCCGGAAAAAGATCGTCCAGGCCGGGTCCTTCCAGACCGACGACCAGACCGAGGGATTTGGGGGGATTAAAGGCGCGGATGTTCCGGCCTTTGGGAGAGAGGGCGTAGATGTCGGGGAGCTGAGACAAATCGGCCAGAGCGGGGCCGGACCACAGTTTGGTTTGTCTAACGGCTGGTCCTGAGGCTCTTAAGGCTTTGGGGTGATAGGGGGTCGCGGCTTCCTTCAGGAGGACCACTTCCGCGCCCAAGGCGGCGGCGCTGCGGATGACCGCTCCGACGTTGACGGGATCTTGGAAGGGCACGAAGAGTCTCATTCCCGTCCAAGGCTCTTCCGGCCGCCAGGGAGGCGGGGCCAAGGCTTTGATTATCAACAGCGGCGGGCCGGCGCCGAAGAGGTCCAGGCGCGGGAATATTTCCGGCCGCAAGTGATGGATCTCCACCTCCTCCGGCACGGCGAAACGGGCGTAGTCGCTTCTTTTGACGGCCAGGAGAGCGGAAACGTTTTTGGGGTCATGAGCCAGAAATTCCGAGACGATCTTCTCGCCGGAAACGACGGCTTCCCCGGTTTTTCTTATGTTGCGGGGCTCCAGAAGCTTGAGCCAGCCTTTGTATTTGGGGTTGGCGGCGCTGGCGATTTCGGCGACTTTGCGTCTGGGCCGAAGAGGTTCCGGCCGGGCGGACCCGCCTTTGACCAAAGAAATGAGTCGGCGTTGGATTTTGTCCGCGCCCAGACTGTAGGAGCGGTCGAGCAGGTCTCCGAACTCTTGCCAAGCCGGCGTCGACGCCGCCTGCTTTATCTCTCTGTCGACGGTCTTGCCCTTCATCATATGAACCTGTCCTCCCGGAGGGAGAAGACTCGCCGCCAGGGCGACGATTTCGCTACAGGAGCCGAAATCGCGAGAGACGATGCTTTCGACCTGGACAGGGGCTTCGGCGGTGACCTTATGGGGGTAGACGGACACGTTTTTGAGGCCCATCAGGTCGATGACTTCCTCCAAAAACTCCAGGCGCTTGCGCCTGGGCTCGGCCAAGAGGATGGACCAGTCCGGCCGCATGATGGCCATCGGCAGCCCGGGAAAGCCGGCTCCCGAGCCCAGATCCATCAGGACGCCTCTGGGCTAGATGAATTCCGCCGCCAAGACGGAGTCGACGTAATGCTTGACTATGACGTTTATGGGGTTTTTGATGCGGGTCAGATCCAGCTTGTCGTTCAGGCGTCTTAAGGTCTGGTCGAGCCAGAAAAAGCGTTCCAGCTCCAGAGGCTCCAGAGCCAGGCCGGCTTTTAGAAATTCCGAAAAAATGAGTGAGGCTGATTCAGAATCTGGCCTCTGGCCTAGATAATCCATCAGACGCTCCTTTTTGGGGCCAGCGGCCGGCTTCCGATTTTTGCGGCGGTTGAGGTTTTTGGATTTTATCGGTTATGCGGGTTTTATGAGCGTTGTCGGTTTTATGTGTTTTTGGGTTTTATGGGTTCTACGGGTTTTTTGAGTTTTATGAGTTTTATGAGTTTTAAGATTTTTGTCGGTTTTGCGGGTCCGCCTGTTTTGTCGGAACCGAAAAGACTGCGGACTTCTTTCCGCCCTTAGAATAATGGCAAATCAGGATATTATCAAGGAGAATCTGGACGAAACGGATATGGCCGGTCAGAAATGCTCTCGAAAAGAGAAAAATCCCGTCTGTTCGGGCTTTTCTTCGATAGAGGGAAAATTGGGGATATTTATGAGTTTAAGAGTAGCCAGACCGGAGGACGAATAATGTCCGTCAAGGCGGCGGCTTTGGCGTCCAAATTTGAAGTTTTTGGCCAACTGCCAGGCGAAAAGAACGTTTTCCGACGATATCGCGAAAATAGTTCTTTTTGACGGAGAAGACCTGCTTTCGACTATCTGGGGCGCTCTTTCAAACAAGCTGCGGTCAGAACCTAACAGGCGACTGACAGAGATGGAAAACGCGAAGGCAAACATTAGTCGGCCGCTAATAGACCTTCCTGCAAAATTTTGGCATTATTGAATGGTTAACGGACATTTCGCTTGATTTAGATTAAATCTACTTTTTTTTACCGCTTTTGTTTGTTTTCGGCGATGCGGAAGAAATAAAAGACCATATTGACATCAGGACGCCCATCGTAGGGGGTGGATGTTTTACCGTAAAGTTTGCCATTGGCAAAGTTCCGACTTTTAGGAGTGTTACGATTATGGCCTTTAACGTCAAACAGGCATTTGCGGAGTTTATGAAAGAAAGCGTGAATCTTGACGCCGGCCTAACTGCCTACGCTCTAAAATGCCGAAATGCTTTGCTCGCGAATATCTCGGAATTTAACGCAAGAGACGGGTTTTTCAACTTGTGGGAGAATTTTAGCGTTCACTGCGGCGCCTTGGCCCGTAAAACGCAGTGCCGCGAACTTGATGACATTGACCTCATGATCGGACTGTTGGACGAGAGCGCCAAATATTGCTTGGGCGATCCTTGGCATGACGCGCGCGTCATCGCCAGTCCGAACAGCGCGGCTCATCGCAAGTGCAATAGAGACTGCTATCTGGCTGGACAGCGCCTTAGTTGTTCGGATGTTTCACGATGAACTCAAAAAAGTTAGAAGGTATTCTAGTTCGGAGATTAAAAAGGATGGCGACGCTGTCGTCCTCAAGCTAAAATCCACAAACTGGTCGTTTGATGTTGCGCCATGTTTCCACACGCTTCCTGAATCAAATGGGAGGTCATATTATCTTATCCCGAATAAGACAGGAAACTGGCAAATGACGGATCCCATAAGAGACCGCGACAAAGTGGCCGCTTGCAATAAGGCGAATGACGGCAATGTTCTTGAACTGATTCGTCTGATTAAAAAATGGGGTCAGACGCATTTGCGCAATGTGCCGTCATATTTGCTCGAAACAATAATAGTTCATTCTTGCGAAGATCCGGAATCAAAAATTGGCGAGAACATTTCCCAGGAATTTGAGCGCGCGCTTATGTCGATTTCGAGCGCCATCAGAGGGCCGATATCGGATTTGAAGCGCATTCAGCGCGACATTAACACGTTGCCTCTGTCCTTGCGCAATAATTATTGGAGCATATTAAACGGCGCTCGCGAGCTGTCGGCGAAAGCCCTTGAAGCCGAAAAAAACGGGGATATAAGTCTGGCGTTTCAGAGGTGGCAATATGTTTTTGGCAAAGAGTTCCCAAAATATGACGGATAGGAGCATGGCCTAAAAACTGGATGAGGTCGCCAATCTCTGACTGCTGAAAGCTTGGCGAGGCGAATCCGGCGAAGCGAGGGGCAAACCTGGATGCGGTTTTGCCCCCGCCATCAGCGGCCTGCTCCTGCAATCTGCGGCAAGCTTTTGCAAGAAGTGGCAAACTCTCGCAATAAATGGCATAATTGCGTTGGCCACGCTAATCTCCGGCGAGCTCGTCGATCTGGGACCGGCTCTTGACGCCTAAGGCGCCAAGGTCAAGGCGGTTTTTGAGGTCAAACGTCCATCCGTCTCTGGCGCAACCTCTCAAATAGCGGCCTCCAGTGCGGCGTCGCAGACGGCGGGGAGACGGATTTTTTTTTCAGTTGTCGGCCAAAAAAGACTACGTTCGGAGCCGGGTCGTCGACTATCGTTTTCGGCTCCGCTTCAGGGAGGCGACGAAAGGGTGAGCGATTGGCCTTTGCCCTCGGCAATATTCGAAGACCGTCAGGTAATGGTCATCCTCAAGCCGCCCGGCTGGCTGGCCCAGGCTGACGGCAGCGAGCGGCCCGACGTTCTGGACTGGGCCAAAAACGAAATCAGGCTCTCTCGGCCTGATTGCCTTCGGCCTTATGTGGGGCTGTGCCACCGCTTGGATCGTCTGGCCGCCGGCTTGATGGTCTTGGCCAAGACTTCCAAGGCCGCCGGCAGAATCTCGCGGCAATTCCGCGAACGGACAGTTACGAAGACATATTTGGCTTTGGTCGGCGGCCAGCCGAAGTTCCCCGGACCGGAGGAAGAGGGAGAGTTGCTGGAGCAGACTCTTTTCCGGGACGGCCGCCTCACCAAAGTCAGAACCGACTCGGCGGCTCGGCCGGAAGAAACCCGTTGCGCCATCAGGTGCTCCAGACTCAAAAGCGGCCGCGTAGGCGAGCATCAGGCGACTTTGTTGAAAGTTGACCTTTTGACCGGCTTCAAACACCAAATACGTTGTCAATTGGCCTCCGCCGGTCATCCCATCGTCGGCGACCGGCTCTACGGCTCCCCCGTCGAATCTTTGGAGCGAAACATCCCTGGTTCCGACCGGGAATGGGGGATAGGCCTTTTCGCCGTCAGCTTGACCTTCAAGCATCCGATCTCCGGTCAAGAAGAAATCTTCGAGGCCGACCCCGCTCCTTTTTGGCCTTGGAATGTTTTTAAATAGTTAATTTTATATTATTTAAATATTTTATTAATTTTGTCCTACTATTTAACATCAAAATATTGTATAATGCAAAAATATTATTTGTTGCTTGGCAAGATTTCATATTTTTTTACATATTATGAAATCTTTTATTTGCCATAAAACAATGATAAACAAAAAAAACTAAACTTTCTGAAGTTTAGATGTTCCGTCAGGTGAAGTCAGTGTACAAGCCAAACTCAAGATCTTTTGGATTTATTTTGCTCTTCGCCGTGCTGAGTTCTTTTCTGACCGTTGAATCTCTTTCGGCGCAAATGGCGATTCCCATGCCGCAGCCGTCCTTGATAGACACGGTGGAGGAGGGCTATCTGGCCCATCGTCGAGGCGATTACGACAAAGCCGTCGACATTTACACGCGAATCATTCAGAGACGAGGACTTTCCGTCAAGGAGAGGGCGGTCAGCTATCTGTTGCGGGGAGAAGCCAAGCGGGACAAGGGAGAGGTCGAAGAGGCCATTTACGATTTCACCAGAGCCTTGAACCAGTGGCCCAATTATCCTCAAGCCATCTTTTTTCGGGGACAGTGTCTGGCCCAGCTGGAAAGATTCAACGAAGCCTTGGCGGATCTGACCAGAGCCTCCGAATTGGATCCGGATCGGGAATCTTATCACACCAATTTGGTTCTTCTGAAGCGGAGGATGGCCACGGCCGGCCTAATCCCCGACGAGGAGTTGGCTCAGGCGGACATCCGTCTTCCTGAAGATTTGATGAGAGATTAGTCGCCAAAAGGGTTTTGGCTGCGGGGAACTAGTCGTCGCCTGAGGGACTCGTCGCCTAAAGGATTGATCGCTGCGGGTTTGTCGCGACAGTCCAGCGTAGGCAGCCCTTTTCGTCCGTCGCGAGGACTTTGCATAAGCGCACCAAGCTTGCTAAGCTTGCCTCGCCCCAAGTACGCCAAGTTTAGGGGGCGTCACGAAATAACTTACTATTATTCCGAAG
>JAIRTO010000039.1 GCA_031254895.1 Deltaproteobacteria bacterium
GCTCATAAAGAGATCCAGAAAAAAACGCATGATAAAGGATCCAACTGGTTGCCGGAAAACTGTTGTTAAGGAATAATCGACGATCGACGAAAAAAGAAAGCATCCCGAAGGAGCGGAAAACGCCCCTTCGGGATGTTTGACGAACCATCGACGTCTCTAGACGATCATTTCGGTCAAAAAAGACGCGTTGGTCGAAAAAGACGTCGCCAGGCCGAAAAAAGGCGATCTCGGTCGAAAAAGGAGTTTTTTTTTGGCCGCCATTCGAGCCTGGTCGAAGGCGACCGGAGGTCTAATTCAAGGCGACGAATTTGCCGTCCTTGACCTCGAAGAGAGTGTAGCCGGCGCCGATGACGTCGCCCTTGGCGTCGAAGCGAACCGGACCCATGACGGTCTCGATCGTGTCTTCCTGAAGGCGCTTTTTGATGGCATCCAGATCGGTGGTGTTGCCGACTTTTTCCACGGCGGCCAGGAGGGCCTGAGCGGCTCCGGCGGCGTAGAAGAAGTAGGTGCCGGTTTCTTCGCCATGGCGGCTCTTGTGATCTTCGATGGCGGCCTTGCCGGCGTCAGACTGGCTTATGTCCGCCTGACCGGTGACGATGGAGCCTTCGACGGCTCCCTGGCCGATGTCGATGTAACGCTGGTCATACAGGCCGTCAGGGCCGACTATGACGGTCTCCACGCCCTTGTCCCTCATCTGCATGGCCAACTTGGAAGCGTCGTTGTAGTAGCCGCCCCAGATGAGAACCTCGGCGCCGCTGTCTCTAATCTTGGAGACGATCTCCTCGTAGGAGACTTCGCCGGAAGTGATGCCGTCGTTCAAAACCACCGTCATGGAGCCCGGTTCGGCGGCGATGAAGCCGGCGGCCAACTGGGCCAGGGATTGACCGTAGTCGCCCTTGTCATGAAGAATGGCCACTTTGGTGTAGCCTTTGCTGCGGATGTAATCCACCTGAGCTTTGGACTGAGCGTCGTCTCTGGGGGTGGTTCTGAAAAAATAAGGGTGAGAGCCGTCGTCGGTCAGGTCGACTTCGGTGGCCGAGGAGGAGATGACCAGAGCTCCGTTGCCGTAGACGCTCAGAGCGCTGCGAGTGGCCCCGGAACAGGTGTGTCCCAAAATTAGGGTCAGCCCCTCGCTGGCCAGCTTGCTGGCGGCGTTGGCGGCGGCTTTGGGATCGCAGGCGTCGTCTTCCTGGACCAGCACGATCTGACGGCCCAAGATCCCGCCTTGGGCGTTGATCTGACCGATGGCGTATTCGATCCCGTATAAATTCGACAGGCCGTAAGTGGCCAGGTTGCCTAATAGAGCTCCGCCGAAGCCGATTCTAATCTGGTCTTCGGATTGAGCTTGGGCTGTCGACAAGGGCAGCCAGGCGGCTAGAGCGAAAATGGCCAGGACTTTCAAGAACGATTTCATTATCGAGTGCCTCCGAAAAAAAACATTACGGCCCGCGAAGGGCGGGCAAAAGCGTTGCGAAAAAGCGCGGCGATACAATTGCCGGGCCTCCCCTTGCTGTCTTTTTGGCGCGCAGAACGCTGACGAGCCAGAAAAACCCAAAAAGGCGGTCTTGGCTGAAGAAGCAATTGATACTCAGGCAAGATAGCCTAAAAGTTGCCTGCTGGTCAAGGAAAAAGTGAAGTTTAAAGCTGTCGTCCGCCAAAGATCCGACCGCGTTGGAAGAATCCGCCGGGCCTCGGCGGCCGGAAGCCGGCCAGGAAACCGATTGGCGGAGCGGACGCCGCAGCCTTGGAGACCGACCGCCGAACGCCGAGGATCCGTCGTTTCGCCAAAAAAATCCCTGGTTCCGCGCGGCCCTGGCCGTTCGCCTTTTGGCGACAGCCGTTTGCTTCTCTGATTTGGCCGTTTTTTTTGTCCGACGGGCAATAAATGATCCTGCCGGAAGGCAAAATATGTTATAAAGCGATAGTTAAAGGATCCGACTACGGATCCTTCCTTTGAAGGACATGGTCTTTCAGGTTCGAAACGCGGCTTTTTCCGGAGCGAATAACGTATGCTTTTAACTTTGTTCTCTTTTTTGGTTTTGCTTCTAATACTAATTTTCGTCCACGAATTGGGCCACTTTTTGGCGGCTAAAGCCCTAGGGGTGAAGGTGGAGCGGTTTTCTCTCGGCTTTCCGCCAAGGATTTGGTCCCGAAAAATCGGCGAAACCGACTATCAGATCGGCTGGCTTCCTCTGGGCGGCTACGTCAAGCTTTTCGGGGAAATGCCCGGAGAAGTCATCCCTGAGGATCAGCGAGCCGTCTCCTTCACGCACAAGCCTTTATGGGTCAAGGCCCTGGTGGTCTTCGCCGGCCCCTTCTTCAATATCGTCTTCGCCGTCGCGGTCATGTGGCTGTTGTTCATGGTCGTGGGCATTCAACACGCCGCTCCGGTGGTGGGTCTGATCGACGAAAACGGTCCCGCTTACCAAGCCGGTCTCCGGCTGGGCGACAAGGTCGTCCGGGTCAACGGCCAGGAAATCTCCTATTTTGACCAGATAACGGATTTTCCGGAACAGACGGCCGGACAAGCCCTGACCATCGAGGCTGAACGTCAGGGGCGGATTCTTTCGTTCGCCGTCACGCCCGTCCAGCAGGAAACCAAAACCATTCTCGGGGATCCGTTCACTTTTTGGAATTTGGGCCTCCGGCCCAGATCCAGCCCCACCGTGGACCGGGTCTTCGCCGGCAAGCCCGCCGAAGAGGCCGGCCTGAAAAGCGGCGATCTGATAGTTTCCATCGACGGCCGGCCCATCAAGGATTGGGCCGAGCTGGTGGAAGTCGTTCAGGGACCTCAAGAGGCCAGGGGGACGTCTAGGCCCTTGGATCTCAGACCCCTCGATTTCGTGGTCGAGAGAGACGGACAAACTCTGCGCTTCGAGATCGCTCCGGCCGCCGAACCTTCCCTGACCATCGAAGGAGAGACCGTCTTCACGCCCATGGTGGGCATATCCAACAAGCCGGAGATAGTCGTGGAAAGCCTGGGGCCCATTCGGGCGGCCGGCTACAGCTTCAAAGACTGCTGGAGCTCCATCGAGCTGACCTACGCGACCTTGTACAGGCTCTTGGCCGTCAAGATTTCTCCTAAAGTCATGGGCGGGCCAATCCTGATAGCCGAGGCGGCCGGCCTCAAGATAAGGGAAGGCTTGGCCGACTTCGTGGCTCTGATGGTTCTGATCAGCGTGAACTTGGCCATCATCAATCTGGTTCCTCTGCCGGTTCTGGACGGCGGACAGCTCTTGTTTTTCCTGATTGAAGCCATACGCCGCAAGCCTCTTAGCCTGCGCGTCAGAGAAGTCACGCAGTTAATCGGCGTATGCGCCCTGGTGGGTTTGATGATTTTGGTGTTTTACAACGACATCTCCAGGATCGTCACCCGCAAGGCCGGCCCGCCGGCGGCCGTTCAGACCGAGTCGACGGAGTGAGATCTTGCTGACGCTGGCCTTCGACACGTCTTCTGTCGTCACGGTTCTGTCCCTGTGCCGGTTTCCGGACGACGCCCCCCGCGACGAACTCGACTTCGCCGCTGTTGAGGTTTTGGACGAGCGGATTGTTCCGGCGGCCAAAGGCCACTCGGGCACATTGCCGCCTTTGGTGGCCGAAGTCGCCCGAAAAATCGACCGCTTGGGGGCGATCGCCGTCGGCTGCGGACCGGGCAGCTTCACCGGCTTGCGGACTGGCCTGGCCCTGGCCAAGGGGCTGGGCCTGGGCTTCGGCGTTCCCGTTCTGGGGCTCTCGACCTTGACCGTCTTGGCCGGGGCCGTCGCCTGGGGCGGCCAACCTCGCCCCGGCCGACCCCGCGAAGGCGGAGCCGACGCGCCGGCCGTCGCCTACGAAACCAGCCCTTTTTCCGGGCTGAAGGACGCCGC
>JAIRTO010000168.1 GCA_031254895.1 Deltaproteobacteria bacterium
TTTGGCGCGTTTTTTTTTGGTCAAATTCTCCTGCCTTCTATGGCCCGGCTTTTTTCTTCCTGTCCAAAATAACCCTTCGCTCGGCGTTTTTCGACCGGAGGCTCAGGCGCCGAAGGACAACCGGTTCGGCCTAAGGCGGACTCGTTGACCGCTCCCGCTGTTTTTGGGGCTTTTTCTGGTCGCCATCTCGCTTTTAGACGTTTTTTTTCTGTTTAAGACTTCGAAAAGAGACTTATTTATAATTTTATTCTGGTTTCGTTTCGACTTTAATGGAAATATTAAGTTATAGCCTCGAAATTTTTGGCTATAGACCTTGATTTGGAATCTTTTGCATGAAAATAATAGTGGCAGGCGCCGGCGAAGTCGGCTACAACATCGCCGAAAGGCTCTCCCGCGACAAAGTCGACGTCGTCTTGATCGACGTCGATCAGAAGCGATTGGAGGCGGTTGTCGACTCTTTGGACGTTCAGACCATCTGCGGCTCCGCTTCGCATCCGGTCGTCTTGAAGGAAGCCGGCTTGGAGGACAGCGACATGCTGGTGGCCGTCACCTCCAGCGACGAGATCAACGTTCTAGCCTGCCGCATGTCGCAACTGATGGCCCCGGAGGTTCGCCGGGCGGCCAGAATCAGGGATCAGCTTCTGTACGAAGAGGTGCATCAGAAGGAAGAGCTGAAGGAAGGTTTGGGCCTCTCTTTCGTGATAGACCCGTCGGCCTTGACGGTGGACACGATTTTGGATTATTTGGATCTGCCTGGAGCCGTCGACGTCATCAACGTCGCCGACGGCCGACTGAAGTTCGTCGGTCTCAGGCTCAGCCGAAATCATCCAGCCGTCGGCAAGGCCCTGGCCGAGGTTCTGCCCAGAACCCCGGACAACAACCTCCTGGTGGTGGCGATCTACCGGCATCATGAAGTGCTCATTCCCAGCGGGGCCACCGTTTTGAAAGGCCGGGATCTGCTCTATATGGCCGCCACTCCCGAACGTTTTCAGGAGGTGGCCGCTTTTTTTGAAATCGAGTGGAAAACCGTCGACAACATCTTCATCATGGGCGGAGGGGAGGTCGGCCTCCACTTGGCCAAACGACTGGAGGAACGGGACGAAGGCGACGTCAGCGTCAAATTGATCGAGCAGAACGCCGAACGCTGCGAGTTTTTGAGTCGAGAGCTGAAGAACACCATCGTTCTTCGCGGGGACGCGACCGATCAGTCTCTTCTGGAGGACGAGGGCATCGCCGAGTGCGACGTTTTCATCGCCGTCGGCGCCGACGACGAGAAAAACATGGTCACCTGCCTTCTGGCCAAAAGATTGGGCGCCGCCAACACCATCACCCGGGTAAATCGCTACAGTTACGCCCCCTTGGTTTCGGCCATAGGCTTGGAGTCGCTGGTGTCGGCCAGGGTGGCCGCCGTGTCCGCCATCCTCCAATACATCCATAAGGGCCTGGTGGTCACCGTGGCCACCTTGCAAAACGAGGACGCCGAGGTGGCGGAAATCACCGTCGCCGAAAATTCCCGTCTTTGCGGACTGGCTCTCCGGGATTCCAAGTTTCCCGCCGGCTCCATCGTCGCCGGAGTCCTGCGCGGCGACGACTGCTTCGTCCCCAGAGGGGACACGGTTTTGGAGGCTGGCGACGTTCTGGCCGTGGTGGCGCGTTCCGACGCGGTCCATCAACTGACCAAGATTTACGGCAAATAACGGGCGAAGTCCAAATCTGGTCGAAGCGGCAGCTTGGTCAAAACGGAAGCCTGGTCGAAGCGGCAGCTTGGTCAAAGCGAAAGCCTGGTCGAAGCGGCAGCTTGGTCAAACCGGCAGCTTGGTCAAAGCGAAAGCCTGGTCGAAGCGGCGGCTTGGTCAAAGCGGCAGTCTGGTCAAACCCGAAGCTTGGTCAAAGCGCAAGCCTGGTAGAAGCGGCAGCTTGGTCGAAACAGAAGCTTGGTCAAACCGAAATTTTGGTCGGCGACGAGCCGGCTAAAAACGTTTTAATGCCCGTCTTCTCTTGTTCGCCCATTTTATGTTTTTTTCGGTTTTATGGTTTTTATGTTTTTTTATTTTTCTGCCTTTGCCTTTTGGCAATTTTGAAATTTTTAAAGTTTTTAGTTTTTAAATTTTACAATTTAAAAATTTTAAACTTTAAAATTTGGCCATTTTGAATTTTTGAACAAAAAATTCGCCTGCACGTCTTGTCAATGGTCGTCCGCATCCTGTTCGCCTCGCCCATTTTTTGGCGATCGCGCGGTCAACCTCCGGTCTTCCGTCGTTTCGCCGGTCAAGCTGAAGTCTTTTTCGGCCAAAATCCGGGGACGGGGCTGGTTTCCGAGGGCTGATGATAAATCCTCGCCTTATAGCTCATCTGACCGGCTGGATAATCCTGTTCACCGGTCTGAGCTTTTTGTTGCCTTTGATTCCGGCCTACCTTTACGGCGACGGTTCGGCCGTCTGGTTTTGGGAGTCTCTGGTCATCTCCACCTTTTTGGGGGCCATGCTCCTGGCCGTCGGCGGACTGACCTCGGCTCACGAGCCCAGATACCGCGACAGTTTGGCCGTGGTGGGCATTTCCTGGTTTCTGATCAGCCTGATCGGCTCTCTGCCCTTCATGTTGAGCGGTCACTTGGATCCCTTCTCGGCCATTTTCGAGTCCTTTTCCGGGTTTTCCTCGACCGGGGCCACGGCCATAGCCGATTTGCGGCCCATTCCCAAAAGCCTGCTCTTCTGGCGCTCTTTCAGCCAGTGGCTCGGCGGCATGGGCATCATCGTTCTGATGGTGGCCGTTTTGCCTTTCCTCGGCGTCGGCGGCCAGATCATGTTCAAAAGCGAGCTTTCCGGGCCGGCCTCGGACAAGCTCAGACCCCGGGTGGCTCAGACCGCCAAGATCCTCTGGGGTCTCTACCTCGTCATGACGGTTTTGCTGCTCCTTCTCCTCTTGGCCGGGGGGCTGGATTTTTTCGAGGCCGTCTGTCAGGCTCTGTCGACCATCTCCACCGGAGGCTTTTCCAATTTCAACCAGTCGGCCGCTTATCACGACAGCCGGTACGTGCAGGGGGTCATCCTGATCTTCATGTTTTTGGGCAGCATCAGCTTCGCCCTGTACTGGCAGCTCTGTCGCGGCAACTGGCGGGCTTTGGTCCTAAACGCCGAAGTCCTTTTCCTGACCGCTCTTTTGTTGATCGTGTCCCTGATATCGTCCGCTTCCCTGGTCGTTTCCGGAACGATGTCCAGCCCTTTCGAAGCTTTTTTTCAGTCGCTCTTTCAGGCCGTCTCCGTGGCCTCCACTTCCGGCCAGTTCACCGCCGACTGGACCGATTGGCCGCATCTTTCGCAGGCGCTCATCTTTTTTCTTTTTTTCGTCGGCGGCTGTTCCGGTTCGACCAGCGGCGGAGTAAAATGCATCCGCTGGCTCCTTCTCTTGAAAACCATCCATAGGGCCTGTCGACGGCTGATCCATCCTCGGGGGGTCTTTCCGGTCAGGCTTCAGGGCAAAAACATGTCCGATCAGGTTTTGGAGGGAGTCTGGCTCTTCTTTCTGATTTATTTCTTGACCATGGCCGTCGGCACGCTAGCCGTCACGGCCTCCGGCCTGGATCTCTTGACCGCCTTTTCCGCTTCGGCCAGCGCCCTTGGCAACGTCGGCCCCTCGTTGGGGCTGGTCGGGGCCACCGGCTCCTACGCCGACTTTCCCGCCGCCGCCAAGATAATTCTGAGCTTGTGCATGCTTTTGGGACGGTTGGAGTTTTACAGTTTTTTGGTCTTGTTCTTTCCCGAATTCTGGAGACGTTGATTTGCCTGTAGACAATTTAGATCCCGCCTTGAATAGGCTGCCTCGAGGCTTCGCCCTCGGTCCTGGCGTCCACGTCCACCTCATCGGCGTCGGCGGCGTGGCCATGGCCTCTTTGGCCGGCTTATTGAGCGAAACCGGCTGCCTGGTGACCGGCTCCGATCTGGACATCTATCCCCCAGCCAGCTGCATGCTCGGATCCATAGGTCTCGAGCCCATGCGGGGCTACGGCCCGGAGACCTTGGCCGGACCGCCGGATTTGGCGGTGGTCGGGAACGTCGTGACCAGAGCGTTTCCGGTTCTGGAGGAACTCAACCGCTTAAAAATACCTTATCTGTCCCTCCCTCAGACGCTGGAGCTGTTTTTTCTCTGCGACACCTGCAACCTGGTCGTCGCCGGCTGTCACGGCAAAACCAGTCTGACCAACATGCTCGCCCTTCTTTTGACCAAAGGCCGTCTGCCCTCCGGCCGCTTCATCGGCGGGGCCAGCCTCGATCTGCCTAAACCCTGGCGAGCCGCTCCTCCGGGCGGCTTCATGGCCATCGAAGGCGACGAGTACGACTGCGCCTTTTTCGACAAAAATCCCAAATTTCTGCACTATCGGCCCAACGTGGTCGTTCTGACCTCGGTGGAGTTCGATCACGCCGACATCTATCCCAATCCGCAATCCATCAAGGAGGCCTACCTCCGTCTGATGGCCCTCATGCCCCCCAACGGTTTGGTCATCTACAACGGGGACGATCAAGAGGTGACCAACGTGGCCCTGACCGCCGCCTGTCATCGTCTGTCCTACGGACTCGGTCCGGACTTGGATCTGACGGTCAGCGAGGTCGCTCCCAAAGGCCTGTCGGTCGCCTTCCGCCTGAGCGGCCCGGCTTTGTCCAGACTGCCGCGCCTTTCGGCCGAAATACTGGCCCCTTTGCAGAACATTTCCCGTCAAAGGCCTATAGTCGAACAACAGTCGGGCCCCTTCGGCCAAGACGCTTCGTTATGGAACGGCCGGGAGGCGCTTGACTCCGCCGGCGACGGGACGAAGGCTT
>JAIRTO010000084.1 GCA_031254895.1 Deltaproteobacteria bacterium
GCCGAAGCGGGAGCAAGGAGCCAAGCCGAGGATGCGCCGAGGGGAGGTCATCCCCATGATTCCCCTGGCCAGGCCGTATGGCCCGATGTTCTTAGGAACAAATCATGTTCTTGTTCTAAAAAACAAAAAAAGGACATTTTTGCGGCCTATTTCTGGCTCCGGCCGGAAGGGAGAAAGCCTAGTCCGGGGATGGCCAGGCTTCGCTTAATCTCGGATTTTTTCTAGCATAAAACTATTAATCAGTCTTTAGTTGACGTCTCATATATTAAAAAGCAAGAAAAGTCGCCTCTTTATTTTGTATTTTTTAAAGTATTCATGTCTAAGTCAATATTATAGATATATAAAAACATCCAGAAATAATTTCTTCCTTAGCAGCGCTAATAGTTTCGTCGTCATCATCTGTCGGGTTTGGCGACGAACATTTATGTTCCATGTTTTAGCGCCAAATTATTTTTTTGACGCCCCCAAAAAGGCCGACCTTTGACGACGAAGGAAAAAATTCGCCGTCCAAGGTCGGCCTTTTTTTAGCCCATATCCCGATCCCTTCCTCCTCCCCAGTAGACGAAAAGAAGCCCCTTCTCGCCAAAACGCCTTTCCTAAACAAGCCTTTCTGAAACAATCCTTTCCGACCCCTCATTCCGCGTCAGCCCCCCAGAACAGACCATCAGCTAATTCCGGGATTTTTCCAGCTTGACCAAAAATAGAGCTTACGAGCCATTTTTTTTGATCGCCGGAATAACTTCCGTCAGGCGTTTTCATTTTCATAAGTTGTAAAAAATCCATAAACACAATTATTTTTAATATTTATACAATATTATTAAATTTATAAACTAAATTAATAGCAATATATTGAATTTTTGAACTAAAGATTGTATATTATTATCAAATCATGCAAATATATGCATGATTTCAGGACAAATACTAGAATTGTTTCTAAGAAAGCAATAATGTCAAAAGTTTACGCCAGTCGACGTTGAACGCTTCGCTTTTCGCCTATTTCGACGTCCCTTTTTGGATTAAACGGTCTTTTCGGAGCCGAAGCGGAAACCGTCATACCCCCTAAGAGAAAAATAAATGCCCAAAGTCAGTTCAAAAGCAACCCAAGCGGCCAAGTCGCCTTTCCCGACCCGTCTCCAGCGCTCTTCGGCGCCAAGAGCATTTTGGCGGCCGACCGCGTCAGTCGCCAAAATATCCCCGCTCCCTTGTCGAAACGCCTTCGGGGCCGTCAAACCTGGACTGACTTTGGTGGAACTTCTCGTGGCCATGGTTTTGGCGGTTCTCATCATCGGGGGCACCCTCGTCATCTATCAAACCCACTCCAGGTTTTACTACCGGCAGCAAGCCCTTATGGAGCAGGAGCAGAATCTCAGATCGGCTCTGTACATGATCGCCCGGGACGTCAGAATGGCCGGCGACGGTCTGTCGGTCATGGGCGTCAGCGCGGCCCAAATCTATGTGCCCGAGCCCTCCGGGAAAGGCGGCAGCTGGTTCGCCTACCCGGGAAATAAACCCGGCGAGCCGCCGGAAAAACCCGGCGTCAGAGCCATCTTCGGTCGGGACAGCGACAAGGGGCCGGACAGTCTGACCGTTTTCCGCTCCGAAACGGAATCGTCTCTGGCCTTCGGACAGCTGGGAGAAAACTTCAACGCCTCCGACCCCAGGCTAGTCTTCGCCAACCCCATCCCGGAAGGCAGCGTCGCCTCTAAAGACGTCATTGGCCTGGTCAACGGCAAAAACGCTCTGCTGCTGCAAGCCGGCTCAATCTCGCCCTCCTCGTCGACCAGACAGGCCATCGCCTTGGGCCCCCGGTTCAAGCCGGGCTCGTCCTTGCCCGGGGGAATCTCTTTCCCGGCCGGCTCCTACGTCTACAACCTCCGCGACGTCAGTCTGACCACCTTTTTCATAGACCAGAACCGCAACAACCTCATGGCCAGATACCATCATCTGGACTCTTTGGATTACGATTCGCCGAAAGATTCCGCCGTCATCCTGGCCCCAGGCATAGAAGACCTGCAAGTCCGCTACGTCCTGAACGATCAAGATCCCGGACAAGGCTTCGACGGCTTGTCGATGGGAGCCTTGGAAAACGACGAAGTGGTCCGCCAGGTCAATCTCGGCTTGGTCGGCATATCCGGCGCCCGCTCCCCGACTGCGGCCAATCAGCCCATCAGCTTGTTCAACCATATCCCGAACGCCCCGAAAGACGGGTTTCCTCGAAGCGTGGTCACTTCCATGGTTCAATTGCGAAACTATTAATTACATATTCATTTTTATTGTCTTTAACATATAAAGAACAATTAACGCAAAAAATATAAATCCATTGTTTGTAAAAGCTCCATTTGACGATGGAAGCCAAGGTTTTTCGATGAAAAGCGCCGCCCAACATGTCGCCGAACTTGTCCCCCGATTCGCCGAATCGTCTTTCAGTCGCGACAAAACGCCGTCAGCCGATTCCCGGTCAAGTCCTGGCTTCAGCCTGATCGAGCTTGTCGTGGTCATAGGCATGATCGCCATCCTTTTCGCCCTAGCCGCGCCAAACTTCAAAGCGATCGTCCCTTCGGCCAGAACGAACGCCGACGCCCAAAAACTGGCTTCTCTAATGAGGAAGGCCAGGACGAAAGCCGCCAACACCCAAAAACCGGTCAGACTGAGCGTAAATTGCATCGAACATTTCAACTCGAAAAAGAAAGTCCCCTGCCGGGCCAAAATAGAAATCGCCGAATTCTCCGAAGGCAAGCTCGCGAACTGGATTCCTCTGCCGGGCCCGCCCGCCGATTTGCACGCGAACGTTTCCGTAAAGGCCGTCAACGACTCCTTTGCGCCCGTCAACGGCAGCCGCTTGGACGAACACCTGGTCTGGCTGGTCTTCACCCCTTCCAGCCGAATCATGTCGTCCTTCGGCCCCCCGATCAATCTGTCCGTCCGGCACGGCAAAATGACCCATGGCGGGATGCTCCTGTCGCTGAACGCCGTCTCCGGCCGAGTCGCCTTGTCCAAACAAAGCTAAAAATATTCCGGCTATTTTCAGGGTTCCTCGTCCGGCCAAAAATTATTTTTAATTTTTTATTTTTTTTCAAAATTTAATGTTTTTAGTGTTTTTAGTGTTTTTGTTTATGAAGAAAATAAATTTTCAATTGTCGCGTTTATGACTGTCCATTTTCAAGAACGCTTTTTTGACGATCCATCCGCGGACGTCACAGCGAGTTTAGCTATTTTAGAGCCGCTTTTTGGCGTTCCTTTTTTAAAAAGACCAGGCCGGAGTTCGAACGGCCGTCGTCCCTTTTGACGCCTCCCTTTTGGCGCCTCTCGCGGCCGCCGAAGCGGAACGTCGAACCAAAACGTCGAAGCGAAACGTCCCCGAAAAAGAATCCGGCCATGCCCCTGGCCTTCGCCAAAAAGTCAGCTCCTTCGCCGAGTCAGCTTATGATCAGAGAACAAACTCATATTTCTCCGCCGTCGTCGCGGTCCCGTCCTTCGAGCCAGTTAGAAGCCGGCTCAGGCTTCACCTTGATCGAAATCCTAATTAGCCTGGCCATTTTGGCCATAGGCATGTTCGGGGCCATGCATCTGCAGCTCCAATCCATCAAGACCGGAAGCAAGGCGGAGAAGATAACTGCGGCTTCTCTTCTGGCCGAATCGGAAATAGAGCGTTTAAGAGCCTATCCTGACTTCAACCGCCTCCGGACGGCCATCGTCGCCTCCGAAAAACTGACCAGAGACGGCCAACCTTGCCGAGCGTCCCAAAAGGACTGTCCTTTCACCAGAAAAGTCGTCTTGAAGGCGGGCGAGCCGACTTCCCGCAGTCAGACCGTCAAAGTGGAAATCCTCTGGACGGAATCGTCAGGTCCGCAGAGCCTCGTCTACGAAGCCGTCTTCACGGACTTCAACTTGGGCGGCGGCCAGTAAAGGGAACGAAAAATGCCTCCTTGCCAAAGCGCCTTTCCCGAGCCGACGGCGACGAATTTCGCGCCGTTTTTCAAGACCGAACCCCTTGAGAGCGAAGGCGGAGCCGCAAGCGGAGTCGCTTGCGGAGTCGCCTGCGGAGCCGCCTGCGAAACAGCCGCCTGCGAAACAGCCGCCTGCGAAACA
>JAIRTO010000091.1 GCA_031254895.1 Deltaproteobacteria bacterium
GCCTGGACGAGCCGGCCTTGTTTGACGTCAACCGCTCTACCCGCCAGATCCTTCTCGCTCGACTCGACTGTCTCGACTGTCACGAACACCTCGACCAGTTCGACCCTCTCGCCGAGGCGCAAAATCCGCCTCTTCCCATCTGGATTCACCGCCTGTCAGGCGGCCGTCCAGACGCATGTCTGAACCGAGGCGTTTTTTCGGGGGCCGCGCGTCTTTGCGCCTCCGTCATTTTTTGGCCAATCCGGAATCTGCCTTCGGCGAGCCGCCAGCTACCAATTCCATTTCTTTTTGGAAACCGCCAGAAAAATGGCCAAGGCTTGGCCGTGCCGCCGCGAGCGGCTGCGCAGGGCAGCGCGCGGCAGTCATTTTCTCTTTATTTTGGACTCTTCGGCCAAAACCGCGCCCGCCAAAACGCCGCTCCAGTCGATTCGTCGAAGAAAGAGAAATAGTGACGGAGGTTTAAAATTCGAGTTGACAATCAGGCCATAATTTAGGAAACTTAGGCAGGCCATGAAGGCCGACTTCCCTCAAAAAAACTCGTTTCCTTTTTTCGACTTCCGCCGCTCAAGGCCGTCAAACTTTCGCGACAGCAGCGGCAGCGACCAAAGGCAACGACCTTTCTCCATTTGGCCACGAAGGCCGGTCCCTGGTTTTTGGAAAACCTAAGGCTGGCTTTTTTTGTCCTTCGGCCAGCTCGGAAAATAGCCCCAAACACCCAAAATAAACCAAAATTGGACGCCCCAAATCGTCCGACTCCAGTTTTCTGACGACGCGATCAGTCCGAGGAAAGGAAATCGTCATGTCGCCTTACCAAAAATCTCTGTTTGCCGCCCGCCATATAGGACCTTTTTTCGGCTTCGCGCTTTTGTCGCTCATCTCCGCCCTAATCGCGACGAATCCCCTCTCCGCCCATGGAGTGGCCTGGCGACAGGCCCCTTCCGACAAGACATATACGATTCATTTCATGTATTCGGACCAAACGCCCATGTCCTACAGCGAAGTGAAAGTCTTCTCCCCGGAAAACGACGCTTTGGAATACCAGAACTCCCGAACGGACGCCAACGGCTGGTTCGCCTTCGTCCCCAACGTCTCCGGAGAATGGTCCTTTGAAACCAACGACGGACAAGGCCATCTGTCCAGCGGAAAAATTGACGTCGCCCTTGAACCGATCGAACCGGCCGCCGTTTCGTTGGAGGAGCCGACCGCCGCTCCCGTCGCCGCCAGCCAACCGAGCATGGCCTCCGGCGGCTCGGCCGAACCGACCGTTTTCCGGATCGGACTGGGCTTGAGCTTCATCATGAACATCCTGTTCATTGGCTTGCTGGTCAACAAAAAACGCAAGAAAATTTAGCTTACCTGCAACAATTTTAAGTTTTTATTTTAATGATTTTATAAATTTAAACTCATTTTAATTGCATAAGATTATCCATATTCGTAAATCATAAACGCTTATGCTTTATGAAATTACAAATTCATGATCAGGCTTTTAAGCCGGATTATTGTCGCGCCGCTCCCTGTCTTCGCTGGACAGGCTTTGGCCAAAAACAACGTTCATTTCTTCATGACGGAGGATTTCATGAAAAAACCAAATTTCGCCTTTCTGCTCCTCGCTGCCGCGCTGGTTCTCGGTTTGGCCAGCGGTCCCGCCTTGGCTCACGACATGTGGGCGACCGCCGACAAGCCGGCCGTCGGACAGCCTTTGTCGGCCAACATCGGCTACGGTCACCATTTTCCGGCCATGGAGGTCATACCCGCCGAAGAGCTGCCTTTCTTTCAGGTTTACGCCGTCGGGCCGAACGGAAAGATGGATTTGAGCCAAAGCGACCCCAACTACGTCTTCAAAAGCGAGGCCAATCTCGAGAAAACGACCTATCTGGTCATTAGCGACGTCAAGCCCCTTTACTGGACCAGAACGACGACCGGCCAGTGGGAGATGAAGCCGAAAAACGAAGTGCAGAGCGCCGTCAGCTGCGACTACACGATTGAAAACGCCAAAGGAATAATCGCCGTCGGCGGCGACTCCGACGGTTCTCTGGCCACCGCTCCGCAGGGGCTGCCCCTCGAAATAGTCCCCTTGACTCACCCGGGCAAAATCAAAGCGGGCCAGCCGATGGTCCTTCAGGTTCTGTTTGAAGGCAAACCTCTGGCGGGCGCGGAAGTCAAAGGACGTTACGACGGTTTCCCGGCCCTGACCTCCGACACGGCCATGGCCTTCGTCGACACCACCGATCAGGAAGGAAAGGTGACCTTCACTCCCCTGGCCGCCGGCAATTGGATGCTCATCGCCAGAAACGACACGGCTTATTCAGGCTCCAACACCTGCGACAAGAACAGTTACGGCACCAACTTGTTCTTCACCGTGAAATAGCCGGAAATGTCCCCTGGAGCCGCCGACTTGCCTCGGCGGCTTTTTTTTTGGCGCCGCCCGCCAAGTTCGACTCTGATGGAACTATTTTATTTTTCAAGTTGTTCAGCGGCTTGCCCTGCGCGCCAAATGTCCCATGCCCCGGCCAAGTCCGACGATTTTTGGAGCGAATGTGACCTTTGAACGAACTGAACGCCTTTAACGAGCGCCCTATAAAGGGCTTTTTGCCATCGCTCTTCAAGAAACGGGCGGTCGATCAGGCGCTTGATCGACCGCCCTCAGCTGAAGAGAAATATGGAAGACATTTTTGACAGTCGAGATCCAAAAGAGAGCCAAATCAGATTTTAAGGATCCCGACCAATTGTGGCGGGATTAACAATAACGACGCAGATGATATATGCATAAACCAGGCCAAGAGGAAGACAACAACACATTTTGTTATAACACTGGAATTTTATTAGTGAAAATGTCGAAAGGATTTTTAGGGGAAGGTCGCCGGAACTGAAAAACAGCGGTTTTGCGGGTTAACTGTTCCAATTTCCGACAAAAATGTAGGAAATCTGCCGACGGCGACTGGCGGAGTCATTGGTCGAACCACGTTCGGGTCGAACAGCGTTCGCAGAAGCTCGCCGAAAGTTCGCCGAAAGTTCGTCGAACTGCGCTCGCCGACTGGCGCGAGCGACTTCATTGAGGCCGGCTCGTCGAGGCCAGGCGCAGCCAGGCCGCCTGGAAGGCGGCGACGAAATAACCGAAATTCCAAGCGAAAATCCAGGCGAAAAATCTTCGCTCGTCTGAGCCGTCAAAGACGTCGTCTTATTTTCGCGACTCGTCTTCTTCGGCGAGAACTCCCTCGGCAAAGGCTCCGGACTCGGCCGACTTCTCCGCAGTTCCCTCTTCCGCAATCCCGCCTAAAAATCTCATCAATTCGCCGACTAGGCCGCGCAACTGTTCTGGCGTCAATCCGGCTTCTTTCGGGTCGATTTGTATCTCGACTCCTGGGGCCACGTAGATGTGACTGCGGACGTCGACGGCGCCCGGGCGGCGCAGCCGGTGGGGAACAGGAGAATCCCCGCCCGCCAGAATTTCCTTGATCCTTTCCAGCGAAACGCCGTCCGAAGACAATTTCTTGACCCGAAGAAGCTGTCCCAGATGCTCGTCGGCGTACTTGGCCCCTCGAGCCTCCCCAATCGGCCGCGAAACCAGCCCCAATTGGATGTAGTAACGCACCGTTCGCTTGGGAAACCCGGTCAGAAGACAGAGTTCGTCAAGGGAAAACGTCTTTCCGGCGACTTTTTCGTCAATCACTTCAAAGCCTCTCGTTTTCGCTGAAATTTGCCCCCCCCTTTGGCGACTCGCGCCCGAGTCGTCAGGCCAAAAACCCGCTTTTCCAAAAAGAGCCAGCCGCCGTTTAGCAGCGCCCGATGATCTTGGGCAAGAAACACCTTTTTGAAACTTCCGGGCAACAGCGGCGATTCCAACGTCTCGTCCCTCGATCCCCGCCTGGCGATTGGCGCTTCGGCGCGCTAGGCCTGTCGCCAGTTTACGCTATGACAGTTTTACTGTCAACAAAAACTGAAGAGTTCCCTGGCCCTCAAATAGTTTTCCAAAAAAGGCCGGCGGACGGACAAGTCAATGAAAAGAAACGGCGGCCGGAGACTGGCTTTTTTAGGCGGATTTTATGGCGTTTCGCTGTTCTTTGACCCTGTCTAAGACTGTCGTTGAACGACGCGACCGCTAAAATGCGTGGTCACAATGCTTCCTCATCCGACAAAAACAGATGTTATTATAGCAATTTATATTTAATTGACTGCATAATGAAGGGCTGAACATCAGGGCAGAGAATTAATTTTCCCAGACACTTTTAATATTTTCAAAATCAGCTATAATTAAAGCATGTTTTTTCCATTTGGACATCCGGCCTGCCCATCGCCAAAACTCAGTCCTTTGCCGCCGGAAAGCGTTCCGTTTCATTACGCGCAGTTTCGCCTAAATTTCTTCTTAGTTTCTCCTAAGTTCAGCCTAAGCGGCAGCTTAAGCGCCGCTTAAGCTGCCGCTTTGCCTCGCCAATCTCTCCGCGACATGGGGGCGGAGTTTCCAGCGTTATTTTGACGACGGATAGTTCGTTAATATTTTTGCATAATCACCAGAGAACGTCCATGGCTTCAAAGTTGACCCAAAAAATTGAAAACCTGTCCAACAATCTGATGACCAGGCTTGGTTTAGGCCTCAGAGGGAAGCTAATAATCATTTTCATGCTGGTCAAAGTTTTGCCTCTGGTGCTTCTGGCCATCATCGCCTGGAGACAGGTGACGATTCAAGGCGACGCTCTGAAAGACATCTCCGTCCAAGACTCCTCCAAAGCCCTCCATGCCAGCGCGGTGGAAAACATAGAAAGGATGTCCACCATAGCCGCCAATGAGGTGGCCGCTTTTTTATATAATCGCGACGACGATCTTAGATTCTTGGCCGGCTCCGACCTGAACGAGAAGTCTTTGCAGGCTTTCGTGGACAACAAAACGTCCAGACTGATGCAAAGCGGCAAATGGGACTTGGATCGCGAAGGAAAAGCCTGGATCCAGGTCGAAGCGACTCAGCGAGAAGGTTCGGCCGGCGTCTCCTCAAACGTCGAAAACAACGACATGGACGGCTTCAACCCCAGACCGCCCGACATTTTCGCCTACAAAAATTATCCCATATACGACGAAATCACCCTCGTGGATCTGGACGGGCAAGAACTCGTCAAAGTGCATCCGCCTCTCTCCTCCAAAGTCAACTTTCCTCTGGATCCCTCGCTGAAAAACGTTTCCGACAAAGCCAACACTTACGTCAAAGCCGAAACATATTTCGAGTCCTTGAAAAACATGAACGTCGGGGAAATCTACGTTTCCGACGTCATCGGCGCTTACGTCGGAACCAATTTCATCGGCATGTACACCCCGGACAACGTTCGAAAGGCCGCCGAAGATCGAGGCTACCCCATAGAATACGCCCCGGAGTCGCAAGCCTTCGCGGGCATGGAGAATCCCAACGGCCGGAGATTCGAGGGCATCGTCCGTTTCGCCACGCCGATCGCCGGCCCCGACGGGGAAAAGATCGGCTACGTGACCATGGCCATGAACCATGACCACCTCATGGAGTTCGTGGATCACATCACCCCGATGAACGAGAGGACGACCGTCCTGCCCAGCGCCTACGAAGGCAATTACGCCTTCATCTGGGATTACAGATGCCGCAGCATCTGTCACCCCCGTCATCACTCCATCGTGGGCTTCGACCCGACGACGGGCGATCCGCAAATTCCCTGGCTGGAAAGCAGCATCTACGACGGCTGGCAGGAAAGCGGCGTGGTTCGTTGGACCGACTACGTGAAGGACTATCCGGAATTTTTCGAGCAGTCCCGGACTAAAAAACCCGCCCAGGCCCTGACCAAGGCGGGTCTGGTCGGCTTGGACGGCCGCTATCTCAACAACGCGCCTCAATGCGTCGGCTGGATGGATCTGACCGGCGGCGGCGGCTCAGGCTCTTTCTTCATCCTGTGGAGCGGGCTCTACAAGCTCAACACGGCCGCAGCCATCCCCTACTATACGGGTCAATACGCGCCCCAGGCCAGCAACGGCTACTCCAGGCGCGGCTTCGGCTTCGTGGCCATCGGTTCCGAGCTGGAATACTTCACCAAACCGGCCAGAGAAACTGAAGAGACTCTGACGGCGACGGTGACGGAGAGTCTGCGCGGAACATTCTTCCAGCTGTCCATGACCACGGCCATCTTGATCGTTTTGGTCGTCTTCATAGCCATCTGGATGGCCTCGTTCATAACGAGATCCATAACCGATCTGATCGAGGGCATCTCCAAGTTCAGATCCGGCCAGAGGCAATTCCGTTTCGACAGCAAATTCAAAGACGAATTCGCCACCTTGGCCAGCTCCTTCGACGACATGGCCAACTCCATAGAAGACAGCATCAAAAATCCCATCAGCATTCTGGACATGGACAGGAACGTCATTTACATGAATTCCTATTCCCTCGAACGCTACCACACGACCATGGACAAAGTGGTGGGGACTCCTTACAAGGACATAACCATCTTTCCGCCCGGCTCGCCCTACGACCCCCTCAAGGCCCTGGAAGAGGGCCGCGAATCGGAAACAATGAAAGATCCCGAGTCAGGCCGCTATTTCAACAGCGAAGCCAACTACTTCTACAACAAAGACGGCACCAAATGCGGCTACATCGTGGAAACCCACGACGTCACCGATCTTGTCCAGCGTCAGCTCGACCTTGAAGCGGCCATGAACGCCGCCAAAAAGGCCAACGAGCACAAGGGCGAATTTCTGGCCCACATGAGCCACGAGATCCGCACCCCCATGAACGCCATCATCGGCTTGTCCTCCATCGTGCGGAGCAACCTCGACGGCATAAAAAACGACAATTCGCCCATGTTCGCCGAAGTCAAGGACAACATGCGACAGATCGAAAGCTCGTCGCTGCACCTTTTGGGCTTGTTGAACGACATTTTGGATCTCTCCAAAATAGAGGCGGGCAAGATCGAACTGACCAACGAGCCGGCGGAGCTGAAATTGCTGGCCAACACGGTCGTCAGCATAATGAAGACCAGATGCAAGGAAAAGAACATCAGCTTCATCACCGACGTCGATTCCTACAGCCCCTCCACCTTCATGTGCGACTCTCTGCATCTGCGGCAGGTTCTCATAAACCTCTTGGGCAATTCCGTCAAATTCACCCCTGAACTGGGAACCATAGAATTTCGGATCGTCCGGAAAGACAGGCGAGACGGCCGCTCCTTGATGGAATTCGTGGTCAAGGACAGCGGCATCGGCATATCCGAAGAGGCCCAAAAAGCCATCTTCAAGCCTTTCGAGCAAGGCGGCGGCAGAATAACCAGACAGTACGGGGGCACCGGCCTGGGCTTGACCATCAGCCGCCACATAGTCAACCTCTTCGGCGACGACATACATCTCAAAAGCGAAGTCGGGCGCGGCAGCGAGTTCAGTTTCGCCATCTGGCTTCAGGAAACGGATCAACAGGCTCCCATCGCCCGGATCAGCAAAGACCCCAAAGACCGCTTCGTGGGCAAAAGGGTCCTCATCGTCGACGACGTCGATCTGAACCGCAAAATAGCCAAGTCCATGCTCAAGGTGACCGGCATCGCCGTCGACGAGGCCGTCGACGGTTCAGCCGCCCTCCGGATGTTCGAGGAGTCCCCCGAAAACACTTACGACATCATCCTGATGGACGTCCAGATGCCCATCATGGACGGCTACCAAGCCAGCACGGCCATACGCAGCCTCAACCGCGGCGACGCCCACAGCGTTCCCATCATCGCCTTGACCGCCAACGCCTTCAAGGAGGACATAGACAAGGCTCTGGAAGCCGGCATGAACGCCCATATAGCCAAACCCATCAAAACGGACAAAATCGTCGAGGTCATGAGCCAGCACCTGAACAGCTGACGGCCGATGACGGCCGATTCGGAAAATTTTGCGTTTTATTTATAGGCGAACGCTTTTAGCTTTTGTCGCCGCTTCGTCGCCGTTTTCGGCCCCGTTTAGAGGCCGTTTTCGGCGCCGTTTGGACGCCCTAAAACCGACGAAATTGCCCCGTCCGGCCTCGCTTGACCGATAAAATGGCCAAAATGGTTCCGGTCGGCCCGAATTCAAACTGCCGACGTTTTATAAAGCCGGCTCGCCGGACGATTCGGCCCTAGATTTGTTTCGGGCGAAGGCCTTTTCCAAAAAGGCCTTCGCCGCCTACTTTTCCGCTCGCTCAAAGGTTTAGCTCGCCAAAGACTTCGCCCGCCAAGCCTTTCGCTCGCTTTTCGGTCTTTTCCCCTCGCCGGATTCAACTGAGAAGCGGCCATCGGCGAAAGCCGGCGGGAGAGGCTCCTGGCCTTTCGTCCCGCCGCCAACTAAAAGAAACTAAAAAAAAGACTTCGGCCAATCTCGCCAAAGGGGCCGAAAAAGTATATACTGAGCTTTTAGGGGCTGATAATTCGACATTTTTCCCGGAACTCGCCCAGCGCGGTCCGCCGTCTCATTTTTTGGGAGAAAGCTGATTATCGGGCCTCTTTTTTTTGGCCTTTCTGACCGACTCTTTGAACGGCCCGAGCGACCTGATCAATCTCCGACGCGAACAGGCCAAGCCCTGGGGAACCTTTATGATGAACATAAGCGTAGGAATCGTCTTCGTCCTTATTTTGGCCATCTTCGTCCTTCTTTCGATCATCTCGCTCGTGAGCAGGTACAGACGGTGTCCGTCGGACAAGATACTGGTCATCTACGGAAAGACGGGAGAAGGAAGCGCTCGTTGCGTCCACGGAGGAGCGGCGTTCGTCTGGCCCCTTTTGCAGGACTACTCCTATCTCGATCTCATTCCCATATCCATAGAGATTCCCCTTCAAGGAGCGCTGTCCAAAGAAAACATCCGCATCTCCGCGCCGTCCACTTTCACCGTCGGCATAAGCACTGAACCGGTGGTCATGAAAAACGCGGCGGAACGTCTCTTGGGCCTAAAGCAGCCCGCCGTGCGGCAGGTCGCCGAGGACATCATTTTCGGACAGTTCCGCGCGACCATCGCCACGATGTACATCGAAGAAATCAACAAGGACAGAGAGAAATTCCAAGGCGCGGTGATGGAGTCGGTCGAGGTCGAACTGGCCAAGGTCGGCTTGCGGGTCATCAACGTCAACATCAAGGATCTCGACGACGAGTCCGGATACATCAAGGCCCTCGGTCAGAAGGCGGCCAGCGAGGCGATAAACCAGGCCCGCATAGACGTCGCCGAACAAGAGCGCAAGGGGCAGATAGGCGTGGCCGAGGCGGACAAGGAAAAAGCCATCGGCGTCGCTCAAGCCGCCAAGGAGCGCGACATAGGCGTGGCCGGGGCCGACAAGGAGCGTGAAATTGGTCTGGCGCGCGCCGCCCAGGAACGCGAAATAGGCATAGCCCAGGCCGACAAGGAAAAGGAAATCGGCCTGGCCGACGCCATGAAAGAACGCGAAATCGGCATCGCCCAGGCCCGGAAGGAACAAGAAATCGGTCTGGCCGACGCGGGGAGAGAACAACGCGTGGGAGTGGCGGCGGCTGACGCCGAAGCCGTGAAGGGCGAGAACGTCGCTCGCCAAGTCAAAGCCGATTCGGACGCCGAACTTCGCGAGAAGGTGGCCGAAGCGAACCGGCGAGGCGAGGTGGCCGAAAAGACGAAAGAGGCGGAAGCCCGCCGAGTGGCTTATCTGGCCGAAAAAGATGCCGAAAACGCTCGCGCCGAGAAAGAGAAGGCGGCCCGGATCGCCGACGCCGTGCCCCTCGCCGAAGCCGAAAAGCAAAAGATGATAATAGAGGCGGACGCGCAGATGGAGCGCCAAAGCCGCGAAGGTCGCGGAGAGGGCGAAAAGGCGAAACAGGAGATGCTTGGTCGTTCCGACGGCATGAGGGCTCTTTTCGAAGCGAACTCGAACGGCGTCAAAAAGCTGGTGGACGCCGCCGCCGGCGACGCCAACGCCGCCTTTCTGCTGTTGATGGCCGACAGAGTGCCTGAACTGATGAACATCCAAGCCAAAGCCGTCTCGAACCTGAAGATTGACAAGCTGACCGTTTGGGATTCCGGAGGCAAGGACGGACGAGCCATCTCGAACATGGTGCGCGATTACGCGACCAGCTTGCCTCCCCTGCAGGATCTCCTCAAAATGACGGGAGTCATCGGGCCAGGAATTTTGGGCCAATCGGAAAACCAGCCCGAAAAAAGGCCTACGGCGGAGCCTAACGAAGAGATGACGGAGAAAACAGGCTTGGCCGACATGGAGAAAACGGAAAAATGACGATAGGCGCCTGGGAATGGAGCCACGCGATCCTAGGCGGAGTCGCTTCGCTCGTGTTCGTCTTTCAAACCTTAAGCAGCGGCGACTTTGACGGCGGCTCGGCCGACTTCGACTTCGACGTCGACGTCGGCGGCGGCGCCGACGGAGCCGAGGGTTTCGGCTCCGACGCGGACGGGCATTCGATAGGCATGGCCTTGTCGGAATACCTTTCGGTTCGGAACCTCGTGGCCTTCCTCATAGGCTACGGCTGGGTGACTTTTGCGGGGCTCTGCGCCGGCTGGTCCAAAGTCGCGGCCTCCCTGGCCGGGACGGGGGCGGGAATCGCCTTAGTCTTCGCCTCCCTGCTCTTGCTCCGGACGTTCCTGAAATTTCAGGAAGACGGCAGCCTGAACCTCAAGACTCTCGAAGGACGCGACGCCTCCGTCTACATCGCCATACATGGTTCGGCCGCGAACATCGGAAAAGTCATGGTCGACACGAAATCCGGCCGCATGGAGCTGCCGGCGAGGACGCGCGACGAAGAAGCCATCCGCCCCGGCAAGCTGGTGAAAATACTGAGCGTCGTTGACGGCGTCTTGTGGGTGACGACAAAGGAGTGATGGCCAAAAAGACGCTTTTTTCGTTTTGACGGCCCCCCTATTCCGACGGCCCTCTTGCCCCGACGATCCGCTTTTCCCGACGGTTCGCTTTTCCCGACGGTTCTCTTGTCTCGACGAGCGGCTCGAGCCTTGCGACCGCCCCTCCTTTTTTGGCGAAACGGCCCCCGGCGATTCCAAGAGAGGCCTATCTCATATTTCCCTCGCTTCCCTCCAATCGAAGCTCGCCAAAACAACTTCCGCTTGGGGAAAGGGACGCGCGGCTTTTTGACTGAAAAGCTCCCCGCTCCAAAGCGGGGAGCCGCCAAAAACCCGGCCGACGAACGGCCGAAGATCGTTTTTATGAAGAGCGTTTTCTCATGACCCTGCGTCTGGCCAACATAATCATCGCCTGCTTGTTTTTCGTCGGTCTTCCCTTGACGGTGTGGGCCCATTCGGCCTTGTCGGCTTTGACCGCTCCCGCGGCGCCGCCAAGCTCCCCAAAAAGAGTGGTGACTCTGGCCCCCAGCGTCACCGAGACGATCTTCGCCTTAGGCCAGGGAGACAGAGTCGTCGGAGTCACCCAGTACTGCCGCTACCCCGCCGAAGCGGCCCTTCTCCCTAAAGTCGCCGGCTTCACCGACGTCAATTACGAAGCCGTCCTTCGTCTCAAGCCGGATCTGGTCGTCCTCCCCGTCGACAAAAAAGCCAACAAGGAAGAGCTGGAAAGGCTTGGTCTGACGGTCATGACTCTGGACACCAGAAACCTGACCGGCTACATGGAGTCGATCCTAGCCTTGGGCGAAGCCACTTCCAGTCTGCCTCTGGCCGAAGAAGTGGTGGCTAAACTCAAAAATTCCATCGACGGCGCCGAAAGAAGGGCCGAAGGCTTGCCTCGCCCCAGGGTTCTTTTTTCGGTCATGCATTCCTACCAAGGGTTCGGCTACATCACGGAAATAACCGCCGTCGGTCAAGACGGCTTTTTTAGCCAAATGCTGGAAATGGCGGGAGGAACGAACGTTTACCAAGGCCCCCTCTCCTTTCCCAAACTTTCCAGAGAAGCCATCCTGACCGTCAATCCCGACGTGGTGATCGATCTGATTCAAGGCTCGGAACAAGCCGATCTGGCCCTGAACGACTGGCTGGGCCTGGGCAGAGTCAAGGCCGTCGAAACGAAGAGGATATATCTGTTCTCCGACGAATCGGACACCGTCCCCGGCCCGAGAATCCACCTCACTCTGGACAAGCTCTCCTTGGCTCTCCACCCGAACGCGGCTGCGAAGGACGCCGCCGATTCCGAAGCCTTCGGCCCTCCGGATTCAAGAACCGCCGATCTGTAAAAAACTGGCGGCCAGAGCGAGGGAGAAAATCCCCCTTAGGAAAACTGCCCCAAAGAAAACGGACGACAAGGCCTCGGAGGAAAAGGCCCATAGAGGAAAATCACCATAGAGAAAAATCACCATAGAGAAAAATCCCCGCAGAGAAAAAGCCTTGTAGAAAAAAAAACCCTTTTTTCCGCCAAAAAACGAAAAAATAGACGCCAGACGCCGGACAGGCCCTAAACTATAGCCCCATTTCTTTTTGACGACCCCTTTGTTTATAATGATTCCGTCGGCTTTCGAGGTTTGCCGTTTTTTCCCTTGGCCGAAAAAACATAAAACGGCCAAGAAAGGTGAGGCATGACCGGAAACGCCGTCAAGCTCTGGTCTGCTCCCCTGAAGAATCCGCATCCCCAGGCCATGACCGCCGGGGCGGAGAGGGAGCAGACGATTGTCGAGTTCGTCGATTTTTCGTTTAGGGTCGATGAAAAGGTCATTCTAAAAGACATTTCCTTTTCTGCGGCCAGATCCGATTTCATCTCCATCATTGGCCCCAACGGGGCCGGCAAATCGACCCTTCTAAAATGCCTGATGCGTCTGCAGGCGCGGGGCCGCAAGAGCGGACGCATTTTGATCAAAAATGCGGACATAGCCGGCTACGGCCAACGCCAGCTGGCTAGAGTCATAAGCTTCGTGCCGCAAGCCGGCGGCTGGATCCCTCCTTTCACCGTCAGAGATTTCGCCAGATTAAGCCGCTTCCCCCACGTCTCGGCCGTCTCCGGGTTGAGCCGTCGGGACGAAGAAGCCGTGGACAGGGCTTTAGCGTTGACGGGCTTGACCGACATGGCCCGGAGAACCTTGAAGACCATGAGCGGCGGAGAGCGGCAAAAGGCCTTTTTGGCCGCCGCTCTGGCTCAAGAGGCGGAGGTGATGCTCTTGGACGAGCCGGCGGCGGCTCTGGATCCGAAGCACGCCTCGGAGCTGATCATCCTCCTCGACAAGCTTAATCAGGAAGAGAAACTGACCATTCTGACGGTCACCCACGATCTGAACCACCCTCTCAAAGTCGGCGGAAAGACCATGGTTCTGGCCGAAGGCCGCTGCCGATACTTCGGCCCGTCGACCGGCTTGATCAACGGAGGCGTGCTGGAACAGGCCTTCGATCACCCCTTTCTCTATCTGGACCGCCCCGGCGGTCAGGGCAGACTGGTGGTGGCCCAATGAATTTTACCGTCCGCATGGCTCTTCTCGTCCTTTTCTCCCTGACCGTAGCCGCCGCCTGTCCCTTTTTCGGCCTGTCCTTCATCTCCCCTTTCAATCTGGCCGTTCCAGGCCACCCGGATCTGGAAGTGTTCTGGCGCCTCCGGCTGCCCAGAGCGGCGGCGGCCTTCCTGGCCGGAGCAGGGCTTTCGTTGGGCGGGATGGTCTTTCAGGCTCTTTTCCGCAACCCCTTGGCCACCCCCTTCACCTTGGGCGTGTCTTCCGGAGCTTCCTTCGGGGCGTCCGTCTACTTCTGGCTGGGCGGGATCACCCTCGTCAAGACCGGGAGCCTAGGGCCCCTCTTTTCCGCCCTGGCCGGAGCCGGCTTGTCGGTCTTTCTGGTCTGGTCCATCACCAGCTCCCGGGGCGGTCTGCAAACGGCCGTCATGCTCCTGGCCGGCGTCGTCATAAACTTCTTCTTTTCCAGCCTCGTCCTCTTCGTTCAGTACCTGAGCGACGCCCACGATTCGTTGAGGATCATGCATTGGCTGATGGGCTCGATGGCCGGTCTGGAGACGGCCAGATTGGCGGATCTTTTCTTCGTCGTCCTCATTGGGGCCATCTTCGTCTTCACCCTGGCCCCGCAGATAGATCTCTTGACCGCCGGAGAAGAGCTGGCCTCCAGCCGAGGCGTCAATCTCAAAACTCTGAAACTGGAGATCTTCGTCGCCGCTTCCGTCATTGTCGGGACGGTAGTCTCTCTGGCCGGACCCATAGGCTTCGTCGGCCTAATGGTTCCCCACGCCTGTCGACTGATGCTGGGCTGGAACCACCGTCGACTGACCCCGGCCGTTTTTTTCGCGGGCGGGGCCTTCCTGTGCCTGTGCGATCTGGCCTCCCGACTGGTTCTCGCCCCGGCCGAGATACCCATCGGCATAGTCACCGCTCTGTTAGGCGGGCCATTTTTTCTCTTCATCCTTTTCAAAACCGAATCAGCCGGAGATCTGTTCTAAACAAAGACTCTCATGAGCCTTCCCGGCCAAAACCGCCTTTTCTTTATTTTGGCTCTTCCGCCGCCGCTTTCGCCGACGGCTCGGCTCGG
>JAIRTO010000149.1 GCA_031254895.1 Deltaproteobacteria bacterium
GGAGAACCTCTGCCGCCCAATGGCCGCGCCGACAAGGCAGGCTCCGCCAATCCGAGCCAAGTCCAGTCTCGTCCAAACCCTTCCAGTCCAGCCCAGCTAAGCCAAGTACAGTACAGTTCAATCAAGTCTAGTTCTGCCGTTTTCCAGGCTCTCTAATCTTGAGGTAACGTCACAATTGCTTTGACAAAAAAAAATTGATCCCGCCCCGCCGAGCCGGAAGCTCGAAACGACTCTCTCTAAAAAACCGGCTCTAAAATTTTCCCGTTTCCACGGGTCGGCCATCTTCCAGCCAGACGTCGAAGCCGGGCACAAAAACATAGATCTCGGACAAGCCCCTCGCCGCCAAGGCCTCGGCCAATTTGCCGGCCAAAGGACAAAGCTCTTCGGAGCAATAGACGACATAGATCTCCGCTTCGGGCAATCGGCGCCAATAATCTGCCCCGGCTCCTGCCAGGCCTTCGGCCGGCAGACTCGTCGCTCCGGGAATATGACCAATCTCGTAGAGGAGCTCGTTTCTGGCGTCCAGAACGGCGATGCCCGGCTGACCCAAAAGTTCCTGCAGCTCGTTGGGATCGTCGACTATGGCGAAGCCTTCTCTTTCCAGCCGAGCCTCGGCCCGCCAATTCCAAGGGAGGGGCTCCGGGCGCAAGGCGTTGAACGCAGCCGCCGAAAGAACCGAAATCATCAAGAGCCCCAGGGCCGGCCAGAAGAGTTCCAGGGCTCTGGGGCCTACATTATGGCTATTTTGAAGTTTTTGCGTCATTATTTCGAAAATCTCGCCGACCGAAAAAAAACTAAAAAGCCGATGACGGCAAAACGCCGCCATCCTGCGCTTGGATAAAAATCAGACCCCATAAGCGCGGACTAAACGGCCTCGGGCGTTTCGTCATAAAGGCCTTCCATTTTTCAGTCAAATACTATATATTGGACTTTCACCCAAACAAGACACAATACCAAGTGTCGAAACGCCTCCGGGTGACCCGACATTTCCCGTAAAATTACACATGGAGCTCCGCTATGGCCGAGGATACGCTCAACTCGTCTCCCTTCGACGAAAACGATATAGAAAAAACCTGGCAAGCCTTGGACGAGTACCTCACCACCACTCGTTACGCCGTTCGCGACCCCGAGACCGGGAAGGCGCTAGAAAAGAACTACCAAAGCATGATGGCCGGCCGGATCATTCCCGGCTTGACGAAAGGGCCTAATCCCTTGCCCGACTCGGGGCTGATGGAGGAACTCGTCCAGGCCCTGCAGGCCCGTCACGTGATCCCGGCCTCGCCCATTTTGATGAGCTTCGGCAACCCCCACACCCGCAGGCACGGATATTATTCCTGCTACCCCTTGGGCTGCGTCGGGGACAGCATGGCCGAGATAGACGACATGCGTCAACGCATGAGGACCATCTACATGGCCGGCGGCGGAGCCGGGCTGGACATTTCCAAACTGCGGCCGAAAGGCGCCTCCGTCGACGCCGGTCAGGGCATCGCTTCCGGACCGGTGGGCTTTCTGGCCGACTTCGACGCCGTCACCGGGACGACCAGTCAAGGAGGTCGCCGCAAAGGCGCCCTTCTCGTCCAAATGGACTGGAATCACCCGGACATCAAGGATTTCATCAAAGCCAAAAACTTCAACGCCATTCTCAATCGGCACATCCAGAACCTGCCCAAAGAAGAAAGACCGTCTGACAGTCCTTTGCGGCTTTCCAGCATGAACATCTCCGTCAACATCTTCGGCGATTTCTGGGAGCAGGACGGACTGATCCGACTCATTGCCGAAAACATGTGGAACGCGGGGGATCCGGGACTCCTGTTCATCGACAACATGCTGAAATATTCGCCTCTCAAAGAGGCCGACGAACCTCGGTTCTCCAATCCTTGCGGGGAATACCTGGCCAGCGCCGGCTCGGCCTGCAACCTCGTCACCGTGAACGCCGCCCGGCTGGCCAGAATCACCGCCGATCAGCTTTTGAAAGAAGGCTTCAAACCGGCCTCGCCGGAGTGGACCAACAAATTCTGCTCCTATTTCTGGCCGCGTCTGAGCCGCGCGGCCGGTCTGGCTTGTTACCTGGGCAACCTCATTCTCATGTACGACGAGGGCTTTCCTCTGCCTGAGATAAGGGAGCGAACCCAAGCCCTAAAACCGGTCGGCGTGGGCATGTCCGGTTTTCATACCGCTCTAATTTTAGCCTATTTCGGACACAGCGCCTATGGAGACAAAACCTCCATCGATTTCGCCGGCAAAACTCAGGCGGCTCTGACTCTCGGCACTCTAAACGTCTCAGCCGAATTGGCCCGAAAGACTGGCCATGTCTACGAAAACAGCGGGTTCTGGCTCTCTCATTTGAGCGAGCTCTCCGACACTCTGTCCGATTCCCCCATAGGACCCTCAGCCGAGAAAGAGATCGAATCTCTGACCAAGCTGGTCGAGGAGAAAGGCGGCTTTCACAACTGCCTGACCACCAGTCAGCCTCCGACCGGCACCGTTTCGGTGTTCCTCCGCATCATCGACACCGGCATAGAGCCCTTCTTCTCTCTGAACATGTCCAGGAAAATCAGCGATCCTGAAAAAGGCTGGATCACTTGTTCGATGAAGCCCTACGATCTCCACGATCTATTCGAAAAATTCCCCGCTTTGAAAGAAAGAACCGAAGCGCAGACGACTTTCAAGCTGACCCCCACGGAGCAGATCATGATGCTGGCCGCCTTTCAGCGGCATAACCACACCGGCGTCTCCAAAACCATAAACGTGCCCAATTCCACCACTCCGGAGCAAATTGAAGATTTGATCTGCCTCAGCCGGGACATGCGCCTCAAGGGCTTCACCGTCTTCCGCGACGGCTCCATGCCGAGCATCCTCTCCGTTTCTCCGCAAGGCTCCGGCGCCAAACCCAAATACAGCGACGACAATTCCGGGGTGGCCAACGAACGCGGAGGCCGGCTATATACGGCCAGGGGCCTAAACCTCAAAGCCCACGTGACCTTGACCAACGACGAGGACAAAAACATCAGGGAAGTCTTCGTCAAAGCCGGCGACGTCGGCGCCGACATCAACGCCTTGTTCTCGGCGTTCGGCATGATCCTGTCCACTTCGTTGAAATACCAGCCGGAGCTGTTCGATAATCTGGTCAAAACTCTCAAGAAAGTCCAAATGGGCGACAAGGTCAAGATCCAGACCGCCAGCGGCAAACTCATCGTCGGAGACAGCCTGCCCCAAGCCATCGGCTTGCTCATGAGCCACCGAAAAGCGGAGCTCGACAAGGAGCCGGTTCCGGCCGAGTCCCCGCAAAGTTCCTTTGATCTCTGCCCCGAGTGTCATTCTTTGACCTTGCAAAGAGACGGCTCATGCCGCAAGTGCCACAATTGCGGCTATACCACTTGCTGACGCTGAGGGACTGCTCGGTTGGCGACAACGAAGAGCTCCGAATGAAACTCCGAATGAAACTCCGACTGGAACTCATAATGGAACTCCTAATGGAATTCCGAATGGGCGCCGCAACCGTCAGGAGCTCTGGATAGCTTCAAGAGCGAATCTTTTTTAGGTTTTTTTCTCGCCGGCAAGGCGCGTCTTTCGCCGGAAAAATCTGGCCCTTTCGGAAGAGACTCGCTTTTTGACGCCGTCGATTGGCTAGGCGAGTCGGCAGCAGGCTTTCCAATTGGTTCGGCGGCTTTGTTGGCCAAGAACCGGGCCGCAGAGGCGACATTAACGCCTTTCTGCTTCGAGCGCCGAAAACGACAAATATTTTGAACGACGATTATTTTGATTGAAATGCGCCACAATTGACCTTATCGAAGTCATGTCGAGCCGGTGATTGCCTGAACATAACTTTTCTCCAATCCCGGCTTTTGTCCTGCAAAGAGATCATGCACCTCCATTTTTAGGAGAAAAAAACCATGTCAGTCAAGGGTTTTAAAGCCAGCGCCGTCGCTTCGGGGATGAGGTACAAAGACAGACTGGATCTGGCACTTCTGATCGCCGAAGGCGACCCCACCACCACCGGCCTATTTACGACCAACATTTGTAAAGCCGCTCCGGTCATCTGGTCCAAGCAGAGACTTGGCCGGGCGAAAGCGATACTGGTCAACGCCGGTCAGGCCAACGCCCAGACCGGGAAGGAAGGGATGGTCGCCTGCCGGAAATCGGCGGCGGCCGCCGCCGAACTCCTGAAGATAGAACCTGACCAGGTGCTCCTCGCCTCGACGGGCATCATCGGACAACCACTGAACATCCCCGCCATGGAAGAAGCTTTGCCCAATCTGGTCAATTCCGCGTCTAAAGACGGTTTGGATCTGTTCGCCAAAGCCATCATGACGACCGACACGTTTCCTAAAACTTGCGAAATCAAATGCGCCGGCCCGGACCGGTCGAGCTACACCATTTGGGGAGCCGCCAAGGGTTCCGGCATGATCGCGCCCAACATGGCCACCATGCTGTGCTTCGTCCTGACCGACGCTCAGGCGCCTAAAGGCTTTCTCCAAAGCGCGTTGAAAAACGCCGTCGAAGAGTCCTTGAACAGGGTCACCATAGACGGCGACACTTCCACCAACGACAGCATTTTCATAATGGCTTCAGGGGCCGCCAAAAACGCCCACATTTCCAGAGATAAGACCAAAAGAGAGTTCGAAAAGTCTCTGTCGAAAGTTTTGTCCAACCTGGCCAGGATGATCGCCAAAGACGGCGAAGGCGCCAACCATATGATCGAAATTGCGGTCATTGGCGCCAAAAACCGCCTCGAAGCCCAACAAGCCGCCAAAACCGTGGCCGAATCGCCTCTGGTCAAAACGGCCTTTTTCGGTCAAGACGCCAACTGGGGCAGAATACTGATGGCTCTTGGCCGCAGCGGCGCAATATTCGATCCCTATAGGGTCGAACTGGATCTTGACGATGTTCCTTGGGTTCGGGGCGGTCAAGACAACGGGCAGGAAAAGGCCGTCACCGCCGTTATGGCCAAACCTGAGTTTCGCTTGACCATAAACCTCAAAGCTGGCGTGGCCAAGTACTCCATGTTGACCTGCGATCTCTCCATAGATTACGTCAAAATAAACGGGTCTTACCGTTCATGAACAAACAAGAGCGCTTCATTTTCCAATAAGGAAAGGGCCCTTTTTTGAGAATGAAGAAATAGCCTAAGTCTTTATATTTTTATTTGTAATTTAGCTTATTTACATTAGCAATCGACTCAGTTTCTCTTCAACTGCAGCTGCAATCTAGCTGTAACCAACATTTACTCATGCCCAAAACTTGCGGCTGGTTCAATTTACAAAATTTTTTTTCTCTGAGTGATTACGTTAT
>JAIRTO010000208.1 GCA_031254895.1 Deltaproteobacteria bacterium
GACGCGCAACAGTTCTGTTTGCAGTCGGCGGGCGTTTTCAAGATCTTTAAGCGACTTGCTCCATTTGACGTCCGGTCGGCGTCTGATGACGCCGGTGGAGGTGCAAGGGGGATCGATTACGACCAGATCGAATTTCTTTCCCGAAAGCGAGGCTCGCGGGGCCGTTCGGACTAGTTCGCTTTCCGGAATCGGCCGATCGAAAGTCGCCTTCCTAATCTCGCTTTTCGTCGGATCTTTCTCTGAGGCGGCCCGGGAAGACTCATCCCCCAGGGAAAACTCATCCCTTAGATCGCCCGAAACGACGGTCAAGCGATTGGGCAAGCCTAAGCGCCCGGCCTCGGCGGCGATCAGAGAGAGCCTTTTGGCCGAAGGGTCGACTAAGGTCATCTCGGCTTGAGGCAAAATGGAGGCCAAAGCGAAAGATTTTCCGCCCAGTCCGGCGCAGCCGTCCAAAACGGACTCGGGGCGGCCGGCCAAAAGGGGAAGAATCTGCGAGGCTTCATCCTGAACGGCGAAAAGGCCATCCGCGAAGCCCGGCCAGAAGTCCGGACGACCGGCGGCCGTTTCGGGAATCAGGGCTAGAGGCGAATACTTGCCCCGAACCGTCCGAAAAGGCAGCAAGGCCGCCAATTCGTCGAGATTGGTCCTAAGCGGATTGATTCTGATCGTCGGCGGAGCCTCGACGTTGTCGGCGGCCAGAAAGGCCCTAGTTTCCCGGAAACCAAGTCGAGGCAAGATTTTGTCGACCAGCCATCTGGGGTGACTATAAAAGATCGACAGGCTCGCGGCCGGCTCCTGCCGCCGGTCGAAAGGCTCCGCCGGAAAAATGAGCGGCTCGGCCTCCCTGTCTCTGGAAAGACCAGCCAAAACGGCGTTCGTCAGCGAAGCGAAACGGGGAACGACGGCCTTGGCCAGGGTCACCGTCTCATTCACGGCGGCGAAAGCCGGGATGCGCCTCAAAAACATCAGCTGGACCAGACCGATTTTCAAAACCGTCATGACCTTGGACGGCACGCGTCCCCGGCTCAATCTCTTTTCGATGACGCTTTCCAAACGCGTTTTGTGCCTCAAGACTTCGTAGACCAAGGCGGCGGCCAGACGAAAATCTCTTTCTTTTAAAAGACACCCTAATTTATTTAAATGTTCTTCCGGATGATGCGATTCTTCCGCTAAAATAACAACTTCATACGCAACTCTGCGCGGATTAGCATAATATTGAAGAGAACGAGTTCTTTGTCGCATAAAAACCACTGTTTTAGAGTCTAAATATTCACTGTAGCCTATTTAAAAAAAAGATAGACCTGGCTAAAAAAACATTTAACTTTTTTCAAAATATGTCGATTAGTATATCAAAGCTTGTTTGTTCGACCCCCCGAGGGATCGGCGGCGCAGGCTCCTTAGAAAAAAACAAGCTTTTGAACATGTAGATTGACGTCTTCCATGTCGCTTTTATGTCTTGGCCTTATTCGCCCGGCAAAAAACTTGAAAAGCGAGCCGAATTTCAAGGAAAAATAAAGAACGCAAGCCGGTGCCTCACCGATGCGCACCACCTCAGGTTTGGAGGGATAAGCATGGCGCAAATTAACCTGTTTGACAAAATAGGCTTGAACATCGATCAAGTCTCCCAGATGACCGGAGTCAAAAAGACCACCCTCAGATACTGGGAGAAAGAGTTTTCCGATTATCTCAAGCCGGAGCGGACCGATAGTCGACGCCGCCAGTATTCTCTGGAAGAGGTGGAGAAAGTCGCCGTTCTCAAGCAACTCATCGAAGAGGAGAAATACAAGTCGGCGGGAGTCAGGTTGAAGCTTGGCCTCGGCGGCGGCATTACGGCCGTCGACGTCGCCGCCGCCACGGCGGCGGCCGAAAACAAGATGATGCAGCCGCAAGTCATGCCCGACGGTTAGTCCCCGCGCCCCTGCTAGGACTGATTTCAGGCTGAAGCCAGGGATGGCGCTCCTCGCCAGGGACGGCTATGATTAAAAGGGGAACGGCCTTATACGCCGTTCCCCTTTTCTTATTTTCTAGAATCTAGCATAAATCGGCTCAATTTGAAAACCTTCGGGAGTTTTCCGACGCGCCCCCCAAAACCGCCTCCGCGTTTAGTCGGCCCCGCAGCCGATTCGCCAAGTTCTCGGCCTTGAAAACAATCCTCTCCAGACCGTTCATCTAAAACCGACTCTTCCCTGACCGGCCGCAGAGGCCCAAAAACATGACTAAGACTCTGAAAGGTCGTCATAACAGTCAAGAAATAGTCTTTTAAATATTTTTTGAACGTTAAAATATAATAATTTATACAATAAAATCTAGGCTATATAAATAAAAAACTAGAGATATGAACACATACAATAAAGTTAATGCTATAAAATATTAACTTTATTACATAAAAAATAGGTCTATTTTGAAATAAAATTGCAAATTATTCTAACAAGCCTCAAAACATCTTACGCCCCTTCTCTATTTTTTGTGCACCAACATTACGGCATTAGAAAAAAAACCGAAAACCTGCCGACAGTTGCCGCCTCGGCCCGACGGACCGCCTCGAAGCCTAGCGGGGACGCGCTTTAGAGACCTCGCCTCCGGGCTAGGCGGGCAAGCGCGTCCGGCTTTTTCGGGAGGAAGAGCAAAAGCCGAAACTTTAAAAAATCTTCGCTCTTGGCGTCGCTCCGAAGGTCGTCGTTTTGCTCCTTCCGGCTTGTCTTTTTTTGGCGACGGCCCGGTTTGCTTCCGACGGATAGGGACGTTTTCTTCAAAGTTCGCTTCATGAGCTCCTAAGCGCCTCAAAGCTTCCCTACGCGGCCCGAAGGCCGGAACCAAATCTCGCCGCTTTTCTGGCTCGCCCGTCCATGACCGCCTCTGTCGTTTCGCCTTCAGGCCAGTTTTCCGGGCCATGTTTCCTTTTTTGGAGTCTGGGCGGAAACGCCGATCGAGAAAGCTCAAGACCGTCAAAGTGACATCGAAAAACTTTCAATAATTATAATTTAGGCATAAACATAGGTAAAATACATATTATATGACATACAGAAGAACTGATATTACTGGCATTAAAATTGCAACATAATCTGCGGCCTAGCCCTAACTACGCCAAAGCATTGCCATGGATCAGACGCCCAGTCTTCAGATGAGCAAGGCGGCCCCTTTTCGGGCGCCTTCGAAAGTTCTTCAGCCGTTGAGGGCCGGAATACAATAAAGACAATATAAGAGCAGCAAACAGGTGTCATTATGCGCAAGTACTTCACATTCGTCATCGCCTCGATCATGAGCTTGATTTTTATCAACGTCGGTTCCGCCGTCGCTCAAACGGCCTCCGATTACGCCGCCCAGCCTCCCTTAATGATAGGCTCGACAAAACCGGCCATTTTGATGGTCGTCAGCAAGGACATGGAAATGTTCGCGCCGGCCTACGTGGCTCCGGCGGACGTGGACGGCGACGGCGACATGGATGTGGGATTCAATCCCGCCGTGGAGTACACGGGCATTTTCGATCCTTACTCCTGCTACACCTACGTGACGCAACGCGACAACAGGATCAACTACGACTCTGCCATCGACAATTCGAAGCTATACAGCAAAACTGGCGACAATCCCCTGAAAAGAGGGCATTTCGTCAGACTGGGACCGTCCATGCCTGATTTTGTCGACGCCGCAGGGGAGTACCCGGACTCCAACCGTCTGGCTAGCGAAATAAAAAAGGGCTACGACGACACCAAAAACGGGCGCCCGGGATTTCGGGCGCCGAGATCCAAGACCGGCGTTTGTCCGGCCGACGCGGCGGTCACTGGCACCGGCGACATAGACCAATACGGCAAAAACATGAAGGACGGCAAGTCCGGCGACCCGGACGTGAGCACCGCCGCCAGATTGTGGAGCGGCAATTGGCTCAACTGGATGACCAGCTCCCGCATCGACGTCGTCCGTCAGGTCCTCTACGGCGGCAAGAGGGTGTTGGACACGCCTGACACCACTTTCCTGACGGTGGAATGGATCCCCGAAAACGCCGGCGTCTGGGGCTACGACGATTTCACCCAGTATTTTTGGCTCGA
>JAIRTO010000233.1 GCA_031254895.1 Deltaproteobacteria bacterium
AGACTGAACATCATGAAGACGCGCCAAGACGGCTAAACTATAATTGAGGCTTTATTGCGGAAATTCGACTTTTTTGGGAGAGACGATCATGAAATCATATCGAAAAGAGCTGCACTTTCGGACGGACACCCGCCGAGCTTTCCTCAACATTACGCCGCAGGTAGAAGAGGCGCTGCACGAAAGCGGCATCAAGGAGGGCTTGTGTCTGGTCAACGCCATGAACATAACCGCAAGCGTGTTCATAAACGACGACGAAATCGGCCTTCATGGCGACTTCGAGCGCTGGCTGGAAAGGTTGGCCCCCGAGAAGCCATATGAACAATACGCCCATAACGGTTATGAAGACAATGCGGACGCTCACCTGAAGCGCACGGTCATGGGACGCGAGGTCGTCGTGGCCGTCACGGACGGCCGACTGGACTTCGGAACTTGGGAACGGATCTTCTACGGCGAATTCGACGGAATGCGCGACAAGCGAGCCCTCGTCAAGATCATAGGCGAATGATTTGGCGGCTGGCCTTGGCCTCTTTTCTCAGCCAGGCGACAGCGTCTTGAGTTTGTCGCGCTTTTTGCGTTTGTTGCGCTTGTTTCGTCAACGTTGCGTTTGCGTCGGCGCTTATTGCGGCGCTGGCCAAAGGCTTTTTTTGGCGCCTTTGACCATTAGACCGTTTTTGGCCTTAGAGCCTTTGGCTTTTTATGAAGCTATAGTCGCTGCCGCGCGGGATCCCTAACGGATCCTCCAGAATCTTCGGGTCTTTGACTCTCTTCTGCCGCCTGGCCTTGGCCTTGTCCAACTCGATCATGATCTTTTCCTTTTCCGCCGCGGAAATAGGCTTTCTTAACTTCTCCCATATCTCCGGAATCGGCAAGAGGATTCTCTCGACATTTCGCTCCGTCTGATCCCAGGCCGTGTCTATGACGATGGGCTTGCCCAGCAAGTACATCAGCTTGTTCGTGATATGCTCGGCGATGGAATGCACGGCTTCGACCCGAGCAAAGACGTCCGTCGCCCACTCGAGATTGGGCCGCTCTTCATTTGGCCTAAAGCTTTGAGACAGTTCGTTCAGCCTTAGGTTGGCGTCTTCTTGACAGCCTCTGAGCCGAATTTCCATATCATGGAGCAACAGCCAGTAGCCCTGTTTCTCCGGCGGCGCCAGTTTGATGCCCCGACGGAAGAGGTCATAACCTATGCCCAATCCGTAGGTCGCGTACTGCGCCAAGATCTTCTGTTCCCTTTGGTTCAGCCGTCGCATGTCTGTCGAGTCCATGTCTTGCTCCTGTCCATGGCGGCGACAAAATCCGCCGGAACTGTCCCCCGCGAAGCGCGAGGGTTTGGCGAGCTCTTTCTCTCGCCTGGCCAAAAAAGGGCGCGGACGAACCTCGCGTCAAAGCGTCAAATGACGACCCCTTTGGAAATGACGGAATCGTCGGGCACCGGAGCGGCGACGACGCAGTTCCTAAGTCTGACCCTCTCCCCTACCTCGGCGCCCCTAAGCAGGATGCAGTTGTCGACTTCGGCGCTTTCGGCCACCTTGGCCCCGTCCTCGGCGATTAAAAACCCTTTGACTTTGCCCCTGATGAGCTCCATGTTTTCGGCGAAAATTCCGCCCCCGGCCAAGGTCTTGTTCAACTTGAAATACTCGGGGACGTCGACTCCGATGTCGGTCCACTCGGCCTGGTCATAAAAAAGACCCGTCGGCGCCGCGTCTCCGCCGAGCCAAGCGGACAACTGCTCGACGCTGTCCGAATAGCCGTCCGGAAAAGCGTTTATCGCCCAGCCTTCGATGATCATGATCCCGGCTCCGGTCAATCTTCTGACCTCGCCAGGCGCGGGGTCAGGCGATCTGAAGGCGACTATTCGCCCCTCGCCGTCCAGACTGACGGTGGCCGCCCTATTGGTCTCGACCAAGGCCAAAGTCGCCGCCGTCGCCCCTTGGCGGCTGAAATGGGCTTCGCACAGTCTTTCCAGTTCGAGGTCGGCGTAAATGTCGGCGTTGACGACCAGCACGGGGCCAAAGTCTTCCGTCTCGTCCGCTTCCCCCGGCTCCAACACGACAGTTTTTGCCTGAACCGGCGACTTTGGCCGAGCGGGCGGCTCCGTCCAAGTTTTCGTGATGGGATACTTTGGAGCTTCCGTTCCGGAGCCGGGAGACGCGCTCGCCGAAGCCGAACCGAGAAGGCGTTGATAGGAGCCGATTACGGAGGCCATCGAGCCGACGGAGCTTTTGTTCGGAAAAAGGAGAGGCGCGGCTTTTTTCAAAGCCCCGCCGGTGCCTAGTATTTCCGGCTCGAAGCTGACGGCGATGTTGAGCGAAGGATGCGTCCGCCGAGCTAAAACTACGGCTTCGTCCATCTGCTCGGCCAGATGATGCGTGTTTATGACCGCGTTCCGGACGCCCAGCTCGACCAGAGCGTCGAGCCAGCGAAAAAGGACGGGCTTGTTCAAGACGGGCAGCAAGGCTTTGGGCCTGACCTGGGTCAGAGGCATGAGCCGCAGGCCGTAGCCGGCGGCCAAAATCATGGCGGTGTCGATGGTTTTTTTTGACATATGCTTTCGGGGCGCCCCGTTCGTGAAAAAGAGCTTCGACCGGGCGACGGGCGGCCTGGCCGAAGCGAAAAAAGTCAGCTGTCCGCGCGGTAGCCGAACTCCTCCAGCGCTTTGGGATTGTCGCTCCAGTTCCTCGTGACCCTGACGAACAGAGACAGAAACACGGCCACCTCCAGAAAGGACTCCAGATTCAGACGGGCTTTCGTGCCTATGCGCTTGAGCATGCTGCCCTTATGGCCGATCATGACCAGCTTTTGAGAATCCTTCTCCACATGGATGGTCGCGGAAATGCGGCAGACGGGCTTTTTGGCCGTCAGGTCGGGTTCGACGTACTCGTCTATGGTCACCGCCGCGGAATAAGGCATCTCCTGACGAGTCAGCTCGATGACGGCTTCCCGGACATACTCGGCGGCGATGGCCCGAAGACTTTGATCGGTCAGGGCGTCCTCGTCGAACAATGGCGGATGAAGAGGCAGGCTCCGAATAAGAATTTTCTTCAGTTCCGAAAGTCCGATCCCGCTTAAGGCGCTGACGCCGACGATGGCGTCCGGTCTCGCTTTGGCCTCTATTTCGGCGGAAAGTTCCTTCAAGTCGGCCTCGCTCATGAGGTCGGTCTTGTTGATCGCGGCTATGACCGGCTGGCGGCGATTTTTCTGGATCAAGGCCATGGCCGTCTCGTGAGCGGGGCCTCGGCTTTGCCCGTCGACGAGCCACAGACAGACGTCGCAGTCGGCCAGGGCCGCTTCGGCCCAAGCGACCATTTCCTTATTGAGTTTTTTGGTCGAATCGTGCACCCCAGGGGTGTCCCAAAAAATAATCTGCCCCTCCGGCTCGGTCAAGACGCCTAAGATGCGGCGTCTGGTCGTCTGCGGCTTCCGGGCGACTATGGCCACTTTCTGCCCCAGATAGCGATTCAGAAGAGACGACTTGCCGGCGTTGGGGGCGCCGATGATGGCCACGAAACCGGCGCGGCTTTCGCCTTTCGCGTCGCTAGGGGAGGAGGACGAATCCGCCGACTCGGCGGACGAGTCGGACGAAGATTCCGGCTCGACGGACGAGTCGGCCCCGCTCTTTTCCGGACTGTCCAAGACCTTTCGCTCTTCAACGCTCGCCGGCGTTTTATCAGCTGTCGCCTCGTCGCCGTACCGTTCGCTGTTCAGCTCGCCGTTTCGTTCGCCGGGCCGCTCGCCGTTTCGTTCGCCGTGCAGTTCGCCGGGCAGTTCGCCGTTTAGAGCGGGCATTTTTTCGACATCCGAAGAGACAACCGGACTTTCTTCAGAGCCGGCCGTCAAAGGCGCCTCTTCAACCGAGGAAGAAGGCTCGTCCGCGCGGCGACTCGCCGTCTCGCTCAATTTCTCGGCCGCAAAATCCTCGGCTTTATCCAACTGTTCCGATATAGTCATGCAAGACATTTCCTTATGACGATTAGCCGGGCCAAAGCCGACAAACGACGAAACGGCGGCTCATCGTCCATAGACGACCCTGTTTTTTTTTGGACGAACGAAAAAGTCATTCGGCCGAATCAGGGTATTTTTCTTCCAAAGCCTGAAACAACTGCCTGGCCGCCCGCTGTCCGGCCATTTTCTTCGTGGCCCCGGACGCCGAAGTTTTCAGGCCGTCTATCTCCACGCTCATGGTGAAGGTCTGATTGTGGGACGGACCGGAAACGTCGGCCATCGCGTAGACGGGCTGGCCGAGCTTCAGTTTCTGAGACAGTTCCTGAAGTCTGGATTTGTGGTCGATGATCTTGGGAAAGCTGCCGTCCAGATAAGAGCCCCAGAGCCGCTCGATCATCTTCAAGGCCTCCTGATGGCCGCCGTCGAGATAGACGGCGCCCAAAACGGCCTCCATGGCGTCGGCCAGAACGGAAGGACGTTCCCTCCCCCCGCTGGATTCCTCGCCCGGCGACATGACCACGCGAAAGCCCAGATCCAGAGCCCTGGCGACTTCGGCCAGCCTGGATTCGCAGACCAGACTGGCTCGCTGTCTGGTCATGTCGCCTTCGTTGCGCCGGGGCTGATGGCGAAAGAGGAGCTCGGCTATGGCGAGGTTGAGGACGGAATCACCCAAAAACTCAAGCCGCTGATTGTCTCTTTCCGCGTCAGCGGCCGAGACGGCTTCCCCGCCTGCGGACGAGCCGACGCAGATCGATTTGCCGGAATCGCAGGCGTCCTTTCCGCATCGGATGGAGCCGATGATGGAACGGTGAGTCAGGGCCGACTCCAGAAGGGCGACGTTTTTGAACTTGTAGCCGCCCGCTTCTCCGGTCGGTCCGCCGGTTCTGACCGTCCAAACCGCAGAGGAAGGCTCCTGACGGCGACTGCAGCCGCACAGCCAGGAGTCCGCGAAACTGCCCTCGTCGAGAAAAGCTTCCAGCTCCTCGCGCAGCAGACGGGCCAAACCGCCAAAACCGCCGTTGCTCATCAGGACTATCAAATCCCCGCTTTTGACCTCGGCCATGATGGCCGATGCCAAATCGGCCGGACTGTCGTGAACCGAAGCCTGGCCCGTCTCCAGAGCCAATTTTTCGACGTCGAGACGATCCCCTTCCGGGGCTTTGTCCGGCTTGTCCACGGCCGACAAGAAAACCAGGTTGGCTTGTCTTAGGCTTTTGGCATAAGCCTCCTGAAAGAGAGCCCGCCGGGAAGTGTTGCTGCGCGGCTCGAAGGCGGCTAGGATCCGCCGCCCCGGAAAGCCCGAGCGCAGAGCCGAAAGCGTCTTGTCCACGGCCGTGGGGTGGTGGGCGAAGTCGTCAATCAAGGTGATGCCGTTGTGATCCAGCAAAACCTGCTGTCGCCTTCTGACGCCCCGCAACTCGGAGAGAACCTCGACGGCCGTCCGGGCGTCCCCGCCGACGGCCAGAAAAGCGGCGACGGCGGCGGCCGCGTTGGTCGCGTTGTACAGGCCAGGCTTGGGCAATCTAAGGTCGAGGCCGGTCAGTTCGACGACCGGCTCGATCATGTGGTCGTTTTTGGGAGCGTTTATGGGCCCGTTTTTGGGCGAGCCGCCGGCTCCGTCAGCCACGCTGAAGGCGTTCGCCTTTCGGCCGAGCTGGCCCGGATTTTCGCTGCGTCTGGTCGGGCGCGGATTGTCGCGCCGGCCCCGAGAGCCGCACGAAGAGGCGGTTTCGGACGTTTTAGAGACCGCCTTGGCGGCCGCAGATCGTCCGGAGGCGGCTGACGAAAGGCTCTGCCCGTCTTCCCTGTTTTTGTCGGCCGATTCGGCGAGGGCCTCTTCTAGGCCGACGGCTTGGCAAAAGGAAGGAGATTGGCACGAGACCAGGGAACAGACGGAGTTCTTGACGCGCTTGTCCTCTCGTCTGTCCTCGCGCTTGTCATCGGGCTTGTCCTTGCGCTTCTCCTCGCGCTGGTCCATGAACTTTTGTTCAGGCCTGCTCTCGGGCTGGCTCTCAAGCCTCTTTGGGGCGCCGGCCTCCTCGGCGCTTTTTTTCCGTCGGCCTCGGGCTTTGCCCGATCCGGCTTCGAGGGGAGACAACTGCAATTTCTTCAAACCCGGCCGCGCGGCGGAGTCGCTGGACGAAATCTTTTTGTCGCCAAAAGCCTTCGTCCCGTCGCCGGCGGAGTCAAGCGCCTCCCGGCCGTTCCATAACGAAGCGTCTTGGCCGAAGGGGCCCGACTGTTGTTCGACTATAGGCCTTTGACGGGAAATGTTCTGC
>JAIRTO010000334.1 GCA_031254895.1 Deltaproteobacteria bacterium
GCCGAAGAATCCTTCCATGCCCTCGTTCAGGTCATTTTCCGGGCTTTGGGGTTCAAAGTCCTCTCCGAACTCGCCGGGGCGATTAGTCGGCTCGATTTGAGCGTGCAGCTTACGGATGAGACTTGGGTCGTCATAGAGCTAAAATATTGCTCGGCCATAGAGCGTGACCAGGCTGTAATTGACGAGACCTTGTCGGAGCTGGCCGCGAACAAGCTGTCAAAGTCGGCAAGGAACGAAAGTTTGGCCAAGTCTCTCATCGGCAAGCTTGGCCCAAAGAAAACAGATCAAATCCTGTCGAAATCCGGGCTAGGATTTGACATGAGCAAGGAGGAAGAAAACGCCGTTCTGGCGAAGGCCTCCTTCGACCTCTTGACCGACCAAGAGTACAAACGCGCTTTGGCCGCTGCGGCTGAAAAAAATCTTGCAAACGATGAAATACAAATAGCTTTGGAAAAGAATCCGCTTGCAGAGGCCCCCATCGAAAAAATCTTGACCACAGCCGCCAACAAGGCTCTAAGCGACATAAAGTCAAGAGACTACAGAAGCATAATCAAACCTTTCGCCAGCGAGATCATCTGTATGGGGCTGGCTCTGTACGAGCACGGAGCCAGAGTCAAGGCGGTTTTTGAGCCAAAACAAGAGGGATGATCAAAAAAAGTGAATTGGCCTAAAGGCGGCAAGACCAAATTTGAGGCGCGTTTCTTCAAAAATTGTCCGGGCGACGGTTTTCCAAAATGAGCATGATAGTGACCGCTAAAAACTTGTCGCTCGAAGATGAATATTTCGCGGAAATAATCGACCAAAATCTTTTCCATGCCGACAATGCCAGATATGTTTTCGAGCTTTTGCGAAGCGCGATGAGACATAACTTTCTTTATTGGCCCCGCCGCTTTGGGCAACGCTTTTTTCTGCGCGTTGAAGGAACTGTTCGCTGACGAAAGAGACATGTTCAAAGGTCTGCGGATAGGCGATTCCGACTGCGTCTTTCCCAAGCTTCAGGTCGTCCGTCTTAGCCTGCCGAAGGAATCGTCCAGTTCTGAACAGTTGAAAAATCATCTTTGGAAAGCTCTCTCGAATCGCCGATGCGGCCAAATTGGAAGTCGAAGCCAGTACGCCGCGGCCCGTATTTATAAACCTTGTCGCCCCCTCCGCCCGAGCGGATTAAATTAAAAGGTCGCGGTCCTCATAGACGAAGGTGACGCCCCGGCAGTCGGAAAAATGAGAGACTTCCAATTGGCTCAGGCCAACGCCGATGTTTTAATCGATCTCCTCGCCGTCTTGAAAGAAGACGAGGCGTCCAAACGAGTCATTTTCTCCTTCGTGACCGGGAGCGCCAGATGCGCCTTGACTTTCCTGGATCAGCGGCCAAAAACCTCGAACGACATGTCTCTCGCTCTGGAACGCTCCGGCGCATAAGGAGCCGCCGGGAAACAACTTGGCCTTTTCGCGTTTGTTTTCTTTTTTTCTGTGGAGCCGCGCGGATTATCCTCCGCCAAAAAAAATGTCATTTCCTGACGAGCCCCCCTAAAAGCGCGACATCGACGAAGAAGGCCTCGAAAATCTTGGTTTATGTCTTTTTGGCGCCTCCAAATGCATTGAGGGAGGCGCCTCCATCATTTATAATGGAGCTTTGAACGGCCTTTACCGCGTCATGAACAAATCCGGAACGGCCGGACGACCTTCGCGGCCGCCTCCTGCCTGTCGCCGATGGGCTACGCATTTAGAACCCTTTTGGCCTAATTGGCCTATTTCTCTTTCCGCCCTGGACGAAAAGAAAACCGGCAAATTTGGCTAGTCTCCGGCCTTGGGCGAGTCTTTTTTGTTGCCTCGAAAACGCGTCTTCCCGGCGATATCCGCTTCCTAAGGCGGAGACGTCGCCGAGAAGTCGTCGACGCCCCAAAAAAAAAGGCGCCATTTTTCTAAAAGACCTTTTCGATTCCTTCTAACGTCGAAAGACGAGACGGCTGGCCATCGCCGCGACCCTTTCAAACTCTCCTTCTTTCGAAGCGATTGCGCCAAAATTGAAGGCGGAGCTGGATTCGGCGAAGGGCGACAAATCATTTTCGCGTTTTGGTGAATTGTTGGTGAATAGCATGAAAACCGCTCCATTGAAATCTTTCACTCGAAAGGATCAAGCTTCGGTCGACACTTTAAGGCTTTTGGCCGCGGATATGGTGGAAAAAGCCAAAAGCGGCCATCCCGGACTGCCCCTTGGGGCGGCGCCGATGGCTTATGTTTTGTGGACCAGATTTTTGAAGCATGATCCTCAAAGTCCCAACTGGCCCGACCGGGATCGCTTCATTCTTTCTCCCGGCCATGGGTCGGCGCTTCTTTACGCCTGGCTTCATTTGGCCGGCTATGATTTAAGTCTGGAAGATTTGAAGGATTTCCGGCAGTGGGGCAGCAAGACGCCTGGTCACCCTGAACTGGGTTGCGCTTTAGGGGTGGAGGCCACCACCGGTCCTTTGGGCCACGGTTTCGCCATGGGCGTGGGTCTGGCGTTGGCCGAGCGCCATTTGGCCGCTCGCTTCAACCAGCCGGGTTTTCCCTTGTTCGATCATTACACCTACGCCTTGGTTTCGGACGGCGATCTGATGGAAGGGGTCGCTTCGGAAGCGGCTTCCTTGGCCGGCGCCCAAGGACTGGGCAAGCTCGTCTACATCTACGACGACAATCAGATGACCATCGAAGGTCCGACGGAATTGGCCTTTTCTGAGGACGTCAGAGCCCGTTTTCTGGCTTACGGCTGGCACGTTTCGGTCGTCTCCGACGGAGAAGATCTTTTGTCCGTTCAGTTGGCCTTGGAAAACGCCAAAGCCGAGCGAGAGCGGCCCACTTTGATCATGTGCCGGACCAAACTGGGCGCCGGCAGTCCCAAGGCCGACACGCCGGGCGCGCACGGCGAGCCTCTGGGGCCGGAGGCTCTGGAGGCCACCAGAGCGTTTTACGGCTTCGCCGACAAGCCTCCCTTTCACGTCGATCCCAGAGTGGCCGCCAATTTCGCCGGCTGGGCCCAGACGCACAGTTCCGCTCGGCAAGAATGGGAGGCCAGGCTTTCCGAGTACGTCGGCAAGTATCCGGAGTTGGGCTCTGATCTGGAAAGAAGTCTGGCCAAACGCTTGCCCGCGAATTTCCAGGAGACTCTCGCCGAGACGGCGAAGTCCCTTTTTCCGGCCGAAAAGCCGATAGCCACCAGAGTCGCCTCCGGCAAGGTCATAAACGCGGTCGCGAGCGTCGTTCCCGAGCTGCTCGGCGGAAGCGCCGATCTGGCTCCGTCCAACAAGACTCAGATAGACGGCGAATCTTTCATGTCCCATCTTTTTCCGGCTGGGCGCAACATCCATTTCGGGGTCAGAGAGCACGGCATGGGGGCCATCCTCAACGGTTTGGCCCTCCATGGCGGTCTTATTCCTTTCGGCGGGACTTTTCTGGTTTTTTCCGATTTTCTTAGGCCCGCGATAAGACTCTCGGCTTTGATGGGGCAAAAGGTCGTATACGTCCTGACCCACGACAGCGTCGGCGTCGGCGAGGACGGACCGACTCATCAGCCCGTCGAGCATGTTCCCGCCCTGAGATTGATTCCCGATTTGACCGTCCTGCGTCCGGCCGACGCCTACGAAACGGCGGCGGCCTGGGCTTCGGCTCTCTCCCATGACGGTCCTTCGGCGCTCGTTCTTTCGCGTCAGAACCTCCCGGTTCTCTCGCCGGAGAAGTACCCCGCCGTTCTGGAAGGTCCCTACAAAGGCGGCTATGTCCTGAGCGAAGCCGAGGGCGGAAAGCCGGAGGCCATAATCCTCGCCTCAGGCTCCGAAGTTCATCTGGCTTTGGCCGCCCAAGACCTTTTGAAGGGCAAAAGGGCGGTCAGAGTGGTCTCCATGCCTTCGTGGGAGTTGTTGGCCAAACAAGACGAAGACTATCTGAACCATATCCTGCCGCCAGAGACGACCCGTCGTTTGGCCGTGGAAGCGGCTCGCTCCTTCGGCTGGGAGCGCTGGACAGGTTCCCAGGGTCGAGTTCTTGCCGTGGAGACTTTTGGCCGTTCCGCGCCGGCCCAAAGAATTTTCGAAGAATTCGGCTTCACCCCGGAAAACGTGGCCGCTCTGGTCGAGGGTTTGTTTTGAAAGACTCCGGCGGTCAAACCAGGCGGACAAAGCCCAATCCGGCTGACCCTAAACAGAAGGCTTTAGGACTCTCCGAGAAGGAGCCGGCGACGAAAAAAACGCTCCAGCCGTCATCGTCGGAGGCGATCCGGAAAAAAAGCGTCGGCGCGAAGTCCGAAAAGTCAGTTCCAAGCCCGAAGTCCGAAAGGTTCGGTCCAAAACGGACAGACCCGGTCGGCCCGAAAGGCCCGAAAGGTCTGAAAGACTTGAAAGACCTGAAAGACCAAAAAGCCCTGAAAGGCCAAAAAAACCAAAAAAACCAAAAAGACCAAAAAGGGCAAAAAGGCGTTCTTTCCGTCGACGAGATCCTTAATTTTTTGGACGAGCTTTATCCTGAGCCCAGGTGCGGCTTGGATTTTGCCGATCCCTTCCAGCTTTTGACGGCGACTATTTTATCGGCCCAGTGCACCGACAAAAGAGTGAACCTGGTCACGCCGGCTCTTTTTGCCGCTTTTCCGGATCCGAAAGCCCTCTCCGAAGCGAAAGGGGAGGACATAGAGAATTTGATAAAAACCTGCGGCTTGTATAAGGCCAAGGCCGCCAATCTTGCCAAAACGGCCAAACTTCTGATGGAGAGGCACGACGGCCGGGTTCCGGCCGACCTTTCGGCTTTGGTCTCCCTCCCCGGAGTCGGCCGGAAGACGGCCAACGTGGTCTTGGGGGACGCTTTCGGGATCCCCGGCATCACCGTGGACACTCATCTTGGCCGAGTCAGCCGGCGAATGGGGTTGACCGAGCGGACGGATCCCGTCGGAGCGGAAAAGGATTTGATGGAGATCATCCCCCAAGAGAGCTGGACCAGGTTTTCTCATCAGATGATCAGCCATGGACGGGCCATCTGTTCGGCCCGTCGTCCCGACTGTCCCGGCTGCGGTCTGGAAGGCTGCCCTGGCCGAGAAAGGCTCTGAGCCGCCGACGGCCGGATCTGGCCGCTCGTTTTTTTTGCCTTCAATATTTTTTTTTGGGTGTTCGCGCGCCGCTTTCTTCGTCGGTTGGCCGGCGATATTCGGCTTTTGGCCGCGACGAGCCAAAAAGGAGTTCGACATGGGAAAAATAAGTCGGATTTGGCTGGCTATGGGGCTGACAGTCATGCTGACGTTTATGGCCGCGAGAGTTTCGGCTCTGGACGACGCCGAGATGGCCAAAATTGAAGCCCTTTTGACCGCCGTCGGCCAGAAGACCGACATTCAGTTCATTCGCAACAAAAAAGCTTTTTCCGCTCGCGAGGCCGAGAAGCATCTGAGAAGAAAGCTGGCCACCGTTCGGAACAAACTGACTTCCGTCGACGAGTTCATCGACAAAGTCGCCTCCGTCTCTTCCATGTCCGGCGAGGATTATTTGGTGAAGCTTCCCGACGGCCGGATTATTCCGGCCAGATCGTATTTCCGCGATCTGTTGGCCTCCATAAGTTCAAGCTAGCCGGCCCCCTTAAGGGGTCTCGGCCTCCCTTCCGGGAGTCGGGGAAGCGGACGACCAAAAGAGGCCGTCGGCGAGACTTAAATTCGACGGCCGACGAAACTGCGGTTTTCCGGCTCGAAAAAAAAGATCGATAAAGGACGGGTTTTTCCCTAAAAAGTCATGAAACAGAAAAATGCTCTTCGCCCCAGCCGTCGGTTCGGCCTCGCCGTCGCCAGGTCGCTTTTTCTTCTAATTCTGTCGGCGCTCTTCGTCGTTTTTGGACCGTCTTCTTCTCCGGCGACGGCTCAATCGGCCGAGTTCCCTGAGCCCGCCGAGCCCGCTCAGCCAGCTCAGCCCGCTCAACCCGCCGAGCCGGCTCAATCGGCTCAACCGGTTCAACCGGTTCAGTCTGCTCAGCCCGCCAAGCCCATCGTCACCAAT
>JAIRTO010000358.1 GCA_031254895.1 Deltaproteobacteria bacterium
CGGTCAAGAACTCGGTCAAGAACTCGGTCAAGAACTCGGTCGGGAACTCAGGCGAGAACTCGGTCAGGACCTCAAGCAAGAATTCAGACCAGAACTCCAGACATCTCAAAAAATTCTTATCGCTTTCCCTTCTAGCCGCGCTCTGTCTGGCCCTTTTCTTTCCCGGCCAACTTCTGGCCCAGAATTTAAGCAACAAAGACAAATACCAGCAGCTGCCCTTTTTGGACGGAACGACCAGAGCTCCGCGAATAATGATCGTCTTGTCCAAGGACATCAAGATGTTTCAGCAGGCCTATCCGGGGCTGACCGACATCGACGGGGACGGCCGGATGGACACGGGCTTCAATCCCGGCGTGGAATACGTGGGCTATTTCGACTCCCGCTCCTGCTACGCCTACAGAGGGCAGACCCAGAGCGGTTTATACGGAAATTTCATGACCGGCGACGTCGACGGCCTTTTTTTTCGGGTTGGTTCTACCATTGAGGATCAGAGCGAAGCCGAAATAAACAGGTCCCGGCCGGCGGGTTTGAAGAACTACGTCCGCTCGCCCAGATCCGCGACCGGAGTTTGCAGCGATCTGAGTCAGTCGGTCTCCCATATGGGCTCCGGAACGTTCAGCGGCAACTGGCTCAATTATCTGACCGCCAGTCGCATGGACGCTCTGACCAAGATTTTGTACGGCGGCCGCCGCAGCGAAGACTCGTTGACTCGGACGGTTCTGGAGATGAGCTTCGTTCCGCCCGACTCCACCGTCTGGGGAACCGAGGTGCGCTCCGACGACACGTGGATGGAAGTCACCCCTCTGGCCGTCTGGTACAATCTGCGCAAATATTCGCCCTTCGATCCTCCCTCGAGCGGCAAAGGCCATTTTTTCGCGCGTTCCAGCGACTTGGGCCAATCCAACCGCTATTTTCCGGCTCTAAAAGTCCTATTGAACGTGGAGAGGAACGATTTCGACCTCGGCGCCAACGATTCCGTCAATGAGCCGATTGCGGTCAGCGACCCTCAGCCCCGCTATTGGGACTGGGTTCTGGTCAACCGGCCTCTGCCGGACGACAAAGTCCTGAAAGCGGACGTCCGCAAGAGGATCTTGGTCTACAATCTCCATGTGGAGGTTTGCAACCCGAACAACCTGTCGCCGACGGAAGGCTGTCTCAAATATCCCGGCCCCACGGCCTCGCCCCAGGACGACGTCCATAAGCCCGTCGGTCTCTTGCAGCGTTACGGCAGCGGGGCCATCCCCATGCATTTCGGTCTCGTCACCGGCGGCTACAACAACGACGTCAGGAAGCAAGGCGGCAAGCTTCGAAATCACGTCGGGCCGGTGGAAGGGCGGCCGCCCCGGACGACCAGCGAGTACGTGCCGGCCATAGATTCTCTGACCGGTCAGGTCATCCCGAACGGACTCGTCAAGAACATCGACAATTTGAGAATTGCCGGGCGGCCCATAGACAAGGATCCCACCTCTTGGGACGGGGAAAGGTACTACAACACCTATTCCTGGGGCAACCCCGTGGGCGAGATGTTTTATGAGGCCGTCCGCTATTTCGGGGGCGCGACGACGCCGACCGGGTCGTACAACTATCAGGCGGATCATGACGAGAGGGGCAGCTCCATTCTTCAGCTGACCTCCTTCAGCGGGAATTGGAACGCCCGAAAGCCGACGGCGGTCGACTCCTCCTGCTCCAAGCCCATCATCCTCTTGATGACCGACTTCGTGCCCGAGCACGACGGGGATTCGTTCAACACCGACATAGTCAGACCTCTTCTCCCGAAAATCGTTCCGCCCCAAGGTTTGACCGAAAGCAGAGATCTGCCCAGCCGGTTCAACCTTCAGACTTATTTGAACACCATCTCGAAACTGGAAGGGATAAGCTCCAGCCGCGAATACGTCGTGGCCAAGAACGCTCGGGACAGCTGTTCGGCCAAGACCATCAACTCCCTCTACGAAATCAAGGGCATCTGCCCGACTTCGCCGGCCTACGAGGGCACTTACAGCCTGGCGGCGGCCGCCTATTACGCCCATATCCGCAACTTCAACCTGACCCAAGGGGCCAGCCAGTTTCCCAACAGCGTGGATCTCTACGCCGTGACCATGAGCTCTCCCTTTCCCTCGCTGGAGTTCGACGTCGAAGACAAGATTTCCGGGGAGCGCGTCGACGTCTCCATCTTGCCGGCCTCCATCATCAGCCATTCCTCCGGCTCGGGCAAGATAATGAGCTTTCTCAATTATTTCATTTTGGAGTGGGAGACGGACAAGCTGGGGCAGACCTTTCACGCGACGATCAAGGTCAACTTCTCCGACGCGGCCATGGGCGACGACTGGGAAGGCGACGCCCAGGTGACCTACGAAGTGGATCTTTTGACCGACGCCAGCACGCCCGCCTCCATGCGGGAGACCGCCCCCGTCGTCTTTGACAGCGGCGAGGCTCATTTAAAGCAAGGCGTTTGGCACAAATTCAAAAATCCGGCTTCGGCCGACGCCGTCGGCGACTTTATTGAAATTAAGCCCAATCAGGTCAAGGCCATTTTGGTGAAAAGCTCCTGGGAGGTGAAGGGGACGGGGCAGGGCATGGCCATGGGCTACACGATTCAGGGCACGGCTCGCGACGGCGCCTATATGGACGTCACCATGAACAGGCCGCCGGCTTCCAGCTTTCTGACTCCGACGGGCTGCCAATACGTGGGCGGGAGCACGGCCGGGACCAACGGCTGCACCAAAATAGTCCAGGATCTGAAGAAGCAGTCCAGAGTCTTCGCCGTCAGAGCCAACTCCCAAAAGGCCGAAGAACTGCCCAATCCTCTGTGGCTGGCCGCCAAATACGGCGGGTTCACGGACGCCAACAACAACGGCGCCCCCGATCCCGGCGAATGGGAGGGACCGGACGGGGCTCCGAAAAACTATTTCCAGACGACCACCATCGCCCAGCTGCCGGACAAGCTGGAAGCCACCTTCAAAAACATCAACTCGGCCGTCTCGGCCGGCTCGGCCACTTCCGCCTCCGTCGCCTCCCACATGGGCGGAGGCTTGTCCGTCCAGAGCTATTACTATCCCCTGTACGCCAACCCCATCGACCCCGGTCAAATGGTCAGGTGGACGGGAGGCGTCTACGGCTTGTTCATCGATCGCTTCGGCAATTTGCGGGAAGACGGCGACGGGGATCTGACGCTGACGACCAGATACGATCCCAAAACGTCCACCGGCGACGAAGTCGTGACCATGACTTCCCCTGACGCCGACAATCCTCCCGTCTGCTGGACGCCGGGGAAGATTTTTAGCCGGTGTCGCGACGTCAGCGGCTTCAACGATCTGACGCCGGCGCCGGGGGCGGCCGCCGCCCCGGAAGATCTGCATCAGCTAAAGCCCGTCTTCGACGTGGCCAGGTGGCTCTCGTCTCTGCCGGAGGCCCGCCTTCGCTCCGGCAGCCGGCCCTTCACTCAGGCGGCCACGGTCGCCGACGGCCGCCGACTGGTCTACTACGGTCAGCCTTTGCCCGGCGGAGGAACGAAGCTATCTTTGTTCGACGTCCAGAATGCGGCGGCGGATTTGGAGCCCTTGATGTTGGGCCGGCATTTCGAGGAAATATTGCCGCATCAGGGAACCGTCAGCCGGAGACGGGCGACGGAGATGCTCATCGAGTACGTGCTGGGCCTCGATCAGCCCGGCTGGAGATCCCGGGCGGTGGGGAATCCCTGGACCAACCGCAAGGATATCGTCACTTGGCGGCACGGCGACGTGCTCAATTCCAAGCCGGTCGTCGTCGGCGCCCCGGCCTTCGACTTCGATCTGCTCTATGGCGACAAGAGCTACGCCACTTTCAAAAAAGACATGGCCGGCCGCCGCCAGATGCTGTATTACGGCTCCAACGACGGCCTGCTCCACGCCGTGAACCTCGGCTTTCCGGATTACGCGGCCGACGGGCGGATTTCCTACGATCTGTCCCAAAACAACGCCAAAACGGCCCACGACATGGGGGCGGAGCTCTGGGCCTACGTTCCCTCCTCGGCTCTGCCGCATCTGCAGTGGCTGGCCGATCCGGATTACGTCCACGCCTATTATGTGGACATGAAGCCCATGGTGGCCGACGTGCAGATAAGGGGGCAGTGGCGAACCTTGTTGCTGGCGGGTCTGCGCTTGGGCGGCCGGCCGATAGAGGCCGCCGCCAAAAACAACGTCCAAGGGGATCACTATTTTTCGGAGATATTCGCCTTAGACGTCACCGATCCGGAAAAGCCGCCTGAACTTCTGTGGCGATACAGTTCCTTGGAGCTGGGGCTCAGCGTGGGGCTGCCGACCGTCGTCGCCAGCGGCGGCAAATGGTACGCCGTCTTGCCCAGCGGTCCGGTCACCGACGCGACCGAATACAAGTCGGGCCTGCCGGCCGTCAAATACGGGGCGAAAAATCCCCAGGACGGCTACAGCGTCCAGAGGGCCAAACTTATCGTTCTCGACGTCGAGACCGGTCTGCCCGCCGTCAACACCGACCCGGCGAAGGGCGGCAACGTCAATTACCTGCGGGCTCCGGAAAACAACAGCTTCTTCAACGAGCCCTTCGTGCCGGCGGCCCAGATCAAAGCCGTGCCTTGGAACAACCACGCGGTCTATTACGGCTTGACCGTCAGCCGCCAGGGCGGGGACAATCTGGATCGGGGGGCCGTCTACCGGCTGCAAATGGTCGACGCCCAAGGCGCCCCTCTGCCGGTCGCCCGCTGGGCCTTGAAAAGGCTGTTCAACGTCGACAAGCCCGTGAGCGGGGCCGTCAATTCCGCCTACGACTCCAGAGGTCAGCTCTGGGTCGTCTTCGGAACCGGCCGGCTCTGGTCCTTCGAAGACGTGAGCCCCTGTCCAGGGACGGGCGGGACCGTCTGCCGCAACAATCATCAGCAATATCTATACGGCTTGAAAGAGCCTTTAAACAATGGCTTGATGACCTTCGCCGACCGAACGGGCGAAGCCGGCCGGATCAAGGACATGTCCGGAGTGACCGTCTACAAGGACGGCACGGCCAAAGGCGTGCCCGGGGCTTGGAACGGGACGGACTCTTACGCCAACGTCAAGAACTCAATCCTGGCCGCCAATTCCGTCGGCTACCGACGCAAGCTCGATATGGGGGCCGTTTTGGATCCGGGCGGCCAGCATCAATACGAGATGATCGTCACTCAGCCGAAGATAGTTCAGCTGGGGAACGGAGATTCGCTGATGGCCTTCACCTCGTTCGAGCCGGCCGTGGCCCAGTGCGGGGCCATCGGCGTGGGCTACCAATACGCGGTGGACGCCTTCACGGGTCTGCCCGCTCCGGATTTCAGCCGCTTTTTCGTCAACAACTCGAGCAAATACCCGCACATCCCCCAAGACATGGTCGTCGGGGCCATCTCCGCCGGCGTCGGGAGACCTACGGAAGCGACGATAATCCGAACCGAAGGAAAGCTCATCATCCGCAGCGCCAACTCGGACGGCGGCTTGAACGACATAGAAATAGCCGCTCCCGACATCGTTCCGGGCAGCGGCCTGATATCCTGGCGGGAGGTTTTGAATCCGGGCTTGGAGCTCTCTCCCTCCGACATGACCGAGGAGCTGGAGAACGCGTTTTAAAAAGCGCGTTACAAATGACGACGCCAAAGCCCATGTTGGGGCTTTGGCGTCGTTGAGCGAACATGTCGCCAAGCTTTTAAAGGTTTGGCTAGTTCCCAGGCTTGGCAGTTTTCCAGGTTTTGCATTTTTCCAGGTTTGGCTGGTTCCCAGTCCTTCAGAGACTCAATCGCCAAGAGCCTTTTCTCTGAAAAGACTCTTGGCCTTCGATCCCGACCAAAGGTCGATCACCGCCTGGTCTAGCCAAATCGTCGCCTCGTTGGACTTTCGGACGACATATGCCGGAAACCAGTCAAATTTGCCGATTTTTGGCTCTATACTGCCGCAGAGAGAAGGCAGTTGCGAGTTCCCTTCAGCATTTTTCATCGGCAGCCGGCCTAAGTCGCCTTAAGCCTTTCCAAGATAGGCTGATTTGGAGGCGTTAGCTTGTCAGCTTTCTTGCCTTGCCTTCGCGCGTTCCTTGCGCTCAATCATCATGTCCGCGTCCGTCAACGCCGGATCGTCGAAAAGCCAATTCTCAAGCTTCTCGCGCAAATCCTTCGCCTCATCCGAAGTTCCTTCGCCTTGGTTGACGAGATCGAAATATTGCTCGAGGGCTTCTGTCGCTTCGTTGTCTTTCGGTCTGGAGGGAACTCCCAAAATGTCATTCAAGAGCCTCCAGCTTGGCGCTCCGTAGGCGCTTGAGT
>JAIRTO010000371.1 GCA_031254895.1 Deltaproteobacteria bacterium
TCGGACTGTTTTGTCCTGGACTATTCCCGGTATGGGGGAACATTAAAAATTAGGTCGCATACATCCTAACGATTGGTTATGTTATAAGCGGAGGTGTTAAAGATGAACATCAACGCAGAAAACCTTGTTTCCATCTCGGAAGCCAATCAGAACTTTTCAAGGATGGCCCGCCTTGTGGACGAAAAGGGAACGGCGATAATCCTGAAAAACAACGTGCCGCGCTATGTGCTTTTGGATTACGGCCTGTTCCGTCAAGATGCTGTCGCGGATGACGAGAGCGTGGACGCGGCGGCTTTGCGCCTTTTGGCAAAACACGTCAAAGCGTTTGAAAAACTGGCGAGATGACTGCGCTGAGCAAAGAGCAGGTTAAATATCTCGGAAACCGTCCCTTACAGCCTATCCCATTGGGCTTATTGAAGACTATTGCTCTAATTAAGTTTTCGGCTGACAAAACAGAGATGGCTTGTCTCTCCAAAAGACGAGCCGTCTTTTTTTGTCCATCTGACAGCCCGCCAAAATTTAGTCTCAGGCGCAAACGAAGACAAGCCTCGGCCATGTTCCCCTGAGAAGGAAAAATGAACCCATAAAAATGCAGTTCCGGTTGTCGAAATAAGGATTTGAGTCCATTTCTCCGTGCCTTTTCCTGATTACGTGGACGACGTCTTCAATGGCCTCGAAATAGCAGATTCGGTTCAGAGAAACAAAACAAAAAAAAGAGTCGTCGTTCTGCCGGAAACCATGTCTGTAGCTTCCTATTTCAAAAAAAACTGCCGTAAACTAGGTCGACAATTTCGTTCTCTATCGAGCGTGATTGGGAATCTGACGGCTAGCTTGTCCGTAGGATCGCATTTGTCGAAGTCGGAAAAGACTGGACAGGGAAAAAGGTCGTCCAGAAGGTCACATTTTTGGCTAAAACATGGAATTTCCCTTTTTTTGACCCGTTTCGCTGACTGTTCGGCGCTCGTTCAGTCTCTTCTGCGACAAACGGTCGTTCATTCGTTTGTCGCGGAATAGGAGTTGCCGACGAGATTGCCTCTGGGCCACCCATCTCGCCAATTTAGCCATCTATGCGGGCCGGCTTGAATAGTTGCGAGCGGCTTGAAGAGAGAAGGGGAGAGCTTTATGGCGGCCGGCTGCGCTCGCCGCCTTCATAAGAGCCGTTATTGGGCAAGAGAACCGTTATTGGGCAAGAGAACCGCAATAAGTCGAGAATAAGGCCAAAACCGCGAATCTCTCAAAATTCCAAGAGCTTCCTAAAAAAATGACTAATCGCCAGGGAAATTTTTGTATTGCCTATTCATTTTTTTTGAAAAAAAAATATTTTCAAATTTTATTAATCGGCTGTTCAATTTAAATTTTGTCCCGCTTAAATAAGATATTTTCAGTTATTGTAATGATGCAATTTAAAATATTGCTCTTATACCACTTATAAATTATGGTTAATTTAAAAAATAATATTCTTGACGACCTGCATTTCTGGTGATAGATTGCCGTTATGTCAATAATATACATAACGAAAAAAAACGGCCGTTATTTTTTTCGGCAATCGTTATGTACTATAATGTCATTTCGTCAAGGAGAAAAAAATGAGTTTGAAGCGTGTGGTCGGCGTCGGTCTGGCCTTATTTTCTATGATCTTTTGGGCGGGTCCGACATTGGGTCAGGACGACGGGGCGTCTGAAGTCCGTTTGAGCCCCATTGAAATGGTTGAATCCAAAGACTCGATCGACCACATCACTCAGGTCGATTTCGAGCGTAAAACTGCCTCAACTCTGTGGGACGCCTTAATGGGAGTTTCGGGCATCTATCCGCAAATTTCGGGCGGCCGCAACGAAGGCACGATCAGTCTCCGCGGTTCCAGTCGTTACCAGGTGGGCATGTACATAGACGACATCCCCATCGCCACGGCGTACCGCAACGAATGGGACTTCAACAACACCATGCTTTTCGATCTGGAGTCCATCGAGGTTTCAAAGGGCTACAGTTCGCCTCTTTTGGCCTCCAACAACAATCTGGCCGGGGCCATCAATTTGCGCACGGCCAAACCGACTAAGGAATTGGAGTTTACGGCCAAATACATGAATTTCTTTGACCGCGCTCTGGACGGTCAGGGGCGTTATTTCGCCGCCAGCATCGGCAGCAAGCAGGAATTGTTTTACCTCAAAGCCTCGTTCATGTTCAACCAGCAGGATTTCTTCACCCTGCCTTCAGGTTTCCGACCGGCTCCTCAGGAGGACGGCGGTCGACGCGAAAATTCCGACTATAAAAATCGCGGTCTCAACTTCATAGTCGGCTGGACGCCGACTGAAGACGTGGACATAATGTTCGGCTTCGTGAAGCAATCTTTCGAAAAAGGTCAACCCTTCGACGCCGCTCAAACCTTCACCGCTCCCCCGAATTCCGGTTTGAACGATTTTCCGTTCGCGCGGTTTTGGCGCTGGCCCAAATACGAGACCACTCGCTATTACCTGAACGGCGACATCAACTTGACCGACAAAGCTCATCTGAAAGTTGTGGCCTATTATGACGAGCACGAAGACGCTTCCATAACTTATTCAAATATGAATTTTATAGGCCTAGAATATCCAGACAAGACTTATGTGCAGTACACCGCCGGCTTGAAGCTGGGCTTCGACTATACTTTCAACGAAGCGCATAAGCTGGC
>JAIRTO010000006.1 GCA_031254895.1 Deltaproteobacteria bacterium
CTGGGCAACTTGCCGGCGCGAACGCTCTTCTCCAAGTCTTGCTTACGATTTAATGGCCGACACTTGGCGCCCATCCATAAGGACGGCCAAGTGATCCGCATTCCACCGGAAGAACTGGCGGAAATGCTGAAGGTTATTGAACCAGAGGTCACTGTCCAGTCCTAAAATACCCTGTTAACGTTATCATCCAGATAAACTCCCTTTCACTTTCTGCTGAAAGAGGCTATATTGGGGAGCCTCAACGATATGTCCAGTTTTTAACGCTAATTTAACGTTTAGTTTTTTTTGCAACAATCCATACAAAATCTTGACGTGTACAGCGATACGCTGTATATTGTTTTTGAAAGGAGGTTGTCATGAACCGACAAACTAAACACGCCGATGCCGCCACCGTGCGTATTGACGCCCGTATCCCGGCGCATATCAAAGAGAGCCTCGCCACGGCCGCCGCCTTGCAGGGGCGGAGCCAGACGGATTTTCTCATAACCGCCGTGAGTGAAGCGGCCCAAAAGGTAATCTCCGAACACAATGTGATCAAGCTATGCCTTGAAGATCAGAAGGCCCTGGCCGCCGCTCTTTTGGACGAGAGTCCGACTCCAGCCCGCTATAGCCGACTGAAGAAAGCTCTGCGTGACCACTCCAGCAAAGTGGAAAGCCGATGAGCTCCAATCAATTGATTATGGAGCCGCTCAATCCAGACTCCGCTGTTCATGACCGGTCAGGCTTTTCCTGCGGCGAAGAAGCCCTCAACCTCTACCTGGCCACTCAGGCCGGTCAGGATATGCGGCGGGGCTTCGCCAATGTCATCGTGGCCACCCGGCCCGGCTCCGCCGCTATTTTAGGTTATTACACCCTGTCTGCCGCTTTGGTCGACTTGACTGATCTACCGGAAGACCTGCGGCGCAAAATGCCCCGCTATGGCCAGGCGCCTGCCGTCCTCCTAGGACGCCTGGCGGTGGCCGAAAGCTGTCAAAGGCAAGGTCTCGGCGCGCTTCTCCTGGCCGACGCCATCAAGCGGGCTTTACGTAGTGAGCTGGCCTGGGCAGTCTTTTTAGTAAAAGCCAAGCATGAACAGGCCGCCGCTTTTTATAAGCATTTTATGCTGGATAGTTTTGCCCATGATCCACTGTTATTGCGGGTTACAAGAAAAGACGCTGAGAAGATCGGGTAGCCGCAGCTATCTATTAACCACTAAAGCTCATAATTCCTACCAGTGGCTGATTGATTGACCCCAAGCGCACCTTTGCCTGGGCTCCAGTCGAGGGGGTAGCAGAACTGTTGGTTGGTCGGCCGTTGGGCTTCTTGGCCTTCGATGCCGCGCTTCCAGAGATCAGTCAGGGCGCGGTTCCAGGCCCGGACTTTTTCCACGTCCATGGGCGGGCGCTTGGGGAGCTTCGTGATGGGCTTGAAGATTTTGGCCACCCGGCCTATCAGGTCACTGACGGGTTTGCCCAGGCGGGTGGCCCGGCGGCGGAGGGTCAAGGAGGCCCGCTCCCGCTTTTTCTTCAGCATCGGGAGCAGCCCCAGCCAGTCGAAAAACTTTTCGGTGAAGACTCGGATAGCCCGCAGACCGATATAGGCACCCTCCGCATTCAGGCAGCGAGGCTGTTTCACGTTCAGGAAGCCAGCCTCCTTCAGGACGCCGATGGGCCGCTCACAGCGGCGCTGCCCCAGGCCGGTCTCGGCCACAATGGTCTTCATATCAACATTGATGAAACCATTGGCCGGGGTCGGGACGCCAATACAGAGGGAAGCCAAATCCAGACGTTTGAGCACGGCCTCGATGACGATCTGGCAAGCCTTACGACGCTCGCTTCGGGTCTGGCGGGCGGGATGGGTGTTCAGGGCCGGACATTTATCAGGATGACAAAACCACTCCTTGGACTTTTCGGCGGCCAGGGAAAGGATGCGGGGCGGACCGCCGGGGCCGGTCTTGATGGGCTCTGGAGGGCTCAAACGAGGATTTCGCGGGTCATGACCTCAGCGGTTCCCGGTGGGGGCGGCGGAGGTGGGGCGGGTCATGGGCGCACCTCGCCGGGGGGCGGGTTCAAGACCATGATAAAGGGCTATCGCAGAGATTTGAGGAGAGGTTGAAAGCGCTGGAAGTCGTTGGAGGTCGGCCGAGGTTGCTGGGGGTTTTTGCAGTCAGGGTATAAATAGGGTATAAAAACGAGACAAGCCCTTGCGGTTTTGGTCTCGCAAGAGCTTGATATTCTTTGCTTTTTAGTCTTTTTTTTGACTGGTGGAGGCGGCGTCCACTTAAATATTGCATTAAACATTGACTACGCTGTTCTGGTCGCTGAAGGCGTCCGTCGCTCCGGCGGCCTTGAGCCGGGCACCCAGATCGGCAAAAAAATCAGCGGCGCTAAATCCCCGGCCTGGAATCGTATTTTTGCATACTATCCGTCCATCTTTCAGGCTCACAGGGCCGCCGCCCTCAATTTTTTTCGGCAAAGACGCTTCGGCTCTGGGCAGGAGGGAAAAACTGACTCCAAAATTTGATTGGCGGCTTTGGTCGAAGGCAAAACATTCCACCCAGGAGTAAGGAATGACAACAGATGGCTGGCCAACGACAAAATGGCTGGCGCCCAAGGTGATGAATGGTCGGCTTAAATTGCGGATTGTATGGTAGATATCGGCCAGAACATAAAATGAAATAATAAGCACGAGAATAATGTCGTAAAGATCCCATGGACCCCACCAAGTGATCCAAGCTATCAAGCCCAACAAAATCAAGACCTTGAAAGCCTTGAAAATTAGCGTATGCGTGGCATCAATATAATATTCATTCGTTTGTGAAAGCTGGCTGGCGTCAATGATGGAATCAACGTCGTTGGTCATTGCTTTTATTCCATGCATCCCTTCATCCGGCTGTTGGGAAGAGGCTCTTTGAGTCTACCAGAGACAGGACAATTGGGATAAATTACGGATGCGATGATCGGCGGTGACCAGAGGCAAGCTCAAAGTTTTAGCTGTAGCCACGATAATGCGGTCGGCAGGGTCGCCGTGCATATCAATGGAACCACTCAGAACAGCAATCGCCGGAGTGATTTCTTGAAGTTTGACTTTGGGCTGATTGCAGACGGTATTCAGCCAGTCGCTCAACGAGCAGGGCAGTTCCAGGCGGCGATAGTTGACCAGCATGGAGACTTCCCACAGGCTGATTGAGGGAATCAGCAAAAAATCAGCCTCGGATATAGCCTTAATGGCTGCTTCGGATAATTTTTCAGTGGCCAGGTACATCCAGATCAGAATGTGGGTATCCACAACGATCATGTATCAGCCCCGCTTGCCGGCCGCTTCCCACTCGGCTTCTATCGGGGCGATGAACTGATCATCAGCAACCAGAATTTTCCCCCGGCCCATAAGTTCGGGAGCGACCACCCCATCCATCCAGGGCTGATGGCCTGCCTTAAAGACGGCCTTGGGTGAGGGCGCTGTGTTGGCCACTTCGCGCTTGAGCAGTTCCAACATGGCCTGGGATGAAAGCAGACCCTTTTCGTCGGCGGCTTTAGCCAGGCTATCCGGTAAATCCAGTTCAAAAGCTATCCGGGGCATATTTACATCCTCCATGTTTAATAGTATAACAAATATGAGCCCGGAATAAAAATCATCTAACTATTTGTCCTGATTGCGTTTTAAATTGAAATGCTTCTGGCGAATGGGGCGTGGCGGCTAGGGCCGCTGTTTTTTGACCTCAGCCGTATTTGTTTCTTTGCGAGCACGCTGCTTTTTATCAATGAAATCTACAAGACCAAAGCCAAGTATTCCGATAGCACCGAGTACCCAGGCGCGCTCAGGGTGCGCCAGTGGCCACTGATACTAGGGAGACTTAAGGCGCATGGTTTCAAAGCGCCCCTTCGGGGACGGGCATGATTTTTTCAGGCCTGGGTTTTTCCATGATGATGCGGCCGTCAGGATCAAAAAGAAGAAAATTTTTTCCGCCGGGAGCCACCAAAATAGTGTTCCGATCCTCCCCCCAGCCGTGGTCAGGGCCAGTACCAAGAATCTCCATACGGTTTGTGCTAAATGGAGCATACCAGCCATTGAGGTATTTACCTGATGAATCATAGACTTGTATTCTGACAACGCTTTTAAGCGTGGTTACCCGGCATCCATCGTCTAAGACCAACACTTGTGGCTCGGACGTAGTCGGCCATTGCCAGGTAGTTGGAACGAAATCATCGGCTACGCCAGGAAGTGCGAAAGCTATAAACCCATAAGCAAAAATGAGTGATAGGATAAAAGTGACAAAGTCTTTTGGGCGGCCGTTTTTAAGGTTCCACATGTGTACAACAACAACCAAAATCGCTACAAATATAAAAACAGAAGGAATAAATATTTGCAGAAGTGAAGGTATTTTTTGTATTCCTGTAAATCCAAGCTTTTCCGCAATTACCATTGCCATCCCGATTGCGATAATACCAAGGCAACCCAAGCAACCTTCAGGTTTTATTTCGTTATTATCGGCACTCATACTCTTTCATCCTCCTGTGCGGCCTTGGAGATGGTAAAAGCAAAAAATGACCAAGTCACAGACATAATTATTGTATCATTAATTAAACTGCATTATGAGTTTTAAATTGACGCCTCAAATGGTCAAGCAGATCGGCATAAACTTGAAGCATTTCGCGCCGCTCTTGGATTCTGGCGTAAGGGTCGCGGCGGTTATAGGCTTTTCTGATCTTGTTGTTTTCCGCATGGGAAAGCTGAATCTCGATTAGATCAGGGTCGTATGGCGGCAGATTGAAGTCTTTTATTTCGTGGGTTTTGTTGCCGTTTAAGATGGTGCTGGCCATCGCCCGGAAGCCGTGGGTGGTGAACTGGCCGGGCTGGTATTTCATGCGCCGAAAGGCCATCAGCAGGGTTTCCGTCACGATATGATCGCCCCTGGCGCGGTCGGAGGCCGGAAACATGAATTTGCCGTTGCCGCTGAAATCCTTGAGGCCGGTGATTAGTTCCATAGCTTGCCTGGAAAGGGGAACCACATGGTCAAAACCCGGCTTCATTCGGTCAGCCTTAATATACCATTCGGCTTTTTCCAGAGAAATTTCTTCCCACATACCGCCTACCAGTTCTCCAGGCCGCAGCATTACGAAAGTTCCGACAGCATAACTCCCCTCAAGAAATCTCTTTCCGCGAGCTAGTTCCATGGATAAAAATTGGAGAGCGCGCAACTCGTTACATACATTCATATCCAGCAAAATTACTACCTCATATTGTTCACTTTTTTCTTGCTGCGAAATCATCCATTGCTCGCTGCGGGTCTGGCGGGTGGGGCGGCTGTTCAGGGCCGGGCATTTATCAGGATGACAAAACCACTCCTTGGTCTTTTCAGCGGCCAGGGAGAGGATGCGAGGCAGACCGCCGGGGCCAGTCTTGATGGGCTCCGGTGGACTCAAGCGGGGATTGCGCGGGTCATGGGCGCAGCTCGCCGGGGGCGGGTTCAAGACCATGATAAAGGGCTATCGCAGAGATTTGGGGAGAGGTTGAAAGCGCTGGAAGTCGTTGGAGGTCGGCCGAGGTTGTCGGGGGTTTTTTGCAGTCAGAGTGGAAATAGGGTATAAAAACGAGACAAGCCCTTGCGGTTTTGGTCGCGTAAGGGCTTGATGTTCTTTGTTTTTTTTAGTCTTTTTTTGACTGGCTGTGGCGTCGGCTTTTTTTTTCTTTGGGGAGCAGCGCTTCATTCCGGAGGTTTATTTTGAATTGCAGAGCGAGTTCTCGGGCCATCTTGAAGGAGATGTCTGGATATCTTCCGAAAGTGTGTCGTTTTTCGATTTTGTTTTGGAAATATCTCAAACGTCACGATTTAGCGCCCTTCGGCGAGACTTCGATGTACAGGCCGATGCTGTCGAAAATTTTGTATAAGGTTTCTTTTGATTGTAAATTTCGAAGCTTAGCTTCGGTCATGGGTAACAGTTGTTTCCCTGGGTAACAGTTGTTTCATTGGAGACCTCCTTCCAACGGTTACCCAGTATCTTACCTTAAAAATCGGCGGTAGTAAAATATCCTATGAAGGCGAATGGGGTATAAAAAAACCGAAAAGCCGTATGGATAGGGGCTTTTCGGGTTGTTGTAAAAAAACATGGAAAGGCATGAAAACTGAAATGGTGGAGGCGGCGGGAATTGAACCCGCGTCCGAAGATCTTCCCCCAAAGCTTCTACAGGCTTATTACGCCATTTGAGTTTCGCTTCTTGGACGCCGACGCACGGGCTGCCGCAAAGCTATCAAACTAAATTTCTCGCCGTCAGAGTCAGTCTGAAACCCCTAACAGCCAGCCCATTTAGCTACGCCTTCAAGGATCCACGGGCCATGTGCCCAAGAAGACGCTGGCTTAAGCAGCCAGAGCGTACTCGTAAGAGTCTGCTTTTCAGTTATATCCCTTGGATTAACGAGACACTGGGTCGCTCGGCCTGCCACTGTGGTCTCAACTATCCCCGTCGAACCCAGGTCGCCCCCAGGAAGCGCGGCGGAATGCAGTCCGCATTGGTGACCTTATTATAACCTCTTTCATCTGGCATGTCAAGCATTTTCTTAGACGACGGTTAGACTGGGCCGTGAATATATATTATAACGCTAAATAAGGCAAGGCCGCGAAATGAATGGCCTCACGACTCGCAGGCAATGAAAAGCAAAGCCGCACTATTGTGAAATATGGAGCAGGATTTTTATTTTGACCCGAAATATCAATCAGGAAGCTACGGCGTCAATTCCTTTAGGAGCGCTTCATCGCCTGGAATCTGCGGCCAGCGTAACCGGCGAATCCGCCGAAGAGATCGTCCTTAAAGCCCTGTAACGGCATCTGGCGGAAATCCATCTCCCTGAGGCCGGCCCTTCCAAGCCGGGCCGCTTGACGGCCAAGGAAATGGAGGCGAGTTATCAGGCGATGGCCGCCGACGAAAAGCGGGAACTTGAGGCGCGTGAAAGGTGCGGCTCTTATTTAGGGGAAGACCTGCCCAATGAAACGAGGCAGCGTTTGGCGGGCGGAATTTGACCCGGTCATAGGTTCGGAAATAAGAAAGACCCGGCCGGCGGTCATTGTAAGCAATGATGCGGCCAACCAGTTCCTGTCGCGGGTTATTGCGGCGCCCCTAACCGGCAATGCCAGCAAGGCATATGCGGGAGAAGCCGTTGTAAAAACATGGACCGATTGCAGCAAAGCGGTAGCCGACCAGATACGAGCGGTGGACAAAATACGGCTAAAATCAAAAATGGGCGCTCTAAGCGCCCCGGATAGGAGGCGGTAAATGACATTATTCGCCTCCATTTAAGTTTAGGAACCGTCACGAAATAACTTGCTGCTATTCTGAAGGTGTTATCCTTCAACAACAACATAAAAACATGACATCAACGCCAAGTTATTTTTGACAAACCCTTATAGCGCCCAACGTCCCATTGAATTAAAGCAATCAGCCGGCCGCATATGCCCCCGACAGGAGAATCGCGACGACCAAAGACGAGTTTATCGCCCAATTGGCCCAGGAAACGGGCCTGACCAAGGCCGGGCCGGCCAGGTTATGAACGCCGCCCTGGAAATCGTCACCCTGACCTTGAAGAAGGACGGCCGTTTTCCCTTTTCGGGCCTGGGCGTTTTTTAAGCGGTCAAGCGCCCGAAAAGAAAAGCCAGCAATCCCCGTGCCGGCGAGGCCATTGTGGTCAAGGCCCGCAAGGCGGTAAAATTCAAGCCGGCCAAAGCCCTGAAAGACGCCATAAAATAAAGCGGCAAGCATTAGAGGGCCAATTTGCTTTCAGACGTTTTTCAGTATATGCTGAAAATATAGACTGAGAGGAAGAGCCATGCAACAAGCGAAACTATTCCAGAATGGCCAAAGTCAGGCAGTTCGGTTGCCTAAAGAGTTCCGATTTGAAGGCGACAGCGTGGCCATCAAGCGCGTGGGAAAGGCCGTTATTCTTTTCCCGTTCGACGAACAGCGGGGCGCTCTTTTTGACGCGATTTCCCAATTCTCGCCTGATTTTATGAATGAACGCAACCAGCCCCCCTTGGAGGTTCGTGAGGAGCTTGAATGAAAGTTCTTCTCGATGCGAATATCTGCGTTTACATGATAAAAAACAATCCCCCCGGAAGTTCGCAAACATTTTGAGCGCCTTGTGCCGGGGGATATTGCCGTATCCTCAATTACCGCGGCCGAACTGCGATACGGGATTGAAAAAAGCGCGACCAGAGAGAAAAACTCTCTGGCGCTGGAGGCGTTTCTCCTGCCCCTGGAAATCTTGCCGTTTGATGTGGACTCGGCCTTGGTTTACGGAAAAATCAGGTCCGAACTTGAGAGGCAAGGCCGGCCGATTGGCGGAATGGATATGCTGATTGCCGCTCAAGCCGTAGCGAGCAACTTAATGCTCATTACACATAACCTCAGAGAGTCTGCCAGGATCCAAAATTTGCGATGCGCGACCTGGGTTGAAAATTCATAATGGCAATATAGGGCCAAGATTTACATGGTGTTCATGCCAGGTTGGAGCGTCTAGAAATTGCCGGCTAGACTTGTCCCTCTTTTTTTTCCGAAAAAGCTGTCCAGAATCTCTCAAACCAAAGCAATCAAATCCTACATTTCCTTCCCCCAAAACTATCCATACTTCCCTTCCGCTACTCGTTCTCTTTTGAGGCCCCCGCGATCCGATAATGACGGGTTGCGAACGCCAAAGCTCTGCGCCTGGCGAGCAGCAAATTTGCTTTATGCCGCTGCTTTGTTTTTACTTCACAACGCAATCTTACAAACAATATAGGACTATTTATGAGAATAAGCATATGTTAGTAAATAATATAACAATATAATAATATTTTTAAATTATATTTAATTATATAAAGATATTTTATTTCTGATAATAGTTTGCAGAATATTAGGAGGAGTAAGGGCCAAGTGAAAGATAAGAAAAATGCGTGGCAATTTAGGCTATAAAACGGTAGAAGTAAATAGCAACAAACACTAACAAAAGCCAAAAACAACATACATGTCTATTCTAGATTCATCACTCCGAAATACCAAGCCTTCGAAGAAATTTATGGCTAGAGGGCGAAACAACATGAAAGCTGCGGAGACGAATTTTCGGACAATCGAAATATGGGCCAAGGAAACAGGCGAAAAGTCATGAAAGCGAGGGAAAGGAATTTTGCCTTTTTCTCTCTGGCGTCGGAGAAGACGAAGGGGAAGCATAACAGGGAAGTTTAACTTGGCCGGTTCCGCGACTCTTCGGAGTCTGCCCGCCAAGTCCAGGTTTTTTCGCCAAATAAGGGAGATCGCGACTTGGACTTAAGTCCTCCAGGCGTTGGCCAAGTCGTTTTTTGGCGAAATGGCGGTCGCAGGCGGCCGCAGCCGAAGGAGCGTAGTTTTAGGCAGCAGAAAAAAAAAAGAGCCCGACGACGAGCATTCGTCGCCGGGCTCTTTTTTCGGCTATTGCGGCCGACCAGCCGTTTTCGCCGACCTGTTGGCGATGACCGATGTCTTGTCATGACCGATGTCATGACCGGCCAAAAAAAGATCGGCCCAAAAACAAGTCGGAGCTCCCTTTCGCCTAGGTTTGCGGCGAAAGGGAGCTCCTTGCGGCTGCGGAGCCGTTTCTAAGCGGCGGCCAGATCAGGCTGAGTCTGATCCGCTTGGCAGTTTTGGGCCGTCTGTTTGGCGGCTCTAAACTGGAGGGCGGCTTTCCAGGCGTTTTCCGGCTGCTTTTTTTCGCCGCCAGGATTAAAGGCCTCGCTTTCGAACATCCCCTCAGGGGGCAGCAGGGCATATTCCAACACGTCGTCCAAAGTGGTCACGGGGACGAGCTTGAGTCCGTCCAGAACGGAGCGGTTCATTTCCGACAAGTCGGCCAGGTTGTCGGCGGGGATGAGGATGGTGGAAAGACCGGCCCTTTTGGCGGCCAATAGTTTTTCCTTCAAGCCTCCGACGGCCAAGACCAGACCTCTGAGCGAGATCTCGCCGGTCATGGCCACTTCCGGCCGAACTTTCTGGCCGCTTATCAAAGAGACCACCGCCGTGGCCAGGGCTATGCCGGCCGAGGGGCCGTCCTTGGGAATGGCCCCATGGGGCAAATGGATGTGAACGTCGTTTTCTTGGAACCAGCTGTCGTACAAAAACCAGTCGTGGGCCCTGGAACGCACGTAGCAGATGGCCGCCTGGGCCGATTCCTTCATCACCTCTCCAAGATGGCCGGTGAGACTGAGGCGGCCCCGCCCGGGCATGGCGACCGCTTCCACGAACATCAGATCCCCGCCGGCGGCCGTCCAAGCCAGGCCGGTGACCACTCCGGTTTGCGGCTTCATTTCGCGGCGCTCCTCATGACGTCTTGGCGGGCCCAGAACGGTTTTCAGCTCTTCCTGGGCGATGTCCAAAGGCAGAAGACGCTCTTCCGCCTTGGCCATGGCCCTGTGCCGAGCCAGGGCTCCGAGTCGGCGGCTCAAATCCCGGCAGCCCGCCTCCCAGGTGTACGAACTGACGATGTTTTCCAGCGTCTCGTCGGATATGCGAACCTCGTCGGAGCCTAAACCGTGGCGGATCAATTCCTTGGGCCAGAGGTGACGATGACCGATGGCGATTTTTTCGTCCACGGTGTAGCCGGAGATCTCGACTATCTCCAGACGATCCCGAAGCGGCCCGGGGATGTCTTCCATGACGTTGGCGGTGAGAATGAAGAGAACGTTGGAAAGATCGAAGGGAACTTCCAGAAAATTGTCGGCAAAGCCGTCGTTCTGTTCCGGATCCAGAACTTCCAGAAGAGCGGCGGAGGGATCTCCGGTCGGACCGTAACCGACCTTGTCGATCTCGTCCAAGAGAAAAACCGGGTTGTTGACTCCGCATTTCCGCAAGCTGGAGACTATGCGGCCCGGGTTGGCGCCGACGTAGGTTCGGCGATGACCTCTTATCTCCGCTTCATCCCTCAATCCTCCCAAAGAGATCCGGACGAACTTGCGGCCGAGAGCTTCGGCCACCGAGCGGCCAAGGGAGGTTTTGCCCACTCCCGGAGGTCCGGTCAGGCAGAGGATGGGGGCTTTGAGATTGTTGGTCAGCTTGTGGACCGCCAGAAATTCCAGAATGCGCTTTTTGGCCGTGTCCAAGCCCAGATGATCTCTTTCCAAGATCTCGCGGGCCCGGCTCAGATCATTGGTTTCCTGGCTGGCCTCAGTCCAGGGCAGTTCGAGCAGCCACTCCAGATAATTTCTGATGGTGGCGTATTCGGAGCTCTGGGGCGGCGTCAGACGGAGCCTTTGCAGCTCGCGGTCGGCGGCTGATTTGACCGGTTCGGGAAGAGTTCGCTCGACGAGGCGATTGGAGAGGTTGACCACGTCCTCCGAATCGTCGTCTTCGCCCAACTCGGCCTTGATGGCCTTCAGCTGTTCTCTGAGCTGTTGCTCCTTGTAACGATTAGAGAGGGTCGTTTCGATTCTGGCCGAAATGGCCTGGCCAGCCTTGCGAGAGACGATTTCCATGGTCAGGTGCTCCAAGAGCCTCTGATAGCGGACGGAGAGATCGTCGATGGACAGAAACTCGGCTTTATGGCGAGTTTTCACGGGCAGAGAAGCCATGATGAGATCGGCCAGCACGGAAGGACGACCTTCAAGAAATCTGTTGATCTTGAAGAGGTTGGCCGCCATGCCGGGAATGAGCTTCAGCGTCTCGGCGAAGAGACGTTTGGCTTCCAGAACCAGCGGCAGCAGATTGTCAGGGTCTTCGGGCTGCTCGACCAGGCGAGTGACTTGGACCAGGGAGTTGCCGTCCATGATTTCGTTCAAGGAAATGCGGCAAAGGCCCTGGGCGGTGACTCTCAAGTTGCCGGGCTCTTTGCCCTGAGCGGCGGAGATTTCCAGAATTTTGGCCGCCACTCCGATGGGGTAGAAGTCTTCTTTTCGGAGATTATAAGGATCGACGTCGAGATTTTTAAGCGTAAATAAAGCCAAATAAGGGTTCGAACCGGGCTGACTGAACGAAGCCATGGTCTCGGACTCCTCCACGCTGATGTTGGAGATGAGTTGGGGAAACAGGTTCAGATCGACCATCGGCAGAAATCGTAAAGTGTCAGATATGTCGGCGAAATCAGAGTCGTTTAAGCCGGGTTGAAAATCAAGCTCCGGGTTGAAGGTGGGCAGGGGACTTATTGTCGGAGAATGTATGTTGCTGCGCTTCATATACCAAATCCTATTTTGGGCTATGGCCAAGGGCGCCGTCACCATATATTCAAAACCTTAAAAAAAAGGTTTGTTGATCCAGCCCCTCCTCGGGCTCATGGGAGAACCGAAGGTCGCGACAGGGAGCTGGCTGCGTTAGAGGAGCGTCGCTTCGCGAAACCGCCCCGCTTTTGGGGCGCATTTTCTGCCTTGCCAGGCGAGGGTTCTCGCCTCTTCAACTAAGGTAGTCATTCCTTCGGAGATTTCAAGGGCTAAGTTAAAATAATCTTTTGATTTTTTGGTTTGATTCAAATTTTATCTCAAATTATGCTATGTTAAACGATTTTAAAAATTGCGGTTTTTTACTTTTCCCGCCTCCTCCATCGCGGTTTGGCGGAAAGGCTAATTTTAGGTTAAAGCAGGTTTAATATAGGAATAAATATATATAAAGACATTGTTAAATATTATGTTGTCATAGTTTTAGCAATTTTATTTTCCGAGGCCAGGCCGTCATGGATTGGGCGGAACTTTAAAAAACGTCTTTTTGAGTCAGGAAATTTTGAAGGCGCTTAGCCCTCCGAACCGGCCAAGACGGCGTTTTTTTTCGCCCGGGCGGAGGCCAGGGGGACGACAGGAAGAAAGCGGCAGGAAGGAGGCGACAGGAAGGAAGCTGACAGGAAGAAGGCCACAGGAAGAGGGCGACTGGAAGGAGGCCACAGGAAGAAAGCGGCAGGAAGGAGGCCACAGGAAGAAGCCGACAGGAAGGAGGCCACAGGAAGAGGACGACAGGAAGATAGCCACAGGAAGGAGGCGACAGAAAGGAGGCGACAGAAAGAAGCCTACAGAAAAAAAGCGGCAGGAAGGAGGCCACAGGAGGAAGGGAATAGGAAGGAGGCGACAGGAAGAAGGCCACAGGAAGAAGCCGACAGGAAGAAAGAGGGGGTGTGCCGGATGGACTATCGAGACTAAAGGGAGAAGACGGAGGGTAAAAAAAACGCAAAAAAAAAAACAGCCTTCCGTCTTTAGGGTTTTTTTGGCTGTTTTTTTTCTGGTTTTGTCGCCGGCGAGAGAAAGACCGCCGCTAAAACGCTAAAACGCTAAAAGCGCTAAAGTTTGCCGCGTGTTTTAGGCCGTTTTGGCGAGAAGCTCGGCGGTCACGACGTTAAACAAGGCCCAGACGGCGTCCAGAGCCAGGTAATAGTGGCTGTGGGCGTCGATTAAGTAGGTGGCTTTGGCCGGAAATTCTTCGTCTTCCGGATAGAGCATGCAGGCGACGTCTATTTTGGGAAGGACTCGCCAGGAAAAAAGATAGGGAGGGGCTGGCTGGGCTCCCATGGAAAAAGCCTTGTCCGTCAAAGCCTGTGGATTTTTGCCGAATCCTTCTTCCAAGGGGGCGGTGGCTATGACGTGCGGGCCTCGGAAAAACATGGCCCCGCTAGGCAGCTCCAAAGGACCGATTAGTCGGCCGGCCGGGTCGGGCGGGTCTGAGCGCCCGCATTGGGCCAAGTAAATGACCAAAACCAGAGCCTTGTCGAAATTGGCTCTGGTTCTGTCGGGGGGGCCGCTGACCAGTCTGGCGTTTAGATCCACCGTAAAACGAGCTCCCAGAAAATCCAGGAAGAAAACGCCCTCCGCGTATTCGGCTCCGGCGTTCAGGGCCGCTTTCTTCGGATCCACTTTCAGGAGATCGTCCCACAGCGCGGCGGGGAAGGGGATGGGTCTGTCTTTCGGTTCGTCTGGGCTCACGGGGCGCTCGATTCTTGGCCGATAGGCGGAAGATGTTTTTTTGGGACTGGTCGAAGAAGGCGGACTGATCTTGCTCCGGGAAGAGTCGGCGAAAAGCGCCGCGACGAGGGCATAAAGAAAAAAGGAGCCAACAAATGCCGATACTGTTAACTTAAGATTAGGTCAGTATAAAGGCTTGATTTTATGGTTATTTTTTTTCTGTACCCAGAATAGTTCTCTGGCGTTGAGTTGGTTGACCAATTTGACCAACATTCTAGCCTCGCGAAGCGCCACAGAGGCGCGGGAAAATCGAATCCAAGGGGAGCGAAAAAAAGATGTCCAATTTACCCGTCCGGAAAAGGGGCATGGCGGCAAACCAAAAACAATCAGCCAAAAGGCGCGCCCAAAAGGCGCGCATTGTCCATCGATGACGCCATTAACAATCAACTCCCCGCTTAAGTTAACAGTATTGCAACTAATGCCCTGGCCGAATATGACTTGGGAGGCGGGCTCTGGCCTATAGAGGCTTTATTTTGGCATTTTTTTGGAAAAAAAGAGCCACTCGAAGAAATTTTACGATTTTTTGGGCTGGTTTTCGCTGACGTCGTCTTGGACGGAACTTTTTGGGCTTGGGGGCCAGCGACAAGCTCAGAAGCTTTTTTTGGCAGAACGACCGCGTCATTCGGATCGGACGGAACGGAAACCGTTTTTTTGACGGCCAATTTCCTCGGGCCATGAAAGACGGCCTAGCTCCAGCTCCCGCCTTGGCTCAACTCCTGCCTGGCTTCAGTTCTCGCCTAGGTTCAGTTTCCGCCTAGCTTCAGCTCTCTCAAAACTCTCTCATAGCCCGGCGCTATTCGCTGGCCAAAAAAAACATGCTCGGCGAAGCGAAATTCCTTGACGGTTATCGCCCTGAACGCCGGACAGCGTTCAGGGACAAGACCAAAAAAGCTCCCCTTCAGTTCCGACCGCAAAAAAGGGAAAGAGACCAGTCAGACGACGTTTTTGGGAATTTTCAGCAACAGCCGCTGCAGCCGCCGCAGTCCGAATCAATCGGCGGAAGAATCTTTTCGGCGTCGACGACGAAGCCCGAGTCGCGGTCCAAAACCTTAAAATCTATCTTCACGGCTCCGGTGACGTCTTGAAGCTTTTTGCTGATGCAGTAGACGATGTCGCCGATGGAGACGGAGTAGTCGGCGTCATTGGGGTTGTCCACGGTCAAAGAGAGTTGACCGTCGCCGCCGCAGCCGGAGGTGGGGAAAAAAATGCGAACGTTGCGGGAGGCGTTATTTTTAGTCAGAAAAGCGGAAAGCTGTTCCTGAGCTTCAGCGGTAATAGTGATCATGTTGCACCTGTTATCCTTAACCTGCCTTTTAGCGGGAAAAATATTCCCTCTCTTTTGGCTTCTTTAAACATAAGTCTAAAATCCCTTTTCGTCAAGGGCTGATGCCCTGCCGCCGACGAAAATTGCTGAAGGCCCTTCCCGGCCTTCTCTCGTCGGCTTAACGGCCGCGCTAGTCGGCGCATTCATCCAGGTTCCGGCGGAGTCGCTTCCCTCATAAGGCTGGCGATTGTCGGCTAGCGTCGACGGCTTGGAACAGGAAACCGTCCTTTGGCCTTGTTAGGCTAATTGGCCGGTTGTCGACGCTTTTTTCGCAAGCTTCGGCCGTTGGTCGATCTCCAAAAAAAGAGCGGAATTTTCCCGGAACGAAGAAGCCGGCGTCGACGCGCTGAAGAGGCGAAAGAGACGTCTTGGCTTGGTTCGCGGCTGGAGGAAATTCAGGCGAGAAAGACTCCGGCGAGGAAAGAGATTTGAACCCGTTCGGAAATTTCATCTTCGGTCAAAACGACTGAGAGGTAGCTAGGCGTTTTCCGCGTCGGCTTTTGATCAATTGGAATTCGCTCAGGCTGGATTAGCTCAAGCGGAAGTCGCGCGAGCGGGAGTCGCGTGGGCTGGATTCGCCCATGCTGAAGTCGTTCAAGCGGAAGTCGCGCGGACGGGATTCGCGCGGGCAGAATTTGTTCAGGCGGGAGTCGCGAGGGCTTCTGATCGCCGGAGCGGCCATAATTGGGAAAGGCGCGAAGGCGGAAGGCATTTTGACATTTTATTATCGCCCCAGACGAGCCGAAAACAGATTTTCTGGTTTTTGAAGAGGATCCGAACGCTGGGCCAGGGTTTTTGCGAAAGAGAAAGCCGAAAAAAAGGGCCGAAGGCTTCCTCATAGGCTCAGTCAGGCTTAGTCAGTCTCGCCTGGTTAGGCTGGCCTAAGGCAGTCTCGTCTGATCAGTCTGGTCTATTCAGTTTTGCTTTGCTCAGTCTGGCCTTGTCAGTCTGGCCAAGCCCGCCAAGGCGGCCGTTTCCGTCCGAAGAATCAAAGGCCCTAAAGACGCCGGCACGAAGCCGCTTTCGACGACGAGGGCTTTTTCCTCATCGGTCAGTCCGCCCTCTGGTCCGGCCAGCAACGCCGCCTCAAGGCAAGGCGGCAAAGGTTTCGAAGTCGGGTCGGGATCCAAAAGAAATCTTTTTTCGGGCAATGAACCGGCCAGGTACTCGGAGAGCGTCGTCGGCGGCTCTATGCGCATAGGCTGGGGACGTCCGCATTGTTTGCGGGCTTCTTCCGCCAGTCGAACCCAGCGGGCCTGTTTTGCCTGACCTAGTCCGGAAGGATTCGTCCGCTCGGTGATAAGAGGGGTTAGAGACGAGGCTCCCAGTTCGGCGGCCTTTTCCACGGCCCAGTCGAAGCGGGCCCCCTTTATCAACGCCAGAGCCAAAGCCGGTCCCTTTGGAGACGTCTCGAGGGCGAAGGGACCGGTTATTTTGACGTAGACGATGTCCCGGCGGTTGGCGGAAAAGTCCGAGGGGCTCAAAGACAGTCCCGCTCCATCCGCGACATCCCCGACGACTTCGCCCGGGGCGATGCCCCAGGGGCCGGTTATTTCCAGACAATGTCCTGGTTTTAGCCGGAGCGCCTTATGGGCGTGACGACTTTGCGAAGGATCCAAGGCTATAATTTCGCCCTGTTCCGGCGGCGAGCCGGCGCGGGCGTAGCTCAGGCGTCGCAGTCTCACTTTATGGTCTCGTTATTTTTGGCGTTTTGGAGGCAGTTTTCGCCTCAGATGAGGCTAAGGCTTCTTTGGCTCCGCCGTCCGGCTTCGGTTTTTCGGCGTCTTTTGACAAAAAGCGTCTCTTGACTCAAGATCTTTTGACTTAAAGCGCCTTTTGGCTCAAGATCTTTCTGTTAAAGAACTTGCGTCTCGAGCTCTTGGCCGCTTTTTTTGGATCGAGCAAGATTCTGGACGGGGCCGGTTCGCCTTCCAGTCCCCTGACCAAGGACAAAGCCGACCATTCGGCCTGACCAAGGACAAAGCCGGCCATTCGGCCTAGCCAAGGCGGCGAACAGGGCAGAAGCCCAGTTGGGCGAAGCTTTTCAAAACATCTCGATCTCTTGGCCGCTTTTCGGATCGAGCAAGATTCTGGACGGGGCCGGTTCGCCTTCCAGTCCCCTGACCAAGGACAAAGCCGACCATTCGACTTGGCCAAGGTGGCGAACAGGGTAGAAGCCCAGTTGGGCGAAGCATTTCAGAACATCCGGGGCCTGATCGGCCAAAATGCCTGAAAGGATTAGTCGACCGGGCAATCTGGAGCGCTCGCCGATGGGTCTGGACAGTTCCAAAAGGGCGTTTCGGGTGAGATTCGCCATAATCAGATCGAACTGGCCGTCCAAATCATTTAGAGAGCCGATGCGGGGGGAAAGACGATGGGACAGGCCATTTAGCGCGATGTTTTCGGCGACGGCGAACTCTGTTTCCGGATCGTCGTCCAGGAGTTCGATGCCGGCTTCGGGGAGAAGAAGGGCCGCCGACAGGGCCAAGATGCCGCTTCCGGCTCCCAAATCCAGAACATCGTTAGGAAGATATCCGTTCTGAACAAGATGGGCCAGAAGTTTCAGACACATGAAGGTCGAGGGGTGATGACCGCTGCCGAAGGCCGAGCCCGGATCCAGCTTCAGGACTTTGGCGTTTTCGTCCGCTTCCAGATCATCCGTCCAAAAGCTGGGGCAGACGATCAGACTGGAGTCCACCCGAACGGGCTTTAAATCTTGTTTCCACGTTTCGGAATAATCTTCGCCGGGCTTCAACTCCATGGTCAAAGCGAAATCGGTCAGCGGCAGCTCCATGGCTTCGGCAATCCGGTAGAGGTAGGCGGGGAGCACGGCCATCAGACGCATTTCCTCGTCTTGGTCGAAGCCGGATTTGAACACCAGACGACCGTCTTCGTCCGGTTTTTCTTCCCACACGCCGCCGGCGCCGACGGAGAAAAGGGCCTCCGAAGCGGCTTCGCCAGCCGCAGGAGGGACGCTCAAAGAGACCAAAAGCCAGTCGTCCATTTTCACAATCCCAGAAACCGGGCGGCGGCTTGTCCGCAGATCCGGTCGGTCTCGTCGGCGGTCATGCCGGCCGTTTCGAAGAATTTCAGATATCGTGACGTTTTGAGGAGAGGATAGTCCGTGCCCAAGAGAAAACTGTCGGCGCCCAAAATGTCCGCGCCGACCCGGAGAGCTTGAGGCGCGTAGATGAAGGGCATGGCCGCCGTGTCGAAACGGACCAGATCCAGATAATTTTTGACTTCCTTCTTCAAGCAGGCCAAAAGGGGCAAGCCTCCGCCAAAATGGGCCAAAATCAGCTTGGTTCCCAAAGTTCGGACGACGAGCTCCATTATCTGTCCTATTTCCATAGGAGCTTTGCCCGGATATTTATGGCCGATGGGCTCGTTGACGTGCACCAGCATCGGCGCGCTCTTGTCTCGGCAGATGGAGGCGAGGGCTTCAAGATTGTCCAGAACCATCGGAGTCAGTCCCTCGTCATAGACGCACAGTTCGCCCAGTCCGAAACCGCCGCTTTTGAGGAATTCTTCGGAAAATTTCGCCGCCCAGTCGGCCCGCTGATCGAAGGCGGCCAAGGGGACGAGTCTGCCCGGATGACGAGAGCACTCTTCCAAAAGCCAGTCATGGTATCGACGGGCGTTGTCCAGACGGGAAAAAGGAAAACCCATGACCAAAGCCTTGTCGACTCCCGCTTGGTCAAGATCGGCCAGGAGCTCTTCCGGGCCGACCAGTTTGGCCGACTCGCTCTGGTATAGGGCCTGCAGCCCCGGTTCTCCGGCCAAGTAAGGCCGACGGTCGGAAACGAGATCAGGCGAGCTGAGATGGATATGGACGTCTATAAGCATGAGAAGTCACCGGCGAGAACAGGCTTTTGAAAACGTGAAGCCAAGGCGGCGGAAGTCCGCCTTGGCGGCCTTTCGGCATTTTGAGCGAAGAAGCGCACAGAAGCGCGAAGAAGCCTTCTTCGGGGTTTCAAAATTGAGGGGCAATTTTTTGGCTTTTTGACGGAAATTGTCCAATCAAGGCTGAACCGAGAACAGCGCATGGAAAAAAGAATGGCGAAAATAAGCTAGTCGGCTGCCGGAAAAGGTCGCTTGGCCAAAAGGCGGCCGATCGCGCCAAAATAGCGAAAAAACAAAAAAATAACGATCTGCGTTTCCAAAAGTTGAAGGACGAAAAGGGCAATGAAGTCGATTTCGGGCCGCTGACGAAAAAAGGCTGACAGACCGGGCCAGGCGCCTGGACGGCCAGCCATGAATATCTGAAACTACTCGATTACGGCTAAAATGGCGTCGGCTTCGACGGGATCCCCTTCTTGAACTTTAAGCGTTATGGCGCCGCTGTGAGGGGCGGCGACGGGGATCTCCATCTTCATGGCCTCCATGATCAGGATTTCGTCGTCCGCCGCGACCACGTCCCCGTTCTTTATTAGAATCTTCCATATATTGCCGCTCATGGGAGCCTGAACATCAGTCATATCTATTTATCTCCGACACAAGAAGTTTGATGATTTTTCCCGCGCGGTTCGAAGCTGCGGGACGGCGAACGGAGAACCGTCGGAACAGTCCGCCGCGACAGCCACCGGAAAACCCGGCTATTTGGTTGGTAGATTCTACCCGAGGCGATCTTTTAAATCAACCGCCGAAGAAGGACGCCCCTCTCGGCTGGGCGGAAGTATTGGCGGGGGGCAAAAAAATGGGGCGGTACGGGTCATATCGCGAAAAAGCTTTTTAGAAATGACCGGCAACATCGACGACGCGGCCTATTCGAGCGGCTGGCCTGTCCATTTCGAAGGCGGCGGAAAAATGAACCGGCCAAAAAAGTCCTGGAGGTCGGATGTTTGAATTTATCGACAAATTACGGAAAATTAGAAGTCAATTGCCGTGATCATGATCGCCCTTTTTCGCTTGTCGAAAATGACCTCAACGGGCTAAACGAAATGGACGTCGAAAACGACTTTGCTCCATAGGCGACGCCTTTTCGCCTATGACAGCGATACTTTAAAGGCTCCATAGGCGACGCCTTTTCGCCTATGACAGCGATACTTTAAAGGCTTCATAGGCGACGCCTTTTCGCCTATGACAGCGATACTTTAAAGGCTTCATAGGCGACGCCTTTTCGCCGCGTAGCCATGCTTCAAAGTCGTCATGGAAAAGTTGGCGGCGAAGAATTTCGTTCGGCGAAAAGGCTCGCCCTTTTTTTCGGTTCGCTTTAATATTTTTCGCTTTTTTTTTGCGCCGACCAAAGGGACTGCGGTATTATATCCGCGAATATGATCCGCTTTTAACTTCAATCAAATCTTCGCGTCGCCGATTTGTCCGTGAAGAGGCTTGGAGCGATCGCCAAAAACATGAAAAAAAGAATTTATTCGCAAGAGGGTCTGAAAAACTCCGCCAAACGCGGAGACGCCAACGCCCAGTTCAAGCTCTTCAAGTATTATTATAAGGGTCTGAACGTTCAAATGGACAAGGTCGAAGCGGTCAAATGGCTGCGCAAAGCCGTCGAGTCAGGTCTGCCCTCGGCCCTGTCGGCCCTCGACGAGATTATGTCCTCCGGCGACGAAGAGACTAAAAAAATGGTCGAGGATAGGCCAGGTTTTCTCTCGGCGGCCAAGAAGGCGCATGAAAAATTGCGGGATCTCTCGAACGTGTCGTTTCCGTCCCGCCTCGGCGATCCTCGCCAACTTGTCGAGTCGAGCAAATTATGGCGCGCGCGGATTGAGCCAGACAAAGAAGAACGCTGGCTGGCCGAAGTGATCGACATTGTCCCTGAAGAGCTTAAATCCGTGTTGTCCCAAGCCGAAGAGATCCAGCGGGAAAGAAAAGAGGCCGAACTCGGCGATCCGATAGCTCAAGGAAAATTGGCTTTTCGGCTGGAGAAAGGCGACGGCGCGCCCATGGACAAAGCCGAAGCCGCCAAATGGCATCTGGCGTCGGCGGAACTGGGACTGGCTTCGGCTCAATATTACTTGGGCCTCTTGCATTTCAAGGGCGACGCAGTTGCCCAGGACAAAACGGAGGCGGCGAAATGGTTCAGAAAAGCGGCGAATCAAGGAAATGCCTGCGCTCAGCATAACTTGGCCATTATGCTGTCAACCGGCGACGGCGTCTCCATGGACAAAGTCGAAGCGGTCAAATGGCTTCGCGCGGCGGCCCTTCAAGGATTGGGGCGCTCCCAACACGCCTATGCCGGGCATCTTTATTTTGGTCGCGCCATCCCTCAAGACAAAGCCGAAGCCGTCGAATGGCACCGAAAAGCGGCTGAACAAGGGGTTCCGATGGCGCAATGCGATCTAGGCGCCTTGTTGAAGACAGGCGACGGGGTCGCGCAGGATGACGCCGAAGCCGCCGTCTGGTTCCGGAAAGCCGCTGAGCAAGGTTGGCCTCAGGCGCAAATCTTTCTGGCCGAGGCGCTGCGGGAAGGCGTCGGCGTCCCTCAAGACAAAATCGAAGCGTTCAAATGGAGTCAGGCGGCGGCCGTTCAAGGGGAGCCGGCGGGTCAATGTCAGCTGGCCCGGGCCTATGACCTAGGTGAAGGAACGCCTCAAGATAAGGCCAAGGCGGCCGAATGGCTCCGAAAAGCCGCCGAACTTGGGGTTTCGGAGGCGCAAGAGCGCTTGGGAAACATGCTGGCGTTAGGCGACGGCGTCCCCCAAGATAAAGGCGAGGCGGCCGAATGGCTCCGAAAAGCCGCCGAGCAGGGCGAGGCGCTCGCTCAATTTAATCTGGCCAGCTTGCTTTATAATGGAGAAGGCGTCGCCAAGAATGCTCTGGAAGCCTTCAAATGGTATAGCGCGGCGGCTCTTCAAGGACTTGCCCAGGCGCAAAGCAAGGTAGGCATATCGTATTTGTTGGGCTATGGCGTCCCGCAAGACAAAGCCAAGGCGGCCGAATGGTTTCGAAAAGCCGCAGAACTTGGCGAGCCGCTCGCTCAATTTCATCTGGCGGGCTTGCTTCATAATGGAGACGGCGTCGCCGAGAATGCTCAGGAAGCTTTCAAATGGAACTGCGCGGCTGCTCTTCAAGGAAATGCTCAGGCTCATTTTTTTGTAGGCAGGTCGTATTACTTAGGCGAAGGCGTCCCGGAAAACAAAGCCAAAGCGATCGAATGGCTCCGAAAAGCAGCCGAACTTGGCGAGGCGCTCGCTCAATTTCATCTGGCTTACTATCTTCGAAATGGAGAAGGCGTCGCCAAGAATGCTCTGGAAGCCTACAAATGGAATCGCGCGGCGGCTCTTCAAGGACATGCCCAGGCTCAATTTGATGAAGGCATGTCGCATTATTTAGGCGACTGCGTCCCGCAAGACAAAGCCAAGGCGGCCGGATGGTTCCGAAAAGCCGCCGAGCAAGGCTGTGAGGAGGCGCAATTTCAGCTTGCTTTCTTGCTTCAAAATGGAGAAGGCGTCGTCAAGAATGCTGCGGGAGCCTTCAAATGGTATCGCGCGGCGGCTCTTCAAGGATTTGCCCAGGCTCAATTTCAGGTAGCCTCGTCGTATTTTTCAGGCGAAGGCGTCCAGCAAGACAAAACCAAGGCGGTCGAATGGCTCCGAAAAGCCGCCGAGCAAGGCTATGCGCCTTCGCAACTCAATTTGGCCATTGTGCTGCATCAAGGCGACGGCGTTCCTATGGACAAGTCTGAGGCCAAAAAGTGGCTAAAGGCGGTCGCTCGGCAAGCCGACGAAGAGATGCGACTGACTTTGTCCGAACAGCCCGAACTCGTCAAAATTCTCTCGCAAGATGACGAGTTTAAAAACTTCTTCAAAACTAATGAGTAAAGCCCTGAAGTCCTTTCGGAAATGACGGCGGAAGGCGAGTCGTCCGCTTTTTTTTGAGGCGATGATTAATCCTTTGGGAGCCAGGGCGGCTGCCTGTCGCAAGGCCCTCTGTTAGGGATCTGACCTGACCGGAAGACAGGGGGCGCCGTCGAGCTCAGCGATTCTGGCCTAAGTCCGCTCTTCCGGCGTCGCCGGAGCTGCGGCGGAGATGCCCGCCGTAGGCTTGACGCCATATGGATCAGTCTTCCATCGTAGCTGTTTTATGCCGGACGCCAAAGGCGTCCGGTTCAACCCGGCCTCAGTAATGGCATGTCTAATTTATGCGCCGCCAGCCGTCAAGCGACGAATACTTCCTATTTGTCATTATGGACAAGTCTAGCCGCCAATTTCTAGACGCTCCAACCTGGCATGAACGCTTTGGCTCTTTGAAATTCGCGGGCCATAGTTGCGAACTTTTTTGAGGCGTCGACAGACGATAGACGGCTTTGGGGGCATTTTTGGTTTTTTGAAGCATTCGAGACCTTCTGGGCATTTGGCCGTCGATTGGTCTTTTTTGATCCTGGCTCCTTATCGTTCGGCAAGGCCGCGAAAGTTCCAAGAGATCGCCGCCGAACAGCCGAGCCGCCGACCAGCGCCGTATTCCTTTTTCGATTCGGCGCCGACTAGACGGGAATCGTTTTTCCGTCAAAAAAAAGGCCAAGCGACGACAGCTTTCCTTTGGAACATGACTGACGAATATATTTTAAGTCCAAACGACGCCGGATTGACAGATTCGTGAAGGCAACGATTATTTACATATTTATGTGCGCAAAACGGAAAAGCGTCTTGTTTTGTTTTGACCCTAAGACGCGTTTCTATTGGAGAGAGAACGATGTCTGAGCTTCAAAGCCCAAAAACTCCTCATCTGCCCCTAATCCTTTTAATTGCTTTGGTTGTTTTGCAGATTTTCTCGATATGTCTGCTTTTTTTCGGATCATGTCTTTCCGGAGGAGGAGAAGCGGACGCCAAATCGTCCGAGGAGGCCGACGACCGCGAACTTGTCGCCGTCGCCAAAAGATTTCAAAACGATTATCCTCCAATAGCTTCCGCCTATTATGGAGCCGCCGTCAACTCCAGCCAGAATAAAGTCGCGCCGCTGCAGGATTATTGCGACTGGAAAAAAGGAGCCATTGAAGCGGCCCTGGCTTCGGCCGACTACGACGGCGCGAAAGAGGCCATAGCCGAATCCGTCGATTTTTTGCTCCGCCATGTTCAAGATTCAAATGAGCTGAGCTCTTTGTCTCCGCTTTTGCTTGAATTGGTCAATCTGGGCAACGAGGTCGAGGCCAAGAGAGCGGAGGCGGCGGACGACCAAAAAGCGGCTATTCTTGAAATTGGCGAAAAATACCTGTCAGGCCCTGTGGCGGCGGAGGGGGCGACCGATTATGAGACGGCTTTCGCGGCTTTGAATGACATGACGCCGTTCTCCCAGACGAAAACCCTTCATCAGGAAATTCTTCAACTGGTTCTGAGTCGACTCCAAGCGGTCGACGTCTTGCTCGCCTTAGACTCGAAAGGCTCGACCAACGCCGGCTCGGCCGAAAAATAACCGCGCCGGCGCCCAACAGTCGCCCAAAAAAGACGCCGGCTTTGGCGTCATGACCTCCATCGGCCGGCCCTTTCGACTAAAAGTCCGGCAGAGGCGTTCCTTTTGGGAAGAACGGGCCGGCCCGCCATAGGTCGAGATTGAAGGCGCCTTTTTTGTTATTGGCGAAGAGCCGACCGACAATTAACGAGGATAGTCGCCCTTTTTGTTTTTGGCGGAGAGACGGCCGACGATTAACGAGGATAGTCGCCCTTTTTTTTGGGGGCGAGCGACGCTCCAAACAGCCAAAGGGTTGGACAGGACGAACAGGCGAGGGTATAATAACCTTCGTTCTCTTTTCTTTAAAAAATTTGCTTCATTTACGCTTTAACATTTCTTGGCTTTATATTTATATGTATGTTTATCTAATTTGCAACAATTTTTTAATATTATATCGTAAAAACTATAATTAGGTATTTTATACTGCAAAAAAGCATAAAATACACGTTTTAATTTGCTATAATGAACCTGGCGGCTTTGTCGCCGTTTCTCGGCGAACACGCCTTGAGAGGGAAATGTCCGGCTACGCCTCGGCGGTTTTTTTTTGGGCAGTCGGTCTCCTCGCCAAATAACCAAATCTCTCCAGCCGGATTCTTTCTCGCGGCTGGAAAAGCGACGGCAAAATGACGAGCCTCGATAAAAGCTCTGTCCGGCTTGAAAAGGAAAGTCTGCCCGGCGGTTTTCTCCCTGAACCTGACGCTGGTCAAATCCGGCAGCGAAAATTGATCCTTTGGACTTCCATAGCCTCCAACATTCTCGGCAACTCCGGCCTCGTCGGCTTCAACGTGGCCTTGCCCGCCATTCAGAAGGAGATGGGACTGACGGCGGCCGAGGTCGGTTTTTTGGCTTTGTCCACCATGTTGGTCATGGCGATGGCCTCGGCTCCGGTGGCCAGGCTTTCCGACCTCTTCGGCCGGCACAGGCTGACCGTCATCGGCTTGTGGGTGACCATCATAACCTCGGCGGCGGCGGCGCTTTCCTTTTCCTACGGCTCCTTGTTCGCGGCCAGAGCCTTAAACGGCCTCGGCTTGGTCACTTTCTTCACCACCATCACCACTTTGGTCACGGCCGTCTATCCTCCCTCCGAGAGAGGGAAGGTCTTGGGGCTGGTCATTTCGTCGGTTTATATCGGTCTAAGCATAGGGCCTCTTTTGGTCGGCTTTCTGGTTCAGTATCTTGGCTGGCGCAGTCTTTTCTGGTTTACCGTCGTCGGCATGATTCCGCCTCTCTTTCTCATCTACCTGGTCAAGCCCGATCTGCCGCCCACCCCCGACGAAAAGTTGGATCGGCAGGGCGCTTTGTTGTGGATCATCGGCTTGGGTCTGGGCTTCACGGGTCTGGCCAGGCTCAGGATGCCCATGGCCGTTCCCGCCTTGATCGTCGGCCTGGTTCTGGTCGCGATTTTCATTTTCCGGAGCGCCAAATCCAAAAACCCCGTTTTGGACATCCGGCTTTTTTCGGACAGCCGCCGTTTTTCCTTTTCCAGCCTGGCGGCGTTCATATCCTATCTTTCTTCGACCAGCATCACCTTTCTGATGAGTCTGTATCTGCAGTACTCCCGAGGTTTGAGTCCGGCCGAAGCGGGAATGTTTCTGATGGCCCAGCCGGTCGTTCAAGCTCTTTTGACCCCGCTTTCGGGCAAACTCTCGGATCGGGTGGACGCCGGCAAGCTGGCCTCCCTTGGCCTCGGCGTCATCATGGTGGCCATCGTCATCTTCGCCAACATCATTTCTTCCGACACCAACGCAATTCTCTTGATAGGGGCCATGGCTCTGGCCGGGGCCGGCTTCGCCCTCTTTTCCGCGCCCAACTCCAACGCCATCATGAGTTCCGTTCCGCCGGTGAGGCTGGGACAGGCCTCAGGCATGATAACCGTGACCAGACTTTGCGGGCAGATATCCAGCTTGGCCTTGACCACCGTCATTTTCGACGTGATCATAGGCCCCGGCGAAATCACTCCGGAAAAGTATCCCGCTTTCATTTCGGCCAGCAAGATCTGCTTTTGGATCTTCGCTCCCTTGTGTCTCACCGGCATCCTGGCTTCCTTGGCCAGAGGCCGAAAAAACTAGCTTTTTTTGGACAAAGCGGGCCAGAGACCTTTTTGTTTTCGGCCTGACGCAATTTTAGCGGCTGCGACGCGAGGCGGTCATGATCAGAGTTCTTTTTTTGGGGGACATCTTCGGCCGCGTCGGTCGACGCCTGGTTCAAGAGAGACTCCCTGAATTGCGGGAGAGGGAAAAAATCGACGTCGCCTTGGCCAACGCCGAAAACGCCTCCGGCGGTCTGGGACTGAACGCCAAAAACGCTCGAGAGCTTTTGAAATGCGGTCTGGACGGTCTGACCGGGGGCAACCACTCGTACAAGAGCAGCGATTTGGCCGACGTGTTCGCCGACGATCACCGGCTGGTTCGGCCGGCCAATTTCCCCGACCCTTGTCCTGGGCGAGGCTGGACAATTCTGACCTCCCCCTCCGGAGTCAAGGTCGGACTGGGCAACGTCATGGGGCGAGTGCACATTGGTCTCCCTTTGGGCTGCCCTTTTCGAGCCGCCTCAAGTCTGATCGAAAGCATGACGGCAGCGGGAGCGAACATAACCGTCATCGACTTCCACGCCGAGGCCACCGCCGAAAAAAGAGCCCTGGCCGAGCATCTGGACGGAAAGCTTGGGGCGCTGGTCGGCACCCACACCCATGTGCAAACCAACGACGCCCAAATATTGAAAAACGGCCTGGCGTTCATCACCGATCTGGGCATGACCGGTCCGCATGACTCGGTCATTGGTCTCAAGGCCGATCTGGCCGTCGCTTATTTCACGACCGGCAACGGCTTAGGCTTTAAAGCCGCCGTCGACGATCCCGTCCTGGAAGGAGCGATCGTCGATTTTCGCGACGACGGCTCCGCCGCCGCCATTCGAACCATCCGGACGAGATGATTTTCGTCCGGCTTTCCGAAGATTTTGGCGGGTCGCTTTTTCGAGGAAGGCCGTCACAAAAACGGCCCACGAGGGAAAGACCTGCGCCGCCGGAGCGGACGTCATGCGGGCGCCGTCAGAAGATTCCTTCTTTCGCCTGAAAAAGACGGATCGGGACGAAATGTTGGGCGCTGTTTTGTAATATACATTTAGATATTATCATTTTGATTATAACAGACGACTGTCGCTAAAACTCCCTTTGGAAACAAAAGAGAACGGCCCGAGTCGGCGAAGTCGCCCGGAAGAAGCCGGCCAAAAAAAAAGCTCCCCAAAACATGAGGTCCTTTGGAAAAAAAATGCCAAGAAAGAACGCGCCAAATAAGATCTGCCCCAAAAAAAGAGCCTTTAAAAAGAGCGGTTCCAAAAAGAACGGTCCCAAAAAAGAACTTCTCTTGGAAAACGGTTGCCTCCGTCGACAAACGACGCCGCCGGCCTTCGCCGGCGTTTGCCGGCATTATATGCCGGCGTTGGCCGGTTTTCGGAAGACGAAAGGAGCGTTCGAGCGCGTCTGAAGCCCCATTTCTCAAAAAACTTGACGGAGAGGAACAAATTTGCTAATAATTTCAGAAAGTCGGTTTTTCTAAGTCGACGTCTTTGCTTTGCACATAAGCCTTAAACCCGCTTCGGCGGTTTTTTGGCCCTCGCTAAACCCGCATGGCGGCGTCAGGACGGAACATGCCTGGCTCGGGGGCATAACTCTTTTGCCCAAGGAGCCGCATATGATCCGTCCAGACAACCCTTCTATAGACATCTCTCCCCTCAATCATCCTTGCAATCACCCCTGCAATCATCCCCTCGAGCGTCTGCCCCTGGCGTCTTTCCGGCGGTCTTTCCGTCATGAATTTCGGGCCGGCGAGTCCGACTTGACCGAAGAGCCGAGCCCGAAATTGAAGGTTTTGTTGTTCGACTGTCGGGATTCCTTCACCTACAATTTAGCCCAGGCCATTGACGAGATCCTCGGGCCTACGGGCCTGTTGGACGTGGTCAGACACGACAAGCTCGATCTCGACGAGGCCGCCCGGTACGATCGCCTCATTCTTTCTCCCGGCCCGGGGCTGCCTGAAGAGATGGCCAACTTGCTGCCGCTCGTCAGACGATATGCCGGCGTCAAGCCTATTTTAGGCGTTTGTCTCGGCCATCAGGCCATAAACATGGCCTTCGGCGGCCGGCTCGTCAATTTGAAGAGAGTCTGTCACGGCGTCAAATCCGCCGTCAAAATCGAAAGGGAGGATTACCTTTTCCAAGGCTTGCCCGCCGAAATCGAAACCGGACGATATCACTCCTGGCTGGTGGATGAGGCTTTTTTGCCGGAGGAGCTCGTCGTCACGGCCCGCGACGAAAACGGGCAGATCATGGGACTGAGGCATAGGCTCCACAATCTGCGCGGACTGCAGTTTCATCCGGAATCCATCCTGACTCCCTTCGGTTCGGCCATTCTCCGCAATTTTCTGCTTCGGCGGGAGGAGAACCATGATGCCGGACAAGTCGGAGGTTGAGCCATGACGTTGACGAGTCCTGATCGAGTTAGAGAGTCCATGAATTGTTTCGGCCGAAAAAGGCGTCAGTTCGTGTTTGGGGTCGATTTCGAATTGAAGAGCGGCTTCTTTTCGGAAGACCCTCATTCCGGCGAGGAAATCTATTTCTCCGTAAAGGGGCGAGGTCACCGACCAAAGGGGGGCCAATCCGGCGGCTTGGCCCCCAAAGCGGCTGAACGGACGAAAATTCTCCCCAAGCCCGAGAGCTTGGAGAGCTATAGGCGCAAATTCGAGACGACGGCTAGGGGACTGGTTAGAGGCGACTCTTATTTGGTCAATTTGACTCTGCAAACCCCCATCGAGTGCGATTTAAGTCTGGAAGAAATCTTTCTGGCGAGCGACGCGCCCTACAGCCTGTATCTGCCCGGCCGCTTCGTCTGCTTTTCTCCGGAGAGGTTCGTCGCCGTGGACGGGAACGGGACGATCTCCACTTGCCCGATGAAGGGGACGATAAACGCCGCCGTGCCCGGGGCCGAGAAGATCATCCTGGACGATTTCAAGGAGTCGGCCGAACACGCCACGGTGGTGGACCTTCTGAGAAACGATCTGACCATGTCCGCCTTGAAGGTCAGGGTCGAGAGATATCGCTACGTGGAGCGCGTCAAGACCAGCGAAAGGGAGATCCTGCAGGTCAGCTCCGACGTCCGAGGCGAGCTGGGTCCG
>JAIRTO010000049.1 GCA_031254895.1 Deltaproteobacteria bacterium
GGGGTGTATTTCAGCTTAAGTTCGGCGGCCAGAAAGGAGCGGACGAATCCGGTCGCTTTGCCCAGGGCGGCTACGGCATTTTCGCGTTTGTCTTCGCCCCCGAGGACGCTGAAGAACACTTTGACCGTCCGGAGATTGGCGCTTATGTCCGCCTTGGTGACGGTCATGTCCGCCAGCCGAGGATCTTTGCTTTTGGTTCTCATCAGTTCGCTCACGGCGGAGCAAATAAGGCTGTTCATTCTATCTAGACGTTGTCGACTCATTGGGTCATCTTTTCCAAAAAAACATTTTCCAAAAAAACGAAGTTGTTCCCGGCCGCCCCAGCCGGAAGGTTTTTTAGGGCTCCTGATCCTCAAAATCGAGGCCGTCGTCGGCCTCGTCGGCGTACAACGGGCAGATGATCTCCGAATCGATCAGTTCGGCGTCGGCGTTGTCTTCGACGAAATTCTGGATATGATCCAGAACTCGATTGAGAATTCTGGCGTCGGAGCCTATGACCGAAAAACCGAGGACGGCCGTTTCATGACGATCCTGACCGCCGACTTCCGAGGCGGCGGCGTTGAACCTGGCTTTCACCCGGCTCAAAATGCTTTTGACGATCCTCCTCTTCTCCTTGAGGCTGGAATTGCCTTCCATGCGCAGCGTAGCCAGAAGGACGCCCACGACTGTCATGTTCGCCTCATTCGCCAGCCCCGGCCTCGGCGGCCGCTTTGTTCTTCAGCGCTTCGGCGGCGGCTCTTTCCACCGCTTCGTTGATTTGGGCGACGGTGGCCGCCGTTTCTTCAATCTGATAGATTTCCAGACGGTCTCCTTCCCGTATTTCGCTGAAATTTTCCAGACCGATGCCGCATTCGTAGCCGGCCAAGACTTCCCTGACGTCGTTTTTCTCGCGCTTTAGGGAAGAAATCTTGCCGTCGTAGACGGTCTCTTTCCCTCGAATGAGTTTGGCTCGGGAGCCGCGCATGACTCTCCCGTCGGTGACGTGGCAGCCGGCGATGTGGCCGACCTTGGTGATGAAGAAGACGGCTCTGACCTCCACCTGGCCAATGACCTTGACGCTCTTGACCGGATCCAGAAGACCGGCCATGGCCTCCTTGATGTCTTCCAGAAGCTTGTAGATGACGTCGTAGTAGCGGATCTGAACCTGTTCGCTTTCGGCCACGTCCTGAACTTTGGCCGACGGCGGCTTCACTCCGAAGCAGATGATCAGAGCGTTCGAGGCCGAGGCCAGCATGATGTCCGTTTCCGTGACGACGCCTATGGACGAGTGAATGAACGAAATCTTTATTTCGGGAGTCGAGAATTTCTGAACGGCGTCCACAATGGCTTCCAAAGAGCCTTGAACGTCGGCTTTGATGATGAGGTTGAGTCCTTTGACCGCGCCGGCCTTGATGTGATCGAACAAATTCTCCAGCGTGAGCTTGCTCGTCTTGACCAAGACGCTTTCCCTCTGCTTGAGGAGGCGATGTTGGCTGACCTGTCTGGCCTGCTTTTCGTCCTCCATGACGATGAACTCGTCTCCGGCCAGAGGAACGCCGCTTATGCCCTGGATCTCCACCGGCACGGACGGGCCGACTTTTTCGATCTTTTGGCCCTGATCGGTGAACATGGCTCTTATCTTGCCGTGATGGACGCCGCAGACGTAGGAGTCTCCCAGCTTCAAAAGCCCTTCGCCCACCAGAACGGTGGCCATGGCCCCGCGGCCTTTGTCCAGTCTGGCGTCGATTATGCTGCCTCTGGCCGGGCCGTCGCTGCGGGCTTTAAGCTCCAGAATGTCGGCCTGAAGAAGGATCATCTCCAAGAGATCCTCCACGCCTTGACCCGTTCTGGCGGAGATGTCCACAAAGACGGTTTGGCCGCCCCATTCTTCCGGGGTGAGCTGCATTTCCGCCATCTGCCGCCGAATCTTGTCCGGGTCGGCCCCTTGCTTGTCGACTTTGTTGACGGCCACGATGATGGGCACCTTGGCCGCTTTGGCGTGGTCGGCGGCTTCTTTGGTCTGGGGCATGACCCCGTCGTCGGCGGCGACTATGAGAATGACGATGTCCGTGACCTGGGCGCCTCTGGACCGCATGGCCGTAAAGGCCTCATGTCCCGGCGTGTCCAGAAAAGTTATGTAGCGGTCGCCGACCTTGACGTGGTAGGCGCCGATGTGCTGCGTGATTCCGCCGGCTTCGCCTTCCTGGATTTTGGTCTTGCGGATGTAGTCCAGCAACGAAGTTTTGCCGTGGTCGACGTGGCCCATGATGGTGACCACCGGAGAGCGGGGAATGGCGGGGTATTTGTCGGTGACGTCCGGCATGGGCAGGAAGTCGCCTTCGTCGAAGGCGCTCTTCTCCACGTCATAGCCGAATTCGGCGGCCACCAGCGTGGCCGTGTCGAAGTCCAGAGACTGATTGAGGCCGGCCATGACGCCCAGGCTCATGAGCTTTTTGATGATGTCTCCGGCTTTGAGAGACAAGCGGTGAGCCAATTCGGAGACGGTGATGACCTCGTCCACCTTAATGCGGCGCTTGATGGCCTTGGGCGTGGTGATCTCGGTTTTGGACTGCTGGACTTTTTTGGTTTTGGGTCTCTTGGAGCGGACTTTTTCCCAAGCGCCTTCGTACAGGTCGGTCCGCTCCACCAGTTCGCGGCGTCTCGCGGCTCCTTTATCCTCGGCGCCGCGCTCTTGGAAAGCTCCGCCGCCCGAACGTTTCCGACGATCGCCTCTTTTGCGGGAACTGCCCTCGGACTGAGAGGCCCCGGCTTCGCCTCGACCTCCTCCGCCCAGACCCGGCTTCGCTCCAGGAGCGCCCGCCGGCCTGGGGGGCCTGGCCGTTCCGTCCTGAGCCGGTCTCGGCCTGGGAGTCCTGGCCGAGATCGGGCCGCCGGGTTGACCGGCCGTAAAAGTGCGGTTCATCAGGCTCTGACGACCGACGAAACCCTCGGTCCTCTCTCCGCCGGGAGAAGGCGCGAAACCTTTGGCCACTCCTATAACCTTGGCCGGCTCGTTGATGTAGACCGTCGTTTGTCGGCGCTGCTCCTGCGGCCTTTGGGGCGAGTCTTTGCCCCCTCTTTTCCGCTTGTCGACGCCGGGACGATCGCGGCCGCGACCTTCGGCGGCGCCGCCCTCGCGCCCGGAGCCTGGACGACCTTGTTCCCGGCTCTGGGCCGAATCAGAGACTCGTTCGCCCGACTCGGGCTTTCTCTGGTCGGCGGAAAGCTCCTCTCGCTGAAGCGGAGCCCCTTCAAGCTGGGATTCTCCGGCCGGCCCGCTTGGCGCGAAGGACGGAGTCTCCGGCGAAAGGGGGAGGGGTTCGGGAGCGTCAAGCCGCGTCGGCGGCGGCACGGCGAGCGCGGAAGGACGATCGGCGCTTGGCGCGATCGCGGTCGGTTCGGCGGCGGCCCGGGTGGGGGACAACTTGAGGAAGTCGGGGAGCGGAGCTTTTTCGGGTGTGGTGGCGGAAGGCACTTTGGCGTGGCCTCGATGATCTGGAGTTCTGATGGTCGACTGAACGCCGACGATGGTGGCCGTCTCGAATTTGGGGTGGGAGCCTTTTTTCTTGCCGCCTCTGTCGCCCTGTCGGGAGGGTTGAGGCGCGGCCGCTTGCTCCGCGTCTTCCGGCTGAGGCGCGGCCAGAGACTCGACGGACTCGGCGGGGACGTCAGCCTGAGGGAAGTCCGGTCTGGCCGCCGGCTTGACGGGGACGGTCTCTTGTTCGGCCGCAGGGGCTTGTTCCTCGTTGAACTTCTTGCGACGTCTGATGACCGTCTTGGCGCTGGAAGCGGCCAGCAAGTCCGAAATCTTGCTTTTGATCTCTTCCGCCACGGAATCTTCGACGCTGTGCGAGGGACCGAGCTTGTTTCCCGGGAGAATGTTCAGCTCGCTCATCCGCTGAAGAAGATCTGCGCTGGTCATGGCCAGTTCCTTGGCCAATTCGTGAATCCTTTTTTTACCCATCCCTTTGACACCTATGTCCCTGCGTGCTTGACGCTGGATTGCTTTCCTCCAGACGGTTCGAGCCGTCTGGCCTCCCGCCCGGCGGGGCAGGCGGCGTCGGAGGTTTATCCGTAGACCTCTCGGTCATTTCAGTCAGCGAAGTAACGTCGACCTCGCCGACTCTCAGAGCTTTGGCAAGCCTGTTTTTCGAGGTCGCTCTGGTCAGGCAGACCGGATCGTCCGCGCAAACCCAGGCGCCTCGGCCCGGAAGACGGCGGTCGCGATCCCATACGACCTTAGCCGGCTCCTCTCTCTTGTCCAAGACCAGTCTGGCCAGTTCTTCGGCGGAACGGCGGGTTCGGCAACCCAGGCAGGTCCTGACGGGTCCTGAAATTTGGCTTAAATTTTCAGAACCGCCTTTGCGAATTTTTTTCAATGACCCTCGTCAGCGACAGGCGTCGGTCGAAACGTTCGGTTTCCGTCAGTCGGGAACAATTAAATTACTTCATTTTGGGTCTCGGCGTCGGCTTGGTCGACGGTCGAATCTTCTTCGGAGCTCGTCTCTTCGCCGGAACCGTCGTCTGCGGCCAGATCGCCGCCAGTCTCGTCATCCGAGCCGCTGGCCGGAGCGGACAAGTCGGCTGTTTCGTCCGCCGCCTCGGCTTCGGCGGCCGCCTCAGTTGCGGCGGATTCGTCCGAAGCTTCCGCAGTCTGAGCTCGCTTGGCCTGGGCGGCGTCCGGACTGGAATTGTCGGCCGACGCGTCGACTTCAGTCTCGTCATCGGAACCGTAGTCGGTCCCGTCGTCGGTCGTCGCGCCTGAAAGGCCCTCTTCATCGCCCTTTTCGGCCTTTTGAGCGAAAAAGTCCTTGGCCATCGCTTCTCTGACCGCTTCCTCGGCGTCCTCGCGGGCCAGGTTGTCCACGTATTCCTTGGCGGCCTCCCAGATTTGCTTGGCTTTGGACAAAGGCAGCCCCTCTATCATGGACAGCTGTTCCGGGTCGACTTCCACCAGATCCTTGGCGGAGCCGTAGCCGGCTTCGAAAAGAAGATCCGCCGTGACTTCGCCGACGCCGGGAAGTCTGAGGAGCGACTGGTAGCTGTCTTTCAGGGCTCTTTGATACTTGGATTCGTTTTTGACGTCGATTCTCCAGCCCACCAGTCTGGAGGCCAGTCTGACGTTCTGGCCCTTGCGGCCGATGGAGAGGGAAAGCTGATCGTCGGGGACGACCACTTCCAGAGAACGGGCGTCCTCGTCCAAAACGACTCTGATGACCCCGGCGGGGGCCAGGGCGCTGGCCACGAAGCGGCCGATGTTGGGATTGAAAGGGATGATGTCTATTTTTTCGCCCTTGAGTTCCTGAACCACGCTTTGGACGCGCGAACCGCGCAGACCCACGCAAGCTCCGACCGGATCTATTTCCGGGTCGGAGGTGGTCACGGCGATCTTGGCGCGACTGCCGGGCTCTCTGGCCACGGAGACTATCTTGACGATGCCTTCGGAGATCTCGGGGACTTCGGCTTCGAAGAGAGCGGACAAGAAATCGGGATGGGTTCTGGAGAGGATTATTTGAGGACCTCGGCTGACCAGCTTGGCGTCGATGATGAGGGCCCTGATGCGTTCGCCCCGGTGATAGTAGGTCTCTTTGGGGATCTGCTCGGAAGACGGCAAGAGGGCTTCGGAACGGCCCAGATTGATGATGATGTTTCCTTTGTCCACTCTCTGTATGATTCCGGTGACTATCTCCCCGACGCGATCTTTGTATTCGTCGAAAATGAGGTCTCTTTCCGCATCCTTCATCCGCTGGATGATGACCTGCTTGGCCGACTGAGCGGCAATTCGTCCAAAGTTGGCGGCTTCCAGCTTGACGCCCAGCTCCTCTCCCAGCGAGGACTCGGGGTCCAGTTTTTTGGCGTCGGCCAGCGAGATCTGGGTTTCCGGGACGGTCACTTCGTTGACCACCTCTTTGAATCGGAAGACGTCGATTTCTCCGGTATCCTCATTAAAGTTGACTTCAAAGTTGTCGCTGAGGCCGTATTTGCGTTTGGCCGCCGATTTAATGGCCTCTTCCAGAGTGATGATGAGCTTGGCGCGATCCAAGCCCTTGTCACGGCAAATCTGATCAATTATTCTCTTCAATTCCTGATTGTCCATAAATAATCACCCGAGGAAACCTTCGAATTTCAGATGTTGTTGCCCATCGTCAAGCAATATGTCCGCAGCCTGCGGATTTTTGGCGAATTAGGGCGAAACGATTGGAGCGAAAAGTCTCCAAAATATGTGTCGCGGCCATCTTCGGCCGCCAAAATAAGCCGAAAAAGAGGGCCGCAAAGAAACGCCGATCAAAACGGATAAGCTTTCGCCGCTTAGTTTTAAGACGCCGGCCGGAAAAAGGGGCCGGGGCGGCGCGTCAAAGTTCCGGAACCAGACGGGCGCTGACGACCATGCTCAGATCAAAGGGAACGTCTCCTTGACCGGCGGACAGACGCAAGGGCGACAGAAGAAGACGGCCCTTGTGGCTCGATGTTTTGCCGTCGCGGTTCAGCTTCAATTTGATCAGATGTCCGGCGAAACGTTCGAAATCTTTTTGGTCGCGCAAAGGCCGATCAAGTCCTGGACTTGAGACTTCCAAGGAGTACTCGGGACCTTGGTCGGAGTCGATCTGATCCAGAATTGAGGAAATAATCCTGGAGAGAGCCGCGCAATCGTCGACGGTCACCCCGGAACCCCGGTTTTGACCGACGAAGGCCGGTTTGGCCGGCTTGGCCGACTTCCTCCGGCCGTTTTTTCGTCCCTCTTGTTCTTCTTTTCTCTCTTCGCCTTCTTTTCCCTCTTGGGCATCTTGGCCTTCCGACGCGCTCGCAGCTTCCAGAGGGGGGCTCATGTTCGGCTCGGTCGAACTCGGTTCCGATTCTTCAGTCGAGGCGGCGTTATCGAGCGGCGGAGTCCAAGGCTTGTCGATGGTGAATCTGGCTATGAGACGGCGACTTTGAATGAGCAGGCTCAAATCGATCACTTCCAGGCCAAGTTCCTTCAAATGAGGCTCGAGAAGAGGAAAAAGCTTGTCAATGGAGGCCTTCAAAGCGGCTTTGTCGCGTTCGGAGGGACCGGGCGTTTTTTTTATGCCTTCATTTCTGGGACGATTCGGGCCAGTCTGCAAAAAACACCTCGCCATGACGCTGACTAGAACTGCTCCGCTTTTTTGTCGGACGAACGCAAAACGCGGAAAAAAACGGTTTGAGCCTATCCCGACAAGAGCCTCCGGTCAGGCTGACGTTTAAACTTTCCATCCCTGTTGAGGAGAACGCCAACCCTGTTTCGGACGACGCCGACCTTGTTTGAAAGCCCTGTTTGAGGGACGCGTGGAACCTAAAAAGGAGACCTGGCTCAAGATCAGGCCGCATGAAAAAAGAAAGCGGGCGGAGCCCACTTTAGCAAAGAGGGTTTGGTTGTCGAACAGTCCGAAAAGAGAAGCTTTTTTGAAAAGCTGTTCCTCTCGGACGGCCAAGGGCGGGCTGAAACGGTTTCAGCCTAAGAAAAAACCCTCCAAAGAAGCTTTCGGAGGGTGCTGAAGCCCCTGCAGCAAATCAAAGACGAAGCCAGATCATAATTATGCCTGGTCAGCGTTGACAGCTTGGCCAAAAATACACTAACGAGGCGATCAAGTCAAGCTTTTTGTCAGTTTCGACGAAAAAAAACGGCCCGAGGACTGAGCGCTTGCCGTCGGCCAAAAAAAAGGCCCTTTCGGAATCGCTCCCGAAAGGGCTGAAAGATCGAAAAAAATACGGAAGAATAAGCGGAAAGCCTCGTCCGGTCTTCTCCGCAAATTCAGCGGTCGACCACCTCGACTTTGATTTGTTTCGCGTCTCTCGAGTTAAGAGCCAGGGTGGTCTCGCGGGCTAGAATGAGGACTGGGCGACCGAACCCGGCCTGTTTGACCTCTATTTTCGTCCCCGGAGTCAAACCCTGAGACAAAAGCCGGGAAATAAAACGGGGTTCGCAGTCAAATTCGCGGATGACGCATGACTGACCTTTTTTCACTTGCGACATGCTGACCATTTGCTCACCTATTCGTTCCCACCGGCTTGAAAGTTTCGCCGGATTTGTCCGCGTCCGGCGGATCGCTCTATGTCGACTTGAACCGGGACGACAAACCCTGTGTGCACTAATGTTATCGTAACTTTGTCGCAATTGCAAGAAGAAAATGACGAGGCGGACGGCTGTTTGGAACTAGCTTATAGGCGTTAAACTTAAATAAATATTGCTATAGGGAAATATTGGACGTCGAGAGAGGGTCAGGAAAGGGGAAAAAGATCC
>JAIRTO010000064.1 GCA_031254895.1 Deltaproteobacteria bacterium
GACGACCAAAAACGACTGACTCTGGCCTTCTTCCGTCTGACCGAGCCCGTCAGTTCCGGTCAAGCCAAAGAGATGACTCTGAGCGAACTCGTCTGCCTTTGGCCCGACTCTCCGAAAAATCCATTTTCCAGCTTAAGGCTGGGCTCTTTCAGAGTCGACGGCGTCTCGGCCGAGCGGGGATTTTTAGCCAAGGCTTTCGGTCTGGCCAATCTCAGAGATTTTCTGGCCGACCCGCAGCCGTTCTACCGGCGTTTATCGGCGGATCTGGCCGTGTCCAGACAGTTCGGCTCAAGAAGCGTCCAAGTTCGAGATTTTTCCCTCGCCGCCCGCCGCCTGAGATTGACGGCGGAAAAGGCCGATTTCGCTCCCCTGGCCGAACGGAGCTTGAAAGCCGCCGTCTCGGGCCTAAGCTTGGATTTGGATCCGCCTCAGGCTCTCCTTCAAGCCAACGCCGCCGACTCTCCTTTGCAGACTGAAAGAAATAGCGGGCTTGACGGCTCGGACGACGGCCTTGAGGCCGAGGAACGCTCCGCAGCCGCCAAAGACCCGAAGCCGAACGCCGAAGCAGCTGACGAATCCGTTTGGCCGATTATTTTGGTCAGATCCGGCTTGACCCGCTTTGAAGCCGCGCTGACTCTGACTCTGGATTACGACCAGTCCGCCCAGACGTTTCGTCTGGACGTCGAGCAGTTCGAAATGCCAGCCTTGGCCGCCGGCCGCTTGAGTCTGGAACTGGCCCACCTCGACCAAGGCAGCCTGGAAAGCCTAGGCCGTCTGGCCGCAGGCAACGCTTTCGCCCCGTTTTTGGAGCCTGGTCTCCATCATTCTTCTCTGGAAAGACTGGTGGCCCATGTGGACGATCTGGGGCTGGCCAGAAGATTATTGGCGGGCCTGCTGAACGAGCCCCTCTCCGCCGAAGCCACCGAGGCGGACGCAAAGTCGGTGAACGACTCGAGCGAAACTCCGGCTAACGCGGAGTCGGGGAACGACCCAAGCGAAACTCCGGCGGACGCGGAGTCAGGAAGCGACCTGATTGACACCCTAGCGGGCTCGGAGTCGAGAAATGACCCGACTGCGACTCCGGCGGACGCGGAGTCGGCGAACGACTCGAACGAAACCCCGTCGGACGCGGAGTCCGTGAACGACCCAAGCGAAACTCCGACTGACGCGGAGTCGGCAAACGCCCCGAACGAAACCCCGGCTGACGCGGAGTCGATAAATGACCCGAACGAAACTCCGGCGGTCTCTGTGTCGGGGAACGACCCGATTGAAACTCCGGCGGCCCCGTCTTCGGCCACAGGGGGGATGGCGGAGACAAAGGCGCGAGATGTTCAGGAACAAGCGCGCAGACTGGCCGATCTTCTGGAAATGCTTTTAACCATAAGTCTGGACAATTCCGTGGCCAACACGAAAGAGCTCTCCGAACGCTTAAGGGACTTCCTGGCCGCTCCGGAGAGTCTGACTTTGCTCGTCGAGCCAGACCCGCCTCTGACTCCGGGAGAAGCGAGACTGTCCAAAAACAAGGCCGCCCTCTTGAACTCGGTCAACGTCAGACTGGCCTTCAATCAGCGTTCGCCGATAAAGATCCTTTTCCGAACCGACCCCGAGCCCTTCGATCGCGATTACGTCAGCGACGATTACGGGCTTTATCCCGGCGAAACATATCCTAAACAAGTCCGAACCGACTAAGTCCCAAAATGGCCAAATCTTCGGCTCCTCCACGCATCCGGGCCTCCTCGCGCTCCAGACGCCAAAGATCCTCGACGAAAAGCCGTTTTTTTAGAGGCGACGAAAAAAAACTGTTTTTTGAGGCGACGTCGAAAAGCCGATTTTACGGTTCGTTTTTTTTCCAACGCCTTTTCGCCGCTAAAATGTGCGGCTTTAACCAATCCTGATTGTCAAAACAGGCCGGGGCCTCTATAATGACAACGCTGATTTTCCATGTCTTCGCGCAAAGATTTTCCCAAAAAAGAGCGCGCTTCAGCCGACGGACCTTCAATTCAAAAAGCATCGGCCAAAATGACCCAAAAGAAATCTGAAAGCTGGTTAAAGCCCCTTTGGCGCAATCTGACCGGACAAAAAGACGAATCGGTCGTCTTCGAAGGGGATTCGGAACATAATCACATAACCGTCTCCGACCGAGGGGACACCCGAACGCTTTATCTTGGCCCCGACGCCAACGAAGCCGAAACCTCCATCAATCTGGCCAATCCTTCCCACGACGTCTTCGAATACCCCGGCCTCATGTTTCTGGGCCTGGCTCTTTCTCCAAGAAACAAAAAAATACTCATGCTAGGGCTTGGCGGAGCCTACATACCCAAGCTTTTCCAGCAATATCTGCCCGAACACGAATTGACCGTCGTCGAGGTGGATCCCTTGGTCGCCGAGGTGGCCTCCGTCTATTTCGGCTTCGAGGCCGGCGGCAACGTGTCGCTGGCCATCCGCGACGGACTGGAATACGTGGCTTGCGCCCCGGACGGCTCCTTCGATCAGATCTGGCTCGACGCCTTCGACGGCCACTACATTCCGGCCCATCTGGCCAACAGGGAATTTCTGGAGCTGGTCAAGCTAAAGCTGGCCCCGGAAGGTTTGGCCATTCAAAACCTTCACCAGACGTCCTGGCTGCGCTACGTCGAACAGCTGGAAAACACCGTGGAAGTCTTTTCGAGCCAGCCGCTTCTATTTTCGGGACAACGTTGCGGCAACACGGTTTGCTTTAGCCTCAATTCCGAAGACAAACGTCTGCCGGACGACGTCGAGGCCGTCATCAAGGCCGTCAAAAAATTTCGGCTCAAAATAGGACCATACGATCTCGTTGAAGAGGCGAAGAAAATAGACAACAAATTTCGCCCCGTCATTCCTTTCTGACCTGGCTGCGGAACATCGCGCAAAAAAAACGAAAGAGCCGACCATGATTGACGAAACTTCTTCCCGTCTCCTTAGAAAAACGTTTAGAACGTTCAAAAAGCCCCAAAACGGCCAACCTTTCGGCCAAGCCGCCGCCGCGCTTTTTCTGCTCGTCATCGCCTTGGCGTTCTTTTTTCCCCCGCCGCTTTCAGCTCAGGCCGAAGCGATCAGCCTCAAAATAGGGACGCTGCCCATAGCCGACAGCGTGTCTCTGCATATAGCCCAACGGCGTTTTTTTCGCCAAAACGGTCTGGAAGTCGAACTGATCCCCTTTCAAAGCGGCATGGAAAAAGACGCCGCCGTTCTGTCCGGGGCCGTCGACGGCCATTTCTGCGAGATAGGCTCGGTCATACTCCAGCGCTCGATGGGGCTGCCGTTTATGGTCGTGGCCACGTCCTCCCACACGGACAAGACCAAGCGCAATTTCGGCCTCGTCACCCGGCCGGGCAGCCCCTACAAAACCGCGGCCGAGCTGAAAGGTCAAAGCGTCGCCGTCTCCAACTTGTACATCGTCGATTTTCTGACGGAGGCCATCTTGGCCGAACTGGGTTTTCCTCTCGATCATCTTGCGCGTCAGGACATAAAAAAAATACCCGTGCGCTATCAGATGCTGGTCGCCGGCCGAATCGAATCGGCTCTTTTTCCCGAGCCCCTTTTGACCATGGCCGAAAGAGAGGGAGGGACGGTTCTGGCGGACGACACCATATTGGACATGCCCCTGGCCGCCGTGGCTCTGCGGGCCGATCTGGATCGCTCCGTCATCGAAGCCTTCCGGACTTCCTTGGCCCAGGCCGTCGCCTACATCAACGACAACCCGGACGAGACGCGCCGGCTCATGGCCGAATTGAAGCTCATTCCGCCGGCCTTGGGCGACGATTACGAGCTGCCGCCTTTCAACCCCGAGCTTCTGCCCTGGCGGCTGCCTTCCCGCGAACTGTTCGACGCCTACGTCGACTTCTTCATTCGCCGCGACGCCCTCGTCCCGGCCGGGACGGGCCGAGCCGGCGGCCCCAGGGAAGCTCCCGCCTTTGAAGACGTCGTCTACCAGCCAACCCCAGCGCAGTGAAGTCTTTTCCAAAACGCAAAAAAAGTCGCACAAAGTGAAGCATGCCAGGCGCCTCCGTCGAAGTCTCCAATCTCGCCAAAGCTTTTGAAGAAACAGTCTTCGAGGGCCTTTCCTTTTCCGTCGATTCCGGCAAATCCCTGGCTTTTCTGGGAGAATCCGGCTGCGGCAAGACGACGCTCCTGCATGTTCTGGCCGGCCTCTCCGAGGCCACCGACGGCGAAGCGAGACTCAGCCCGACGGATTGCGCCATGTCTCTGGTCATGCAGGAGCAGGCCCTTTTTCCCTGGAAAACCGCCTGGGGCAATCTGGCTCTGCCCTTGAAGCTGGCCGGTCTCCCCAAAGACCGGATCGAAGCCAAAGTCCGAGAGATGTTCGCCTCTCTTTCCCTGGCCGGGCTGGAGAAACGCTATCCCGGCCAATTGTCCGGCGGCCAGAAGCAAAGATTGACCTTGGGCCGGGCCTTGATAGCCGACCCGGCTTTGTTGCTTTTGGACGAGCCTTTCTCTTCTCTGGACGCGCCGACGAGAGAAGGCCAATGGGCGCTTCTCCTGTCCTTATGGAAAAAGCTGTCCCTGACCATGATCATAGCCACTCACAATCTGGAGGAAGCCATTTTTTTCGGCGAAGAGATTTGCGTCTTGGGCGGTCGGCCGACCGCCATAGTCGCCCGGTTCAAAAACGATTTCGTCGCCGCCCCCTGGCTGGCGGGAGAGACCCAGTCGGCAGAGACGAAAGTCCGCGGGACTTCCCAAGGGACTTATCAAGGGACTTCTCAGGAAGCTTCTCAGGGGGCTCCTCAAGTTGACTTTCTCGGGGACTTTCTCGGGGCATCGGCCGTGCTCAGGCCTCCGTCGGCCCAGGCGGCTCCTGATCCGGAGAAGTCCGGCGCGTTTGACCCGCGCGAGACGGCTGAAAGGCAAGCGGTTCAGGATCTGGGGCGTTTGGCCCTGATGCGTCGGATCCGTCGAACTCTTTTTGAGGCGAAAATAAGCGGCCAGCCCGACGTTTGTCCGTCGACCGACCAGCCGGAGAGGTTCGGAAAAGGCGAAGAGGCGTCCGGCCAGCGACTTCCCGCTCGGCGAGACGGCCGAAAGAGCGAGCCCCGAAAGAACGACCTCCGAGAGAGCGACTCCAGAAAGAGCGGTTCCTGTGAATAAAGCCCTCAAAATCGCCCCGCCCATCATCTGCCTTCTTCTGTTCTGGGCGGCTCTGGCCGCGTTTTTAGGTCCCAATCTTTTGCCCGGACCAGCCGCCGTCGGCGTTCAGCTGGTTCATTCTCTGCAGGATCGCGCCTTTTTGACCGATTTTTGGGCCAGTTTCGTCAGGGCCGCTTCGGGGCTAGGGTTGGCTTTCATCATCCCTTTCCCTTTTGGCCTGCTTCTGGGCGCCTGTCGGCGACTGGACGCCTTCGTCGCTCCTATCCTTTATCTGACTTATCCCATCCCCAAAATTCTAATGCTTCCTGTTCTCCTGGTCTTGTTGGGCTTGGGAGAAGCCCCTAAAATCCTCATCGTGGCCGTGACCGCCGGCTATCAAGTGCTGGTCGTGACCAGAGACAACGTCATGAACCTGGACAGGCGCCATCTTGATTCCTTTAACAGTCTCTGGCCCAGAAATCGGTCGGCCGGAGGACGAATCAAGCGTCGCCTTCTGCTCGTCCGTCATGTTCTGGCGCCTTCGGCCTTGCCGGCGGCGGCTACAGCCTTCAGACTGTCTTCCGGCACGGCCGTGGCCGTGCTCTTCATGGCCGAATCCTTCGCCACCCGCCAGGGACTTGGCCAGGCGATCATGGACGCCTGGGGCCTTTTGGATTTGCCGCGCATGTTCGTCGGCATCATTGGCTTGGGCTTGTTGGGCGCCTTCTTCTATTTTTTGTCCAACTGGGCCGAAAAACGCGTTTGTCGGTGGAAAGACCTCTAACCCCGCGCCTCCAGACCGAAAAGTAGGCCGAAGGCGATAGCCGACTTTGAGAAGTCGAAAATAAAAAAACCCGACTTGACCGAAGTCAAAATCGGGGTCGCCAAGGCCAAGGTTAACTATATCAGCATATCGGGCTGAACCATATCAGGTTCGCCAACGCCGCCGTAAATCGTCGCCGCTTTTTTTGGGCCAAAAAAAAATCAAAAACCCGAGTCGCTCTGTCGCCTTCGCCGGCCGAACTTCTTTCGTGTCCCAAAAGACTCTTGTCCCTAGATGAGCGCGCCCTCAAACCAAGCCGAGGGAGACCGCAGGCGAACAGGTTGGACGCCTAAAAAAGACGACCGGATAAAGACGGCCAAGCCGCCAAACGCCCGTAGAGACTCCTAAGCCTCCGCAGAAGAGCCGCCGCCGCAGAGACCCCATGGAAGAGCCGCCATGGAAGAACCGCCGGAGAAGAGCCGCCGAGGCTCCTTTCTGAACAAATGAGGCTAAAACCTCCCTGGCTGCTTGGCAAGATTGTGGCGGAGCTCCGCCCTGCGGCCAGGTCAGCCGAAGGTTAGCCGACAAGATGACGGGTTCTCAGAGGCTGGCCCTGAAAACGGCGGGGAGCTTTATGGGCTTGCCTGAAGCCACGCTGTTGACCAACTTTAAGACCTTGGACAACGAGCCCAGTTGGAGCTTGCCCGTTCTCATGGTTTCCCATCGAAAGACAGTAGCCGGATCCACCCCGATGAAGCGAGCGAAATCTCTGACGTTCAAATTGATGGCTTGGCGAAAGGCTCTTATGGCCTCGCCGTTCGGATGGCCTTTGCGCATGGAATCGAGGATCTTGCGGCTGGGTATGGGATAGACGACTCCGCCCCGCATGATGACCGGCCGCTTGACCGACGTCCGTCGGACGACCGGAGATTTGGCCTTGTTCGCCAGGCCGTCGGGCAAAACTTGGGATTTGACCGTTTTGGCCGACCGAGCCGCCGGCTGACGTTGTCCGGGGAGCAGAGCTTTTATCCCGGTCCGAGCTCCGGAACCCGACCTTTGGTCGGGCGAGCGATCTGTCAGTTTCGCTGTTAGTTTCGACATGTTCACAACCCCTCCCGATGGCCTGCAGTTCAGAACCGCCGAAAATCAGACCCTGATTTCGACGGATGCTGGCGACAGACAAGAGGAAAAAAGTCAGGCGGCAACCGTCCGTTCAAGCCGTTGGCTTCGTTTTCGCGAAAATTGAATCGACTGAGCCCGAAAAGACGAGAAACGAAAGGCGGATGCCTCTTTTTACCCTTGGCGGGTCGAAAGAAAATCGACCCTAAAAAATGAGATTATGAGCCAGGTTGACTATATTCGGCTGGAGACCTTTAGCCAACTAAATTTGGATCAATCCAAAAAATAAAAAAAGTACAGTGAGTTACCGAAGATCATTATTACACGACATTTTTGAGGGTTGCAAGCATTTTTTTATATTCGCCTCGGCAGAAATAGGCATGGTTTAAGGTCAGATCAAAAGTCGTCCGCCTTTGATCCTCCGTTCCTCCAGCGTAACTTCCTAAAAGCTCAGTATTTTTATTCGCCTATCCAGGTTCTTATGATCCGCTTTATGAAAAATATGTTCATATCTATATTATCCAAATAAATGCGATATTTATATAAATATCGCCTAGTCGATCAAGCCCTAATGGAATAAAATGAAAAAAAAATTCATGGCCTCGCTTGATTTCGGCATTTTTAGGCAATAAACCCTTAAAATAATCAGGAAACAATTCCTCGCCGGGCTCTCGTCGCGCCTTTCGTTCGGCCTTTATCCCCTGGCCGGCTGTAGAATCGCCCCCGAAAGAGGCCGCCTGACGCCGCCCTTTGGTCGACCGGAGGTCGGCCGGCCAAAGGAGATGCCAGATTACGCTTTTTATTCGCAAGCCCCTGTCGTCTCAATACTTTTTACTCGGAAACTTCGTCCATGTCTTAGAACAGCGAAACTGTTCTGATTTTGACGGAGTCTAAAACAACGTCGAGATTTCAAACGAACCTTCGTCGCGTCTAAAAAAAAACATCAAATTTCTTATATAGATGTCTCCATACAGGCCATGCTCATCATTTAAGGCCGCATTT
>JAIRTO010000094.1 GCA_031254895.1 Deltaproteobacteria bacterium
GACTGAGGCTTTTTTCATGAACCAAAAAACACGCGAACATCTCGTTCCGCCTGCCAAACGTGACCACGTCTTTTGCGGGCAAAGGGATATTTTTCAGAGCGTTTCTATTCGGCGGAGAACATGTCGGTGTATCGGGCGTCATCCAGGCGTCCTTTTCTCGAATCCGCCTTTATAGTCACTGTCATTGAAGGAGATACACCATGTCGGCCATAAATACGCTATTTTTGCGCTTATTTGTCGCTCTTGTCTTTATTGGCGTTAACGCCTCTTTCGTTCAAGCCCAAGAGCAAATCGACCCCAAAGTGCAGAAAGTGTACGATTTCGTCAAAAACTGCGGCAATTATTACCTGGCCACAGTCGAAGGTGATCAGCCCAGAGTCCGCCCGTTCGGGAGCTGGGTTCTCTTCGAGGGCAAGATTTACATTCAGACGGGCAAGATCAAAGACGTTTCCAAGCAGTTGACGGCCAATCCCAAAATAGAGATCTGCGCTTTCGACGGCGCAGGCAATTGGATCCGCATCCAAGCGGTGGCCGTCAATGACGACCGCTTAGAGGCCAAACAGTTCGTTTTGGAGACGATGCCTGAACTCAAGGACATGTACAGTCCCGACGACGAAAACACTCAGGTTCTTTACCTTACCGAGGTTACCGCCACGAAATATGATTTTGGCGGCAACGGGTGGCAGGAGAAATTTTAAGACATCTCCTTTATCGAATAATGTTCGCAAGACCATCTTCATTGTATGATGATGGTCTTGACGGACAATTTTATTTGACTATAGAGGGGATAAAGATAATTTATTCTGCTATAAGGATTGCCGTCATGAACAATTCATTTCAATGGGCGCTCTTTTATGAAGCTCTTGCCGACAAAATCTTGCAATTTAAGGATAAGCGTGGAGAACTGTTCGAGTTGATGAAAAGGGCTGGTTCCGAGCAGCCTCTGATGGAGTATCTACACTTTGAACGAGAAGACCGATGGGAGCCAAGACATCATCAGATCGACCCGTTCACCGTCATGGGCGTCATAAATAGAGGAACCACCGAGGCAAATCGAACGGCGTGGGCTCAAGTTCTCTCCGACGCTTTTTCGGTAGGGCTGGCTGCGCCTGTCGAATTTACAGGCATTCCTGTTCTGGACAACAGGAGGTCTTATTTTTCGGGCGTAGACGAAATGTGGGATTTGTTCGTCTTGGCCATGTCAGAAGCCTCGGCCGGAACCTTTTCAACAGAGTTTAAGACCGCTTTTGACAAAGCCATAGCTGTGAGCGGCAACGGTTTCGCCTACGTTACAATGGGACTTTTTTGGATTAAGCCGAATGACTTTTTGCCCGCTCGACGGCAATTCCCGCGCCTACGGCGCCAAACATTACGGCCTCTCGGCGCCAAGCGGAACCTGTTCCGGCGAAGAGCACGACAGCTTCATCAAGGCCTTCAAGGCAAAAGTTGCGGAAAAATCGCCTAACCTTTCTTTCCCGGAGATATCATACAGGGCCTGGGCTTCCAATGACTCCGCCGGCGTGGCGACCTCATCTGACGGAACGGCTGCCGTTCCCAAAGCGGACTCTGCCTCGCCAAAGCCATTTTTGGAAAAGAACGTCATCCTTTACGGGACGCCGGGAACCGGAAAGACTTACAGCACGGCGCAGTATGCGGTGGCCATCATTGAGGAGAAACCTTTATCTGACATTATGCATGAGAATTATGACGCCGTGTTTGCTCGCTATCTCAGATACAAGGAAGACGGATTAGTCGCCTTCACTACTTTTCATCAATCCTTCGGATATGAAGAGTTCATCGAAGGCATACGTCCTGTCGTGTCTTCCGAAGATAAGACGGAGACTGTTCGCGATATTGAATACGAAGTGCGCGACGGCGTCTTTAAGGCGTTTTGCGACAAGGCCGGCGCTCCTGTCAGAAGTGACGCGGATCTGGACTTGGGCATCGGCAAAAACCCGAGCGTCTGGAAAGTCTCTCTTGAAGGCACTGGCGACAACCCGACGCGGGCTGAATGCATGGAAAAAGGTCATATCCGAATCGGATGGGATAATTACGGTCCAACCATATCCGATTCCACAGATTACGGATCTGACGGAGGCCGCACGGTTCTCAACACTTTTTACAACCGCATGCAAATTGGGGATATAGTGTTCTCTTGTTATTCCAGCAAGACTATTGACGCTGTTGGCGTAATTGTCGGCGAACCGGAATGGCATGACGAGTACGATTTTTATAAGCGGCTTCGCCCAATAAAATGGTTGGCGAAGGGCTTAAATGAGGATATCACGGATTTGAACGCCGGCAAGAGCATGACGCTTTCTTCCGTCTATAAATTGTCGGTTTCGGTTTCTGACGCGCTTGAGACGCTTCGCAAAGTCCGACCTGAGCTCTTCACTCAACGCCTAATAATACCCAACCGCGTGTTTATCATCGACGAAATTAACCGAGGCAATATTTCCAAGATTTTTGGAGAGTTGATCACTCTCATAGAGCCTTCAAAGAGAATAGGGGCAAAGGAGCAACTTCGCGCGATTCTTCCATATTCGGGCCAGAATTTCGGGGTTCCCAACAATGTTTACATTATTGGCACGATGAATGCCGCAGATCGTTCCATCGCCTTGGTGGACGTCGCCTTGCGCCGCAGATTTCGTTTTGACGAAATATTGCCGGACTCGTCCGTCTTAGCTAACGTTATTGTCGGCAATGGCGACAATGTCGTGGACGTAGCCGAAATGCTCAAAACGCTGAATAAGCGGATAACTGTTCTGCTTGACCGCGAACACGCAATCGGGCATTCGTACCTGCTTCCTTTGAAGGAAGACCCGACGTTGGAGCGGCTGGCGGACATTTTCAAAGGCAAAATCGTCCCTTTGCTTCAGGAATGCTTCTATGACGATTACGAGAAGATTCAGCTTGTTCTGGGCGACAACCAGAAGGCTGACGACGGCGCCCGTTTCGTCGTCAAAAAGAGCGACGCCCATAAATTGTTCGGAAACGCCGATATTGATCTGCCTGTCTACTACGAAATAAACGATGAGGCGTTCATGAGGATAGACGCGTATGCGTTTCTGCGATAAGACCTTCACCATAACCGAATATGGCGGGTTTGCTCGCGGGGCGGCGTTATGCGGTTTTCAAGGATTGCCGGAGAAGACCTTCGACGCTCTCGAAGCGTTTATTCTGGCCAACAAATCTGAAGGCGGCGGCGAGGCCGTTGAACTTTTGTCTATATCCGCCCTTCGCGGCGCGGGCAAAATCATCAAGGCCCGCAATTACGTCGGGCTGGTGACGATGTCGGATGGGACTGTCATCGAAATTCTCCCGAAGATAGCGGGCGCTGGAATTTCCGTGAACGACGCTAAACGCGTCTTCCTTGAAATGCTAAAAACCTTGAAAGATGCGGCTTTCAAGGCGCGCAGCTTCTCTCGTCTTCGCGTCGAGCGCTTGAACCTGTTTGAAATATTCGTCAAAATGTTTTTGGATGAAGCGCTCGTCCTTACAAAACAGGGACTGAAAGCGTCATACGTTCCCGTCGAAGGCAACGAACGATTTTGCAAAGGAAAACTGCTGGCTTCTCAAAACATGAAATGCAACTTGGCGAGCAAGGATCATTTCTTTGTGCGCTACGACGATTTCAACATAAATCGGGCCGAGAACAAGCTGATAAAGTCCACGCTCAGATTTTTGCTGAAAGCTACCGGGGACGGCCAAAACCGCCAGAATGCGGTTAGGCTTTTAACCTTGTTCGATGGAGTGGATTATTCGACAAATTATGACGCCGACTTCGCAAAGACTTTCGTTGACCGCAGCATGAGTCATTATGGCAAGACGCTTTCGTGGTGCCGCGTCTTTTTGAAAGGCAACAGCTTTACCGCCTATGCCGGCGGCGAAGTGGCGTTGGCGCTTTTGTTTCCTATGGAAAAAGTGTTCGAGAGTTTTGTCGTCGCCAAATTGCGAAAACACATTGGGGATAGCGCGGAGCTGCGGATACAGGATCGCCGATACAGCCTCTTTGACAGGCCAACTATGGCCTTCAGCCTGCGCCCTGACATCGTGATGGTTCACGGAGGCTCCACGGTCGTAATGGACGCCAAGTGGAAGATGCTGTCGGAGAATGCGCGGAACTACGGCGTCTCGCAGGCGGATATGTGCCAGATGTACGCTTACGGCAAGAAATACGCGGCCGAAAAGGTAATCCTGCTTTACCCCAAATCGGAAGAAGCGCCCCATGCGGAGATTTCGCATCAATCTAACGACGGCGTGAAGGTGGAAGCGGCTTTCATGGATTTGCTGAATCCGGACGCCAGCGCGCGGGCTATTGCCTATAGAGCTAGAAATATTGCCGTCGAAGGACGACAAGAGCTTTTATAAAGATTCCCTCAAGAGGCGTCTCCTTCAAATTTGCCCCAATTGTCGCCGCAATTATAAAGAAATTTTGCCCCACATTTTATCCCGAATTTACTCAATGTCTACCCGATGTTTACCCAAAAAAGTCGCGATGTCGCCGGACTCGCAGAGACGGCGACAGACTCTATAGGAACATAAATCTTTGAAAAACGAGGAAAAAAAGAAAAGGCGAGACCTTACGGCGTTTGGAACAAAGATGAGGTGGAGCCGGCAATGGGACTTGAACCCGCAACCCCCTGATTACAAATCAGGTGCTCTGCCAATTGAGCTATGCCGGCTTTGCCAGTTTGGATCTAGGAGAGAGTATTTGGAGGTTGACGAAAAGCAACCGGGACGGGCCTTATTAGGCCCGCGCCCGGCTGAATTATAGCACAATTCGTTCGTTAGAGAAGAGCCTTTTTGGACAGACGAATTTTGCCCTGCTTGTCGATCCCCAGAATTTTCACGTCCAAAATCTCGCCTTCCTTCACGTAGTCGGAGACCTTTTGCACTCTTTCGTTGGCCAGCTGCGAGATGTGCAGAAGTCCGTCAGTGCCGGGAAGGATTTCCACGAAGGCGCCGAAATCCAAGACTTTGACGACCTTGCCCGTGTAAACCTTGCCCACTTCCGGGGTCTGGGTGTACCGACGGACGGCTTCGGCGGCGGCGGCGGCCTTTTCGGCGTTGGGGGCGTAGATGGTCACCTTGCCGCTGTCTTCGACGTCGAGGCGGGATTCCGTCTCGGCCTGAATGCTTTTGATGATCTTCCCGCCTGGGCCGATGACGTCTTTGATTTTTTCAGGATTGATTTCGACGATGAAGGTCTTGGGAGCGTACATGGAGAGTTCGGTTCTGGGGGCTTTGATGGATTTGCTCATGCACTCGAGGATGTGCAGCCTGGCGTCCTTGGCCTGGTTCAAAGCCTTGGTCATGATCTCTCTGGTGACGCCGCTGATCTTGATGTCCATTTGTACGGCGGTGATGCCGTCGCGGGTCCCGGCGACCTTGAAGTCCATGTCTCCCAAATGATCCTCGTCTCCCAGAATGTCGGTCAGGATGTAAACCTGCTCGCCGTCGACCACCAGACCCATGGCCACGCCGGCCACCGGAGCGGTGATGGGGACGCCGGCGTCCATCAGGGCCAGAGTGCCGGCGCAGACGGAAGCCATGGACGAGGAGCCGTTCGACTCCATGATTTCCGAGACCACTCTGATGGTGTAGGGAAATTTGTCCTTGGGAGGCAAGATGGGCTTAAGAGCCCGCTCGGCCAGGGCGCCATGGCCGATTTCGCGGCGGCCGGGAGCCCCTAGGCGTTTGACTTCGCCGGTGCAGTAGGGCGGGAAATTGTAGTGCAGCATGAACGATTTGGAGGTGTCGCCAATCAAGGTGTCGAGCTTTTGATCGTCGTAGCTGGTGCCCAAGGTGGCCACGGCCAGGCTCTGAGTCTCTCCTCTGGTGAAGAGGGCCGAGCCGTGAGCTCTGGGCAGATAGCTCACCTCGCAGGCTATGGGTCGAACTTCGGTCAGAACGCGGCCGTCTATGCGGCGGTTCTCGTTGACGATGAGGCCGCGCAGAAGAGAGCCTTCCAAATCGTGCATGGCCGCCGCCACGTCGGCCGCGCCTTCAGGGGCTTCTTCAATCAGCTCGGCTTGGGCCTGTTCCGTCAGATCCGAGATCTTGCTCTGCCTGGACATTTTTTCTTTGGTGGTCAAGGCCTCCAGCATCTGGGGACGATAGCGTTCTTTCGCCCTTTCCATCAAGGCCTCGTCGCGGGTGACCTCGACGACCGGCCTCTTGGGCTTGCCTACGGCTTTCTGCAAGGCGATTTGCAGATCCAGAAGAGGCCTGACGGCTTCCTGAGCCGAGAAGATGGCGTCCAAAACGTCGGCTTCGCTGGCTTGACAGGCGCCGCCTTCCACCATGACCACCGCCTCCTGGCTGGCCGCCACGATCAGCACGAGATCGGAAGCCACTATCTGCTCCTGAGTCGGCGCGATGATCATTTGGCCGTCCACTCTGGCCACTCTGGTGCCGGCTATGGGGCCGTCGAAGGGGATGTCGGAGATGGACAGAGCCGCCGAGGCGGCCAGCATAGCCAGAAGATCCGGGTCGTATTTTTCGTCGACCGACAGAGCCTGGGCGATGATTTGGGTCTCGTATGACCAGCCCTTGGAAATCAGCGGCCGACAGGGACGATCGATGAATCTGGAGGTCAGGGTCTCCTTCTCGGAGGGACGGCCGATCTCGCGGCGAAAGAAATTGCCGGGAATGCGTCCGACGGCATAAAATCTTTCCTGATACTCTACGGTCAAGGGCAGAAAGTCGATGCCCTCGCGTTTCTGTTTGGAAGCCTGGGCAGTAGCCAGAACCACCGTTTCACCCATGGTCACCACGACGGAGCCGCTAGCTTGTTTGGCGATCTTGCCAGTTTCAATGGTCAATTTGGCTTCGCCAAAAGTCGTTTCAAGTTTCATTTTTCTTTCCTCTGTTGCCCAATTCGTTTCGAATCGGGTCGTGGGACATCCCGCTGTGAACCGATCATCGCCTGGCCCGCCAGGCTCTCTGCCTCTGTTCAGGGGGTCTTGCCCTGTAGTGTGATATCCGTCCTCGTTCCTCACGTCCGGCGATATTCAAAAAACCTCCGGACGGCCGACTTTGAACAAATAGGGCCGTTCAAAGCCGCCTGCCTTCGTCAAGACGACGTCGTCCGCCAGATTGGCGGCTAACGGCGTCGGAAATCGTTCGAAAGAGGCCTTTTTCGGCCTATTCGACTTATTTTATTCTTGGCGTTCCGCGCCAAGACCGTTTGGTCAAAGACGGCGTTTTGGCGGCGAGAGCCTCGCGGCGCCGTCGTCAGACGACTGGTCGAGCGCTTCCGGAGAAGGGAAGCGCTCATGTCGTCTAAAGTTTTGTCGTCAAAGTCATGCAGCCGCGTTTCGCATTTTTGAAATCCGTTGGCCACTGGTTCCGTTGGTTGCGGATTCCGTTGGTCGCGGATTCCGTTGTTCGCGGATTACGTTGCTCGCGGGCTCCGTTGTTGTCGGATTCCGTTGGTCGCGGAGCCGAAAAAACCATCATGACTTTCGCGGAAATAGTCGCGAAGGGAGGGCCTATTGGTCAGCCCTCCGCTCGGGGTTTATTTGCGTAGACCCAGTCGGCCGATAAGTTCGCGGTAGCGGCTGATGTCCTGCTTGCGCAGATAATTCAGCAAGCGCCGTCTCTGACCGACGAGTTTTAAAAGACCGCGTCGGGAAGTGTGATCTTTGTGGTGTTTCTTGAAGTGTTCGGTCAGATTGAGGATCCGCTCGGTCAAAAGGGCCACTTGAACCTCGGCGCTGCCGGTGTCCGTAGGATGCGTGCGGTAGGCTTCGATGAGTTCGACGGTTTTTTCTGTGGTTATGGACATTATTGCTCCCTGCCATATGGTTTGTCGCCGTCCGTCCAGAGATCGGTCGGCGCGAAGACCCTAAGCGGCCGCAAGAAAGGCCGCCTGGGTTTGGGACAGTCGTCCTCGTCGGACGATTGTCGGTTAATTTCGACTACGGCGGCCAGATGCTCGTCAGGTCCCAGAACGACGTATTGCCCGTCCTGGCTGTCGGGCGGAGCAGGCAGTTTTTGGCCGAAACATAGAGATCGGACCTGCTCCATGGACAAATTCAGCTTCGGCAGGTGAGCCAGGGCCGTTTCCGGACTCATCAGCTTGATCGACAAGCTCTCTCTGTCGGAAGGGAGAGCCGAAGCCTGCTCGATGGAAAAGGCGCCGGAAGAGAGTCGGCGCAGACTGGCTAGAGCACCGCCGCCCAGGCCCAGCTTCTGACCCAGTTCCCGGGCCAGCGACCGCACATAATAACCCGAAGAGACCGTCGCTTCAAAGCTCAAAAGAGGGGGGCTCCAGTCGAGGGGCTTGAGGCTGTAGGCCGTCACCATCCGGGGCGGCAGATCCAGAGGATTTCCGGCTCTGGCCGCCTTGTAGGCCGGTTGTCCTCCCACCTTTATGGCGGAGTAGGACGGAGGAGTCTGGGGAAAAGTTCCTTCCAAAGATTTGAGGGCTTGTCTTATTTCCTCAAAGCTCGGATAGGCGCCATGCCAAAGGCTGAGAATCTGGCCGGTTATGTCGTCCGTATCGGTCTGCAATCCTAAGTGGGCCTGGCCGAGATAAGTCTTGTCGGCCTTGACCAGCCATGGTTCGAGCTTGGTGGCCTGACCCAACAGCACCGTCATGAGACCTGTGGCCATGGGGTCGAGAGTACCGGCGTGGCCCACGCTCTTTTGGCCGCTTATGCGGCGGACGATGTTGACGAGATCGTGGCTGGTTATGCCGGCCATCTTGTCGACCAGGAGGACTCCGCTCAGTTCGTCGGCCGTATGGTTTTGCTTGCTCAACAGTCCGACTCCGTCAGGAAAGGTTTGACGACCGCCAAAAGCTTGTTTAAGGCCTCCGCCGGATCGGGGCTGTCGTCCAGATATGCCGCCGCTTGAACGTGGCCGCCGCCGCCGAACTTTTTGGCCAGTTCGCGGACGTCCAGGCCAGAGCGGCAGCGGAGGCTGACTTTGGTCTGGCCTTGGCCGGTGATGCGCAAAAGAACCCCCATGTCGACTCCGGCTAGGAGCAGGGGATATTCGACCAGACCTTCGGCCTCCGAAAGCGAGGCTTCGGACTTTTTTAGGGTCTCTTCGGTCAAAAGAAGGGAAGCCAGCCGGCCGTCATGGTGCAGAGTCAGGGTGTCCAGAGTTTTGACCAAAAGCTTCATCCGGCCCGGCGACCAATTGCGCTTCAAGTGCTGGTTGATTTTTTCGATGTTTCCGCCAAGACCGACCAGAACGGAGGCTTGTCGGAGACACTCGCTGGTGGAGTTGCCTTGCGAAAAAGACCCGGTGTCGCTGATGAGTCCCGCCAGCAAGGCCTGGACGATGGAAGGGGAGAACTCGACTTCGAGAGCCTCGACGACCTTGAAGATCAGTTCGGCTGTGGCTGAGGCTCGATGATCGATGTAGCCGACCTCAAAGTGTTGGGGGCCGCGTCCGGCGCTGTGGTGATCGATGCAGACGCAGGCGGGCAGTTCGCTTTTCGGAATATTTTCGGCTTCCGGCCAGACTCTGAAAGGCGCCTGACAGTCGACCAGAACAAGAAGGTCATAGCGAGAGGCCAAATCGGGAGAATAGTCCATGGGGACGACGAAGGGCTGATCTTTAATCAAAAAATCCAGAGAAGGAGCCAGCATGCCGGAAAGACCCACGACGACTTCCCGGCCGAGCGAAAGCAAAGAGAAGGCCAGAGCCAGAGCCGAACCCAAGGCGTCGCCGTCCGGATTCTGATGACCGACGATAAGCGTCCTGTCGGACTCCTTCAAAAGTTTCAGGAGGGGGGCAGGAGGATAGCTATGGGAATCATGGCCGGTGCGGGCCTTCGAGGTCATCTGGACTCCTTGCCAGGAAAAAACGATAGCGGCGGCGATAATTTAGAGTCGCTTTTATTCCGAAAGCAAGAAATAAGCAGTACGTCATACAAAAATACGTCGGACAATAATTACTCGGACAAAATTCCTTCGGAAAGGAATCCGTCGGACAAAAAATCCGTCGGATAAGGTGCGCCGCTTTCTTGTTCGCCTTTTCGCGGCTTTCAAATCGCGGCTTGCAAACCATGGCTTGCAAATCGAGGCCGGCAAATCATGGCTTAGAAGACGCGGCTTTTTTGGTCGCAGTCATTCTGGTCGCGATTATCCATTCGTCAATTTATTCGAATTCGTCATCATCTTCATCTTCTTCTTCTTCTTCTCCATCATCTTCTCCATCTTCATCTTCTCCATCATCACCATCATCTTCTTCTTCACCATCTTCTTCCTCCTGTTCCTGTTTGTCCTCCGATTCCTCTATTTCCTCATTTCCGTCTTTTCCTTCCCGTTCGTCCGTTTTTTCCCGTTCGACTTTCGCTTCCGAAAGGGGCCTCGTCAAATCTTCGGCCGCCATTTCCGTCTCAGGGGTCGCCGCGCGATCCGCCGAGAGTTCCGCAGACGGTTCCGCCTGTTTCAGCCGGTTCAATATTTCGTTGACGTGCTCAGCGTGATCGAGGTTGTGGTCATAGACGAATATGATTTTGGGGGTGTATTTCAGCTTAAGTTCGGCGGCCAGAAAGGAGCGGACGAATCCGGTCGCTTTGCCCAGGGCGGCTACGGCATTTTCGCGTTTGTCTTCGCCCCCGAGGACGCTGAAGAACAC